>DBWX01000014.1:0-53202 GCA_002309175.1 Ruminococcaceae bacterium UBA1227
GGCAAAGGCCTTCTTTTTTATTATAAATTAATAATAGCGCATGAGACCTACAACTTTGCCGAGGATGACAAGTTCGTCGCAGATGATGGGGTCCATGTAGTCGTTTTCAGGCTGGAGACGGAAGTGGTCCTTCTCCTTGTAGAAGGTTTTGACCGTTGCCTCGTCATCTATGAGGGCGACCACCATTTCACCGTTTTTGGCTTCGGGGGTCTTTTCGACGATGATGACGTCTCCTTCGAGAATGCCGGCGTTTATCATAGATTCGCCTTTGACACGGAGAGCAAAGAGCTCCTTGTCAGAGGAGACGGGACCGCCGAAGGGGATGTAGGCTTCAATCTGCTCAGCGGCGAGGATGGGAGCTCCGGCAGCCACTGTTCCGAGAAGCGGAATTTCATGGTAGTTCTTGGCCTCGTCCTGAACGTTCAGTCTGATTGAGCGCTTGAGGAGAGGGTCTCTTGTAATGTAACCCGCCTCTTCAAGGTAGTTTAAGTTTGCCTGAACCGAAGAGGTGGAGCGAAGACCGACCGCCGCGCCTATTTCACGGACAGATGCCGGAACAGCGGTCTTGCGGCTGCGGTCGAGCAGGTATTCATATATGCGTTTTTGAGTGTCATTTAAGTTTTCAAATTCCATAAAAACGGACTCCTTTCTGCTTAAATGTACAAATGTTCAATGAAAGTATAGCACATCTGTTCGGCAAATGCAAACTTTTGTTTGAAATTTTTTGGAGAATAATTCCTTTATATATGATAAAATAGTTTTGTTATATGATTTTGCGGAGGGCACTTTCATGATAAGAAGAACACTTGCATTAATTTTCGGTATTATAGTCGGCGCGGTCGCCGTAGGCGTAATCTGGTGTTCCGCTGCGCCGAGGGAGTTTTTCCAGACGGTGATGTCGGACGAGACATATGCCATGTTTACACTGGCTCAGAACACAGGCCGGACGACAAAAAACCTTGCAAAACAGACGAAGGCGCAGACCGCATACAGTTACAGGGCTGACATAGAAGCGAATGTTGACAAGTCTGCAATAATGAACAGCGATGCAGCTGCCGAAGCCATTTCGAACTACATTAATACTCTGGACTGCGGCGGCAATCTTTACTTTTCAAAGGACAGCCTCAAGGCGACGACCGTTATTTCGGACAAGGATGCCGCACTGCTTTCCGGAGAGATGATTTTCAAAGGCACAAAGCAGTATATAAAGTTTGATCAGCTCGGCAATAAATGGTTCGGCAGGGAGAATAAAAATCCCGTCATAGATGACGGAAAAATAAAAAAGCCGGACAAGGTTATTGATACGAAAGACATGGATGTGAAGATCTCCGTTGTGAACGAGGACAGAAGTCTGACGGTCGGCAAGATTACAGTAAGCGGCGAAAACATAGCCATAATCACTCCCATTGAGAGCCTCAGTGAAATGATGGACGAAAGTATGATCAGTTATTTCAAGGGCAAGGGAGTCAAAGAGGCCGTCATAAACCTTTTCGTTGATAAGCGCAATCACATAACCGGCGTTTCAATCGGCCTTGCTGATGAGAAGGGCGAAAACGCGACCTGCATCATGGGAGCAAAGAGCCCGACCGAAGAGGGAGTATATGCCTTTGAGTATTATGCCGACAATCTGTCGGCGACGGCAGATGTAAAAGTTGAAAAGGCGCCGTTTGAGGCCTTTGAGGTTCCAAGCAGCGCAGAAGTCATTCCGATTGATTCGACAACCCTGAAAGAACAGCTTAAAAACTATGTTTTCGGCGAACTCATGAACAATCACCCTCAGCTTAAGGAAGCGTTCAATGCGTTGATAAATAAACTTATAGAAAATGCGTTCAGCGATGTGGCCGGAGATCTCTTCTCCGTCTTCAGCGGGAAAGGAGCTGCCTGATGATTATTTATGATATTTCAAGGGAGCTGTTTTCGGCACCCATTTACCCGGGAGACCCCGCTCCGCAGATACAGAAGATAAAAGGCTTTGAGTTCGGAGATATTTACAACCTCTCCGCGCTTTACGCCTGCACACACACGGGAACACATATCGATGCGCCTCTTCACTTTTTTGATGAGGGGGAGGATGTAGCCGCCATACCTCTTGAGAAATGCATGGGCAATGCAGCTGTAATCACACTCCCCGCAGGTCCGATAACCGGAGAGGTTGTCGAGAGGTATTTCCCGAGATATATAAGCAAGGTTATTTTAAGGACGCAGCCTGATAATGTATTCTTCGGGGGCGCGGCGGAGGATATCGCCGCCCTCGGATATGACCTTTTGGGTTATGACTGCGTCTCGCTCGGCGGCGAAAACGAGGCCGCCGCGCACAGGGCGCTCCTCGGAGCGGGTACCGTCCTGCTTGAAAACCTTGACCTGACGAAGGTCAAGGACGGTACCTATTACCTCGTCGCTCTGCCCATCAAGGCGGAAGGCCTCGAGGGCGCATTCTGCCGCGCTGTTTTGCTGGAAAACGACAAAGGATTCGGATAAGAGTTATAGTATTTATAAATACTATAAAGAAAAGGGCACCCTGCGGGGTGCCCCTTTTAAGTTATATCTTTTCGTAGATGACCTCTTCGCCGAGGCGGGTCTTCAGCTGCTCGAGGAGCTCGTCCGCCTCTGCGATTTCGTAGAAAGCGAATATATGCTCATCGAACCTGCCGAGGCCGGAGTTTGAGAAGATCAGACGGAGTATGTCAACGTAGTTGTTCGGAAAATTGAAATAGATTGATCCGATTTTGTTCTTGCGTATGGAATACGCGACATATTTTACGGTGTCGAGAGGAAGCTGGCGTACTTTGACTTCCTTGCGGGTGGTGTAGATGATTGTGATATCGTCGGAAGTTATCTCATACGAATACTTTCTGCGTTTTATCTTCTTGAAGTGATTCCGGAAGAAGATGCAGTATATTCCGATGAGAGCCAGCAGGACGGCAAAGACATGGAGGAAGGTTACCTCTTTGAGAGCTGCCATCCAGAAAATACCTGCAAAGAAGATGAACCAGGAGAGAGGCAGGAAGAGCCACTCATATTTTGTCCACTTCTGTTTTGCAAGCGGTTCGCCTGACCAGACGACCTCAGAGTTCAGCCCTCTCTCAGCCGGTTTCGGCGCATTGATGTCTATGCCGTATGACTTGCGCATCTTTCTGGCGACATAGGCCTTTTGTACTTTTTCGAAAGGGTTATCCATCTGTGATTTCATCTCCGATATTTATGGTTCCGCCTTTTCTGATTTTGGCAAAGGCAACGGTGCGTTTTATCTGACATACGGTACCGCTCTGTACAAATTCACATTCCGGAAAGCACTTTTTTGCGGTACCGGTTATCTCGATTTCAGTTCCGTTTATACGGAAACAATCTCCCGCTTTGAGGTCCTTATAATCAAGACCGGCGGTCGTTATGTTGGGCATGAAGCGTCTGACGCAGAGGCCTCTGTTTTCACTTATGTACTCCTCATACGCCGCGTCATCGCAGAGGCAGAGCTGGCGGTCTCCGCCGGAGGCCTTGGCATCGTCTTCTATACCGAAGTCCTCGATGAGCGTAAGGCTGCATCGCTCCTCTTTGCCCTGTTCGGTTTTTACCCTTAACTTAACTGTTTTCAAATAATCAGCCCTTGTACTTAGGTTTTGTAACCGTGGTTTTCTACGAGACTTATTATACTTAAAAAATCATAAAAAGAAAACACACACTTTCAGGAGAAAAGTGTGCGTTTTGCGTGGAGCGGATTACGGGGCTCGAACCNNCGCTACCTCCACCTTGGCAAGGTGGCGCTCTACCAGATGAGCTAAATCCGCGTTTGATGTGGGTATATGATAACGCAATAGTGCTTTTGGTGTCAAGATAAAAATATTATTGACAAAAGAACACGGGCGTTGTATTATAACTGAGCAATAAAGAAGGACGCTCTGTTCTCACCTGTGTCTTAAGGTTCACGGGTCAATACGGAAAAAGTATTGAGCAGACAGAGTATTTCTGTCCGCTTTTTTTATTCTATTTCGGGGGTGTGTAGGTATAGCACAGGCAAAGACTAAAGAAGTCCTGATTAACGAGGATATCAAAGCAAAGGAAGTAAGAGTTGTAACCGATGACGGCGAGCAGCTCGGCATCATGTCCGCAAAAGATGCTCTGCATATTGCGACTGAGAAGGATTTGGACCTCGTTTTGATTGCGCCGCAGGCGAACCCGCCTGTCTGCAAGATCATGGACTACGGCAAGTATCGTTTCGAGCAGCAGAAGCGCGAAAAGGAAGCCAAGAAAAATCAGAAGGTTATCGAGGTTAAGGAGACAAGGCTCTCACTTAAAATCGATACGCATGACTTTGAGACAAAGGTCAATCAGACTGTCAAGTTCTTAAAGGCCGGACACAAAGTCAAGGTTTCCATTCGTTTCCGCGGAAGAGAGATGGCTCATCCCGAGAACGGACTTGTCACCATGGAGAAGTTTGCCGAAGCCTGTTCCGAGTACTGCACGGTCGAGAAGGCCGCGAAACTCGAGGGCAGACAGATGCTCATGTTCCTTGCACCGCTCAAGACCAAGTAAATCATTCTAAGGAGGACATATATCATGCCTAAAATCAAGACACATTCAGGCGCTAAGAAAAGAATCAAAGTTTCCAAGAACGGTAAGCCGAAGCTTAACCACGCTTACAAGTCACATATCCTGACAAAGAAGAGCACAAAGCGTAAGAGAAATCTTCGCAAGTCCTTTGTTGCTGACAAGACAAACCAGGCAAAGATCAAGAAGCTCGTACCCTACAAGTATTAATTATCGGAGGATTGTGAATTATGGCTAGAATTAAAGGCGCTATGATGACAAGAAAGCGCAGAAATAAAACACTCAAGATGGCTAAGGGCTACTATGGCTCAAAGCATGCTCTTTTCAAGACAGCCAAAGAAGCCGTAATGAAGAGCGGTAACTACGCTTACATCGGCAGAAAGCAGAAGAAGAGAGATTTCCGCAGACTCTGGATCACCAGAATCTCAGCAGGCTGCAAGATGAACGGTATGAACTACTCAACCTTCATCAACGGACTTAAGAAGGCCGAGATCGACCTCAACAGAAAGATGCTCTCTGAGATCGCNNCCCCGCCGCATTTACGGCTCTTTGCGATCAGGCAAAAGCTGCCCTCGCAAAATAAACCGAACAAAACACGCCCGTACGCACATGCGTACGCGGGCGTGTCTTTTGCTTTATTGAGGCTTTTATGGAACGAATCACAAGCGTAAACAACCCGAAGATAAAGGCATATACATCGCTCGTCTCCTCTGCTAAAAACAGAAGGGACAGCGGTCTTTTTGTCCTTGAGGGGCTGCGCCTCTGCAGCGATGTTCTGCGCAGCGGCCGTACCGTAAAAGAGGTATATTTCACGAGTGAGATATACGAGAGCAATAAGGCTGAAATAGACGAGATTGCCGCAGTTTCGGAGCAGTGCTTTGAGATTTCGGACAATGTCGCGGAGAAGATGTCCGACACGAAATCGGCACAGGGCATCTTCGCAGTCGTGGCCTTTGATGAGAAGAGCCGCGATATTGACCCCTCGGGCAAGTATGTCTTGCTTGAGAACATTCAGGACCCGGCAAATCTTGGCGCCATAAGCAGAACGGCAGAGGCGTTTGGAATTGACGGAATAGTTGTCTCCGGCGGATGTGATGTCTGCAGTCCCAAAGCATTGCGAGCATCCATGGGCGCCCTGCTCAGGATACCCGTAATAGAGACTGATAATGTTACGAAGACAATAGAGAGTGCGAAGAAGGCGGGAATGAAGACATACGCCTCGACACCCAGAAGCGATGCTGCAAGTCTTACCGAAACTGATTTCGGGGGCGGCGTAATAGTGGTTGTCGGAAATGAGGCCAACGGTGTCACCGCGGGCACTATGGAATGTTGTGAGAAATGTATAACGATTAAAATGACAGGCAGAGCGGAGTCACTTAATGCGGCAGCTGCAGCTTCCGTAATTATGTGGGAAATGGTGAAGCCTTCAGATGAGAGACGTTAATTACTTTCTTTGGTTACAAAAGGCGCTCGGTCCCGGCGCCCGCAATACGAGGGACATTTTTGAAGTTTATTCTTCTCCTGAGGAGATTTACCGCGCGACGGATACGGAGCGCAGAGTCTCCGGAGTATTCACTTCGTCGCAGATTGATCGCATGTCTGCGACGGACATTGAAAAGACATATGAGGTAATCCGGGACTGCGGTGCCCTGGGCGTTGATATCCTGACATTTCAGGATGATGATTATCCGAAGCTTCTTTCGGAGACCGCCGATTTTCCGGTTGTGCTCTATGTCAAAGGGGATATCTCGGTTGTGAACCGGAAAATCCCGCTCGCGATTGTAGGCACTCGCGAGCCTGCTCCGCGCAGCCCGGCTGCAGCTTCCAAGCTGAGCAGGGCGGTCTCCGAATGCGGATTTGTGGTTGTCTCGGGCGGTGCCCTTGGCGTGGATGCCGCGGCACACACCGGAGCACTTCTGGTCGGGCAACCTACGGTTGCCGTGCTCGGCTGCGGCCACGGCAGCAAATACCTCAAAGAGAACAGGCCTTTGAGAGATGTCATTACGACATGCGGGGCCACAGTGACGGAATATCCGCCTATGACAGATTCAAACAAGGGATATTTCCCCGTGAGGAACAGACTTATTTCCGGAATGTCGGTCGGTACGGTCGTCATTGAGGCGCAGGACAAAAGCGGCTCGCTGATTACTGCCCGCCATGCGACTGAACAGAGCAGGGATATCTTTGCGATGCCCGCACTGGAACTCGGCTCTTCGTCCATAGGCTGTGACAGACTTATAGAGGATGGGGCAAAAGCGGTTTACTGTCCTTTCGATGTCGTTGAACAGTATCTGGGTTCATTCCCCGAAAAAATCACCATAAACGAATCCGTGAATCTTTTTGAAGATCTCACCTGCCTTGAAAACGGGACGGTGCTTGAGGATTCGGAGGAGATAAACAGGAGACATGAACTGCTTGAAGAGGAGAGAAGAAACAAAGGCAGACCCGAAAAAAGGGAAATTACGGATCCGCTCACAGACGAGGCAATACGTGTTTATGCCGCGTTTGAGAGAAATCCGCTTAGTATAAAACAATTGTCGGAAAGAGTTATTATGCCGACGAGTTCGCTGCTCGGCGCACTTACCGAACTGGAACTTTACGGTTATATTGAACTTCTGCCTGACACAAATTATTCAATAAAATAGGAAGGTTTCTTATGTCAAAGCTTATCATTGTTGAGTCACCCACAAAGACAAAAACCATCAAGGAATACCTCGGTAAGGATTACACCGTGGTAGCCTCCATGGGTCACGTCCGTGACCTCCCGGCGGCCAAGCTCAATGTAGATGTAAAGAATAACTTTGAGCCCAAGTACGCGATTATCAAGGGAAAGGAGAACCTGGTCCGCGACCTCCAGAAGGAAGTCGCAAAGGCTGACGAGGTATATCTCGCAACCGACCCGGACCGCGAGGGTGAAGCCATCTCCTGGCACCTTGCGACTCTCCTCGGTCTCGATATGAACAAGGCCAACAGAGTCACATTCAACGAGATTACGAAGACCGGAATTATGGCCGGTATCAAAGATCCGCACAAGATTGACATGGATCTCGTTAACGCGCAGCAGGCGCGCCGTATACTCGACCGTCTCGTCGGTTACAGACTCTCTCCGTTCGTATCGCAGAAGATCCGCCGCGGTCTCTCCGCCGGACGCGTACAGTCAGTCGCCGTCCGCCTTATAGTCGACCGCGAGGAGGAGATCCGCGCCTTCGTTCCGGAGGAGTACTGGACACTCGACGCGAAACTCATACCGCATGGCTCACGTAAGGCATTTGCCGCCGTTTTCACGGGTGACGAAACCGGCAAGGTAAAAATTACGACTAAGGAACAGTCAGATAAATACCTGAAGAGACTTGAAGGCGCAAGCTATATCGTTGACAGCGTAAAGAAGGGTACAAGGAAGAAGCAGCCCGCTCCTCCGTTCATCACCTCCACGCTTCAGCAGGAGGCTTCACGCCGTCTCGGATTCCAGGCAAAGCGCACGATGAAGGTCGCTCAGGAGCTTTATGAAGGTATTAATGTCTCCGGCCGCGGCCAGGTCGGTCTTATAACCTATATGCGTACGGATTCCCTTCGTATTTCCGAAGAGGCCCGTGCAATGACTGACAAATACATAAAAGCCACATATGGTGACAAGTATCTTCCCGAAAAGCCGCGTTACTTCAAGTCAAGGAGCGGGGCACAGGATGCTCACGAGGCTATCCGTCCGACAGATGTCACACTGACACCCGCTGAGGCCAAGGCTTCACTCACATCTGATCAGTACAAGCTTTACAATCTCATCTGGCAGCGTTTCATTGCAAGCCTTATGGCTACATGCATTCAAAACACCGTCAAGGTTGAGATAAAGGCAAACGGCTGTGTTTTCGCGGCAAACGGTTACAGTGTGAAGTTTGACGGTTATACCGTTCTTTACGATGCAGACATCGACGAAGACGGAGAGGCAATGCTTCCCGACCTCAAGGAGGGTGACGAGCTCAAACTCCGCGAACTTGTCGGCAATCAGCATTTCACTCAGCCGCCGTCACGCTATACTGAAGCCGCTCTCGTCAAAGCTCTTGAGGAAAACGGCGTAGGCAGACCTTCAACATACGCCTCAATCATTACAACAATACTTGCGAGAGAATATGTTGTACGTGACGGCAAGCTCCTCAAACCCACCGAACTCGGCGAGGCTACGACAAAACTTTTAAAGAGCAAGTTCCCGAAATTCGTTAACACGAAATTCACGGCCCAGATGGAGACAAGCCTCGACGATATCGCCGAAGGCAAGATCGGTTATGTGGGTCTTATCAGTGATTTCTATGATGATCTTGAAGATACGCTCAAGAAGGCAAAGACCGACATGGAGGGTGTCAAGATTCAGCTTGAAGAGGATAAGACGGACATCCCGTGCGAGAAATGCGGAAGAATGATGGTCGTCAAGTCAGGACGTTTCGGCAAATTCCTTGCCTGCCCGGGATATCCGGAGTGCAAGAACACGAAACCGCTCATCCAGGAGACAGGTGCAAAGTGTCCGAAGTGCGGCGGCGACGTAATTCAGCGCAAGTCCAAGAGAGGCTATGTCTTCTACGGCTGCAGCAATTACCCCGAGTGTGATTTCTCAACCTGGGATGTGCCCGTAGCGGGCGAGACTTGTCCGCAGTGCGGAAGCAGTCTATTCAGACACAGAGCAAGTCATGTATGTCTCAAGGAGGGCTGCGGCTATGAGGCTGCGGCACCCAGAAAGAGGAGCCGTAAGGATGGCTAAAAGAGCGATTGTCATAGGAGCGGGCTTCGCCGGAGTCGAAGCCGCTATGCAGCTCGCGAAGCGAGGCATAGAGGTTCATCTCTTCGAGATGAAACCGGTCCGTTTTTCACCTGCTCATAAAAATGTCAATTTTGCGGAACTTGTGTGTTCAAATTCTTTCAAGGCGCAGCGCGTTGATTCTGCCGCAGGCCTCATGAAAGAGGAGATGACACGCTTTGATTCCGTGTGCGTGCGCTGCGCGAAAAAGTGCTCCGTCCCCGCGGGCGGCTCGCTGTCGGTTGACCGCGAGCAGTTCTCGCAGATGGTGACGGAAGAGGTTGAGCGCTGCGAAAATATAATCATTCACCGCGAGGAGGTCCTCGACCTGCCGAAGGTCGGCGAGGACGCGGACGCGGTGATAGTCGCTGCGGGCCCGCTCGTGTCGGACGCGCTGACGAAGAAAATCGAGGAGCTCTGCGGAGCATCGCTCCATTTCTTTGACGCGGCCGCACCCATAGTCGCGGGCGACAGCATTGATATGAACTATGCCTTTGCCGCATCGCGATATGATCACGGCGATGATGACTACATCAACTGCCCGATGAACAAGGAGGAGTACGAGGCCTTCTACGAGGCGCTCGTAAATGCGGAAGGCGCTCCTCAGCATGACTTCGATAAGAAGAAGACAGGATATGAGGGCTGTATGCCCATCGAAGTTATGGCAAACCGCGGCATAGACACCATGCGCTTCGGCCCGCTCAAGCCGGTCGGACTGCGCGACCCGCGCACCGGCCATCGCCCCTGGGCCTGCCTTCAGCTGCGCCGCGAGACGAAGGACGGCGAGATGTTCAATCTCGTCGGCTTCCAAACAAATCTGAAGTTCGGCGAGCAGAAGCGGGTGTTCTCAATGATACCCGCGCTCCATGACGCTGAGTTTTTACGCTACGGTGTCATGCACAGAAATACCTTTATCAATTCGCCTAAACTCTTAGGCCCCGATTATCAGTTCAAAACGGTTCCCGGCCTTTTCTTTGCGGGACAGATAACCGGAGTTGAAGGATATATGGAATCCGCACAGAGCGGAATTCTTGCCGGCATAAATGCGGCAAACTTCATAAACGGCGAGGCGCCGTTTGTGCTTCCGAATATAACAATGATGGGCGCGCTCGCAAAATATATTTCAGATGAGAGCGTTGAGAACTTCCAGCCCATGGGCGCGAATTTCGGCGTGTTGCCGCCGATAGAGCCGCATATCCGTGACAAGAAAGAGAGATATGCCGCTCTGGCACAGCGCTCACTTGACTTTTTCGACAAGGAGGAAGAAGCATGAAAATCATAGTTGACGCATTCGGCGGAGATAACGCTCCGCTTGAAATACTCAAAGGCGCGGCAGACGCGCATAAGGAATTCGGTTACGACATTCTCCTCACAGGCGATGAGGGTAAAATCAAGGCCTGTGCTCAGGAGAACAATATTGATATTTCTTCGATGGAGATTTATCACACCGAAGATGTTATCGGCATGCACGACAGCCCACGTTCGATAGCGAGCACGCATAAGAATTCTTCAATGGCCGTAGGCCTTCAGCTGCTCGCGGAGGGCAAGGGCGACGGTTTTGTAACTGCCGGTTCGACAGGCGCCTATGTCGTCGGCGCACACAGATTCGTCAAGGAGATTCCGGGCATCAAACATGCCGGAACCGGCGCTGTTATGCCGAATGACGAGGGTGTGTTCCTTATGATGGACTGCGGTGCAAACCTCACATGCACACCTGAGGTTTTAAACCAGTTCGCCATAATGGGCAGCACTTACATGGAGAAGGTAATGGGTGTTAAGAACCCCCGCGTCGCTCTCGCCAACATAGGCGTTGAGGAGACCAAGGGTACCGAGACGCTTGTCGAGGCCTACAAGCTCATGAGTCAGCAGGATTACAACTTTGTCGGCAATATTGAAATCTGCGACATCCCGAAGGGCGGCGCAGACGTAGTTGTCTGCGAAGGTTTCACGGGCAATGTTATTTTAAAGATGTATGAAGGCGTTGCCGGAGTGCTTCTGAAAAACATCAAGGATATTTTCAAGGCCAGCGCAAAGACGAAACTCGGCTATCTTCTTATCTCTTCAAATATGAAGGATTTCAAGAATAAGATGGACTACAAGAAACACGGCGGAGCACCCCTGATGGGTATTTCAAAGCCTGTAGCAAAGGCCCATGGCTCATCTGATGCCAGAGCTTTCAAATATGCGATAAAGCAGGTTGCGGATTATGCCGACAGCGGTGCAATTGAGATAATTGCGAAGGCGGTAAGCAAGGAATGAATCTCCACGAGTTTGAAAAGAAAATAGGTTACGAGTATAAGGATATAAGTATTCTTGAGACGGCACTTACCCATTCCTCCTATGCAAATGAGAAGGGGAACGGACACAAGTACAATGAACGTCTCGAGTTTCTCGGAGACTCTGTTTTGGGTTTTGTGACCGCGGACTATTTCTTTAACAATATGAAGGATCTTCCGGAGGGACAGCTGACGAAACTCCGCGCGGCAGCCGTCTGCGAGGGCGCGTGCTGCGACTATGCAAAGCAGATAGATCTCGGGGACTATCTCTTCCTCGGCAAAGGTGAGCAGAAGACAGGCGGCCGCGAGCGCGCCTCGATTCTGGCTGACGCCTTTGAGGCCGTTATTGCCTCAATCTACCTCGACGGAGGCACGGAGGAAGCGAGAAAGTTCATACTGCGATTTATCATCCCCGCAGTCGAGAAGCACAGACTTTCATTCAAGGATTACAAGACTGTCCTGCAGGAGGTAATCCAGAATAATCCCGAAGAGAAGCTCACATACGTTCTAGTGGGTGAGAGCGGACCTGACCACGACAAGCGCTTTGAGGTTGAGGTGCACTTAAACTCAAACGTCATAGGCCGCGGTACGGGCGGAACAAAGAAACACGCCGAACAGGAAGCGGCGAGAGAAGCATTGGAGCTTATGGGTCT
The DNA here is from genome assembly GCA_002309175.1 of Ruminococcaceae bacterium UBA1227. Classification (GTDB taxonomy): domain Bacteria; phylum Bacillota; class Clostridia; order Oscillospirales; family Acutalibacteraceae; genus UBA1227. The sequence continues at coordinate 12,255 of DBWX01000014.1, forward strand.
ATGAGTCACAGGAATATCGCACTTTTTGTGGCGCATGTCGGATGCCCGCATCAGTGCAGTTTTTGTAATCAGCACATAATAACGGGAAAAGAAGAGACCGCCACGGCAGCTGACGTCGACAGGGCAGTGAGAACTGCGCTCGACTCCGGCTGCCGTGACGGCCAGCTTGCTTTTTTCGGCGGAAGTTTCACCGCAATAGACAGGCCGTATATGCTGAGTCTCCTGGAGGCGGCGAAGCCGCATATTGACGCGGGCGAAATCACCGGAATCCGCGTGTCCACGAGGCCTGACGCCATAGATGAGGAAGTGCTCAAAGTACTGAAAGAGTACGGCGTCGAGGCCATTGAACTCGGCGCTCAGAGCATGAGCGACGAGGTCCTGCGGAGAAACCGCAGGGGACACACGGCAGATGACGTCCGCCGCGCGTCAGAGCTCATAAAATCACATGGGTTCGAACTCGGGCTTCAGATGATGACCGGCCTTTTGGGAGATACGGACGAGGGTGCCGTTTTCACCGCGCGTGAACTTATAAAACTTGAACCTGCGACGGTCAGGATTTACCCGACCGTAGTCCTGGAACATACCGAACTTGCGCGGCTTTACGAAAACGGCGAATACCGGCCGCAGTCGCTCGACGAGGCCGTAAATCTCTGCGCGCGCCTGCTTCTCATGTTTGAGGAAGCGGGAATCAGCGTTATCCGTCTGGGCCTTCATTCCGGCGGAAATGTCGAGGACGGCTACATCGCCGGGGCCTATCATCCTGCCATGAGAGAACTTGTTGAGGGTAAGATTTATTTCGATAAGGCGCTCTCTCTGCTCAGGAAATATGAGGGCGGGCCCGCACACAGCTATAAAATATTCGTAAATCCCAAAGAAATTTCAAAAATGACGGGACAGAAGCGACAAAATATAGTACAATTAAAAGATAATAATTACATCTGTAATGTATTTTCCGACAGTACTTTGAAAAAGTACGAAATAAGGACAGAGGAAGATTGAGTAAATGATACTGAAAGCACTTGAAATGCAGGGCTTCAAGTCCTTCCCCGACAAGACCGTTTTAGGTTTTGACAAGGGAATGACCGCTGTTGTCGGACCCAACGGTTCGGGAAAGAGTAATATCTCCGATGCCGTGCGCTGGGTTTTAGGCGAACAGTCAACAAAGAATCTCCGCGGATCAAAAATGGAAGATGTCATCTTCGGCGGAACGAGCATCCGAAAGGCGCTCGGCTACGCTGAGGTTACACTGCGTCTTGATAATAAGGACAGGAGCCTCAACAACGACAACGATGAGGTGTCCATTACAAGGCGCTATTTCCGCTCGGGTGAGAGCGAATACAGAATAAACGACCAGACCGTACGTTTAAAGGACGTAAATGAGCTTTTCATGGACACCGGTCTCGGTCGCGGCGGCTACTCCATAGTTTCACAGGGTAAGGTCGCGGACATGGTGTCCGCGAAGTCGAAAGAACGCCGCGACATACTTGAGGAGGCGGCCGGAATCTCGCACTTCCGCTACAGAAGGACGGACGCGCTGCGCCGCCTTGAGCAGACGGAAGATAACCTCGTCCGCCTGCGTGACATACTCGCCGAACTCGAGAGCCGTGTCGGACCTCTTAAGGTTCAGAGCGAGAAGGCCGAGAAGTTCCTCGTCCTCGCCGAGGAGAAGAAGAAACTTGAGATAAGCCTCTGGCTCTACACGATTGACACCTTAAAGGAGCGTCTTCGTGACCAGGAGCACAAGATTGAAATCTCAGACTCCCAGTACAAGGCCATCGTTGAGGAACTTGAGGGAATCGATGCCAGGACAGAGGAGTGCTACAGGCGCTCACAGGAGATTGTCGTTGAAATAGAGACCATCCGTGAGAACATGGCTTCCTCGGATGAGAAGATCGGCGAGATAAACGCGAAGATTGCCGTAAACGAAAACAGCATTGAGCACAACAATCAGTCAATTGAACGTATAAAGAAGGAGATGGAGGAGGCCACCGGCGAGCGCACCGAGACCGAAGCCAAGATAAAAGAGGCCGAAGAAAGAATCGCGGCACTCGAGGCTGAGGTAAACGAAAAGCGCGAAGCCATGGCGGCCCTGACCGTTGATGTCGAAGGCCTGACACAGGCCGACAGCGAGAACTCGGACAAGACTCTGGAACTTTCAGAGCAACTTACTGCCATCTCGGAGAAAATAGCTGACGCACGCGTGCGCAAGGCCGAAGCTCTCTCAAGTAAAGAAGAGATTCTCACAAGACATGAGAATGTCGACGAGAGCCGTGCGGAGCGCCAGGCGGTAATTGGAAAATTCGAAGAGGAGCAGAAGGCCGCCAAGGCGGATCTCGACTCCTGTCTTGAGACCATAACGAGCGTCTCGAATTCAATAGAGGGTTACAGACTCCGCGCCGAAAAGCGTGAAGAGAAGTTTGAGTCCCAGAAGGCCGAAGTGGAGAAGGCCCGTATTGAACTGCAGTCCAAAGAGGAACGTATCCTCATGCTCGAGGAACTCGAGAAGAACATGGACGGTTACCAGGGCAGCGTAAAGGCCGTCGTCAAAGAGGCCAAGCGAGGAGCACTCCGCGGTATCCACGGACCGCTTTCAAAACTCATAAAGGTAAAGGACGAGTACACGGTTGCAATTGAGACCGCGCTCGGAAACAATCTTCAGAATATTGTCGTCGACAGTGACGCGGACGCCAAGAAGGCCGTTCGTTTCCTCAAGGAGACAAACGGCGGCCGTGCCACCTTCCTTCCGATTTCAGCCATAAAGCATAAGCCGCTTGATGAGAAGGGCCTTGATGACTGCTTCGGGTTCGTTGACATCGCCAGCAACCTTGTCAGCGCCGATAAGAAGTATGACGAAATAATAAAGAATCAGCTCTGCCGCACGGTTGTTGTCGAGGATCTCGACTCTGCCGTAACGATGGGCAAGAAGTACAACCACCGTTTCAAGATAGTGACTCTTGACGGCCAGGTTATAAATGCCGGCGGTTCAATCACCGGCGGTTCCAAGGTAAAGCAGGCGGGTATGCTTGCCCGCTCCGGCAATATCGATGAGCTGAAGGGTTCACTTGAGAGCGACAGAAAGAAACTCGATGAACTGGAAGCTTCTTTCAAGGCGACATCCGAGGAACTCGCAAAGGCAAAGGCAGACCTTGAGGCCTCAGAGGCTGATCTTATCACAGCAAATGAGGAGAAGGTCCGTGCTGAGAGTGCGCTGAAACTTGTCGAAGGACAGCTTCAGGGTGTACTCGATGCCGTACGTGAACTTGATGAGGAACAGGCGAATGATCAGCTCCGTATAAAGGAACTTGAAAAACTTGTCGCGGCTTCCGAGAAGGAAGAGGCCGATCTCACGGAAAAGGCCAAAGAGACCGAGGATAAGATTGCAGAACTCACGGGCAGCAGGGAGGACCTGCGCTTAAAGCGTGAGGAGATGGCTGAGAAGTCCCGCGAACTTGAAGTTCAGGAGGTCGCGCTCTCAAAGGATATCCAGGCGAACAGGGACATAATCGAAGGTCTCCGCGCCGCGACGGAATCCTCTGTCAGCAAGGAGGACACCCTCGGTGCCGAGATAAAGGCGCTCGAGGAACTAAACGCCGCAACAGAAAAGGAAAACGAAGAACTCTGCGCAGAGGTGCAGGCTGTCAAGGACGGCAGTATAGCCGCAGAGCAGAAAATAGAGGAGCTCACCGCCGAGCGCCAGAAGGCCGAGGCGGATTCCACCGGACTCCGTCAGCTCGAGCGCGAGAAAGGTCTCGAGCGTGAGCGTCTTTCAAACGACCTTGCCCGCCTCTCCGAGCAGAAGGCAAATATGCTTCGCGAGTATGAGGAGACGGAGAACAAGCTCTATGAGGAATATCAGCTGACAAGGCGCGAGGCCTCGGAGATATCCGATCCGGCCGAGAACCCGAAGGAGACACGCGCAGACCTCAGCGAGGTTAAAAACAAGATAAAAGCTCTCGGTTCCGTAAATGTCGGAGCCATAGAGGAGTATAAGGAAGTTTCGAAGCGCTACGAGTTCATGAGCACTCAGCTTTCGGATGTTGAAGTTTCAAAGGCAGAACTCATTAAACTCATCGACGAACTTACTTCCAATATGGCCGTTCAGTTCCGTGAGCAGTTTGCCAGAATCAACAAGGCCTTCGGCGAGACCTTCGCTGAGCTCTTCGACGGCGGTAAGGCGGAACTTCTGCTCGAGGACGAACTCGACATACTCGAGTCGCCCATAGAGATCAAGGTTCAGCCGCCGGGCAAGAATGTACAGAACATCGACCTTCTCTCCGGCGGTGAAAAGGGACTTTCGGCAATTGCGCTTCTCTTTGCGATTCTGAAAGTTACGCCTGCACCGTTCTGTATTTTCGACGAGGTTGAGGCGGCGCTTGACGATATCAACGTTGCCCGCTATGCCCAGTATGTCCGCCGCATGACGAGAAATACCCAGTTCATCCTCATCACGCACCGCCGCGGCACAATGGAGGAATCCGATATCCTCTACGGTGTCACGATGCAGGAGGAGGGCGTCTCGAAGCTGCTTGAACTCAAGACGGCTGAGATGGCGAAGAAACTCGGACTGAACTAAAGGAGCAGAGATGGGAATTTTCAACAGAAAGATAAACAAAGGCATGAAGAAGACCCGCGATCAGTTCTCGGGGAACATAAACAATGTCCTTGATGCCTTTGACGAGATAGGCGACGAGCTCTACGACGAGCTTGTGGAAGTGCTTATCATGGGCGATGTAGGTGTCTCCACAGCCACTTACATTGTTGATGAGGTCAAGGACCGCGTGGGCAAAAAGGGTGTGGAACACCCGCAGGAGGTCCGCGAGGTCATAAAGGAAGTCGTCGCCGAGATGCTCGGCGAGGACCAGACCATTGACTTCGTTACCACGCCGGCTGTCATTTTGGTTGTCGGTGTAAACGGCGTCGGCAAGACCACCACGATAGGCAAGATGGCCCATTATTTCAATACACAGGGCAAGAAAGTCATCCTCGGCGCAGCGGACACTTTCCGTGCCGCCGCCATTGACCAGCTCGAAATCTGGGCTGAGCGCGCGGGCGTGGAGATTGTCAAACACAAGGAGGGCGCGGACCCCGCGGCCGTAGTGTTTGACACCATCAATGCCGGCGTCGCCAGGAACTCCGACATAATAATCATCGACACGGCCGGCCGTCTTCACAACAAGAAGCACCTTATGGACGAGCTCAATAAGATTTTCCGTGTCATAGACCGTGAACTTCCGTACTCGGACCGTGAAATATTCCTCGTGCTTGACGCAACTACGGGACAGAATGCCGTAAGCCAGGCCAAGGAGTTCATGGGCGTAACCGAAGTTTCCGGTATTATTCTGACAAAACTTGACGGCACCGCGAGAGGCGGCGTCGTACTTTCAATAAAGAACGACCTTAAAATTCCGGTCAAGTTCATCGGCGTAGGCGAAGGTCTTGATGACCTTCAGCCCTTCTCCGCCGAGACTTTTGCCGCATCACTCTTCGATGTTGCACCGCCTGAGGACGCCTCAAACTACGAACCGATTATTACGGTCAACGAGGAACGTCTCGCGCGCGACAAGGCGGAGGCCGCCGCACGTGAGGTTGAGCGTCAGGCGGCTCTTGCCGCTGAGGCGGAGCGTCTTTCGAAGGAGAACCTCGAGGCCACCGTTGAGGACGCGCTCGACGAGGATGTTGAGGTCCGCGGCGATGCGGCTGATGATATCGGCGACTTCATTGAGGACCTCTACGAGGAGATTCTCGAGAAGTTCGACGAGACTGACGAGCCTGAGTCCGAGGAGAGTCCTGTTGAGGAGGCTGTCGAAGAGACAGTTGAAGAGATAGTCGAGGAAGCCGAAGCGGAGGCTGAAGCTGAAAAAGAGACAGAAAAAGAGGAACTGGAAGAAGTTCAGGAAATCGCCGCAGTGCTCGAAGGCATGACCGAGGAGAAGGAAGAACCTGCAGAGGAGCCCGCAGAGGAATCTGCAGAAGAGCCTGCTGAGGAACCTGCCGGGGAAGAACCGAAGAAAGAGGAGAAACCCAAGAAGGAGAAGAAGAGCTTCTGGGGAGGACTTTTCGGCGGTTCGGGAGAGTATATAGGATGATCTTTTTAGCCGCAACTTCCAATAAGGACAAGATAATTGAATTTCACAGAATACTCGGACATCTGGGTATTGAGTTCAAGACAGCCGAAGAACTCGGCATAGAGCTTCCCGAAGTCGAGGAGAACGGAACCACTTTTGCGGAGAACGCTCTCTTAAAGGCGCGGAGCGGGGCCGAGGCGTCGGGGTACCCGACACTCGCAGATGACTCCGGCATCTGCGTCGATGCCCTGGGCGGAGCCCCCGGCATCTACTCGGCCAGATACAGCGGATCCGAAGGTGACGCCCGCGGCGATAAAAACGCCGCGAACAACGCGAAGCTCCTTCGGGAACTGGGCGACCTGCCCCTTGAAAAACGCACGGCGCATTACACCTGCGCCATAGCCTGCGTCTTTCCGGACGGCCGCGAACTTGTGACCGAAGGTTATTGCTTCGGCCATATCGGCTTTGAGGAGCGCGGCACAAACGGCTTCGGATACGATCCGCTCGTACTCATAAACACCGAAGCCGAAGCGACTGAAGGCGCCGCGCCCGGAGAACTCACTTTCGGGGAAATCCCCTCAGAAGTCAAAGACACCATGAGTCACAGAAGCAGGGCACTGGAAAAGATGTGCGAACTGCTGAAGAGTGAACTTTAAGGAGTATATATGGACAGTAAGGAAAGAGCAAAGTTCAGAGCACAGGCGCACAGTCTCACACCGGCCTTCCAGGTAGGCAAGTACGGTGTGACAGAGGCTGTCGTGAAGCAGACCGAAGAGGTACTCGACGCGAAGGAACTCATAAAGGTCAAGGTCCTGCTTGAGTCCTGCCCCGAGACACCGCGGGAGGTCGCGGACAGACTTGCCGAAAAGACCGGTGCTGATGTCATCAGTGTTATCGGCGGTGTTGTCACGCTCTACAGATACAGTTATCCGCTTCATGAGAAGGCCATGAAAAAGGCCGCGAACATAAGGCGGGCAAAAGAGGCTGCCGCAGGAAATAATTACAGAGGCCGCCTCGACAAGGAGAAGAAATGGAAAAAATAGGCATCTTCGGCGGAACCTTCAACCCGCCGCATGTCGGACATCTGAATATTGCAAGAACGTTCGCGGCGGAATACGGTCTCGACCGAGTGCTTATTATCCCGACCTATGTGCCGCCGCATAAGGCGAGCCCGGGTCTCGCCCCCGCCGCCGCGCGGGTTGAGATGTGCAGACGCACATTCACGGATCCCGTCTTCGAGGTCTCGACCATAGAGATCGACAGGAAGGGAAAAAGCTATACTTATGACACTCTGCGCCAGCTTAAAGGAATGTACAGATGTGCAAAGTTCTACTTCCTCTGCGGAGACGATATGCTGATGAGTCTCCACAGATGGTACAGACCGGAAGGTATTTTGAAGTACTGCACGGTGGTGGCTTCTGTACGCTCGGACAAACTTGATTTGTCGGACCTTGAGGCATATGCGAAGGAGTATTTTCCTTCACAGAATAAATGCGGCAGAATAGAGTTCATGCCGATTGAACCACTGGAACTCTCGTCAACCGAGATAAGGACAAAACTGAAAAACGGCGAGTCCGTTGAAGGACTTGTCACAAAAGATACATTTGACTTTATTAAGTCGGAGGACCTCTATCTATGATCGAACGCAAAGATGAATTCATTGCGGTAATGAAGGAGAAGCTGCAGGAGAGAAGGTTTTTACATTCGCTCAATGTAGCCGATGCCGCCGTAAAACTGGCGGAGAGATACGGAGAGGATACGGAGCGGGCATATATCTGCGGTCTTCTCCACGATATTGAGAAAAACTCTCCGGATGAGGAGCAGAAGGAATATATGCTCCGCTTTCCGGATATTCCCGAGGTGGTCATAAAGACGCCGAAGCTCTGGCACGCACCTGCCGGCGCAGCGTTCATACGTGACGAGCTCGGCATAGATGATGAGGAGATGGTTTCCGCCATCCGTTATCACACAACCGCGAAGGCAGATATGACGATGCTTGAGAAGATTATCTACATCGCCGATTTCATTTCGGACGAGAGGGATTATCCCGGAGTCGATGAGGTCCGCGAAGCCGCCTTCCGCGACATAGATGAAGCTGTGCTTATAGGCACGCGCTTCACGCTCCAGGACCTGCTTCGTCAGGACAGAGTGATAAATCAGGATACGATAGACGCATATAATGAAGTGTGTAAAAAAAGAGAGGAACAGAAATGACAGCACAGGAAAAAGTAAAGATAATCACTGACGCGCTCGACAGCAAAAAGGCTGTTGACATAAAAGTCCTGAAGATAGATGACCTGACTGTTCTGACTGAGTATTTCGTCATTGCAAACGGTACATCTACGACTCAGGTGCGCGCTCTGGCCGATGAGGTCGACTTCAAGACCGAAGAGGCCGGCGAGAAGGGCCGACTCGAGGGCAAGGCCTCGGACTGGCAGCTTCTGGACTTCGGCGATGTAATTGTTCACATTTTTACCGAGGAAGCCCGTGAGCATTACAATATTGAAAAGCTCTGGGCAGACGCAGAAGAAGTAACCCTTTAAGGAGAAGATAAAATGAAAAACTACGACTTTAAAGCCACTGAGGCAAAGTGGCAGAAACGCTGGGAGGATGAAGGCGTCTTCCATGCCGAAGACGGCTCGTCAAAGCCTAAGTTTTACGGACTTGTCGAGTTCCCGTATCCGTCGGGCGCCGGCATGCACGTAGGCCATATCAAGGCCTATTCAGGCCTCGAGGTAATCTCGAGAAAACGCCGTATGCAGGGCTACAACGTCCTCTTCCCGATAGGTTTTGACGCGTTCGGTCTCCCGACTGAAAACTATGCGATAAAGACGGGTATGCACCCGAGAAAAGTCACTGATATGAATATCAAGCACTTCTCGGATCAGCTGCACTCGGTCGGATTCTCATTCGACTGGACCCGTGTAATAGATACGACTGATGAGGACTACTACAAGTGGACACAGTGGATTTTCCTCAAGATGTTTGAAAACGGACTTGTCTTCCGCGACAAGGCCCTTGTAAACTATTGCCCGCACTGCAAGGTTGTCCTCTCAAACGAGGACTCACAGGGCGGCCATTGCGATATCTGTCATTCTGAGGTTGTTCAGAAGGCGAAGGACGTATGGTATCTCCGCATAACGGAGTATGCTGACAAGCTTCTTGAAGGACTTGAGACAGTCGACTATCTTCCGAATATAAAACTTCAGCAGGTCAACTGGATAGGCAAGTCGACCGGTGCATTCGTAAACTTCAAAGTTAAGGGTTCGGATGACGAGGAACTGCGTATCTACACGACCCGTCCGGATACACTCTACGGTGTAACCTTCATGGTAATGGCGCCGGAACATCCGATGATAGATAAGTATGCCGACAGAATTTCCAATATGGATGCAATAACGGCATACAGAAAAGAGTGTGCGAAGAAGACTGAGTTTGAACGCACGCAGCTTGTAAAAGAGAAGACCGGCGTCAGGATAGAAGGTCTGTCCGGTATAAATCCCGTTGACGGCAAAGAGATCCCTATCTATGTCGCGGACTATGTAATGATGGGCTACGGCACGGGCGCCATCATGGCGGTTCCGGCTCATGACCAGCGCGACTATGACTTTGCAAAGGAATTCGGTATTGACATAATTGAAGTAATCAAGGGCGGAGACATCTCGAAAGAGGCCTATACGGGCGATGGCGAGATGGTAAACTCCGGAGTCTTAAACGGCATAAACAACAAGAAGGATTCTATCGCAAAGATGATTGAGTACCTTGAGGAAAAGGGCTGCGGCGAAGCCGGTGTTCAGTACAAGATGAAGGACTGGGCCTTCAACCGTCAGCGTTACTGGGGCGAACCCATTCCGATTGTTCACTGTCCGACCTGCGGCATGGTGGCAGTACCTTATGAGGAACTGCCTCTCAGACTGCCCGTAGTCGAGCAGTTTGAGCCGGGCTCCGACGGTGAGAGTCCGCTTGCCAAGATAGACTCATTCGTAAACTGCAAGTGCCCGAAATGCGGCGGCGATGCCCGTCGTGAGACCGACACTATGCCGCAGTGGGCGGGTTCATCCTGGTACTATCTGCGTTATATGGATCCGCATAACAACGAGGCTCTTGCAGCGCGTGACAAACTCGAATACTGGGGTCAGGTAGACTGGTACAACGGCGGTATGGAACATGTAACCCGCCATATGATTTATTCCAGATTCTGGCACAGGTTCCTCTACGACATAGGTGTCGTACCGACAAAAGAACCGTACGCCAAGCGCACGGCTCAGGGTCTCATTCTCGGTCCTGACGGCGACAAGATGTCAAAGTCAAAGGGCAATGTAATTGACCCGATGGATGTAGTAAACGAGTACGGTGCTGATGTTCTCCGCACCTATGTACTTTTCATGGGCGACTATGAGAAGGCGGCACCCTGGTCCGAGTCCTCGGTCAAAGGCTGCAAGCGCTTCCTTGACCGTACCTGGGGACTTCAGGAGATTCTGGTTCCGGGCGATGAATACTCACCCGAACTTGAGGTCGCAATCAACAAGACCATTAAGAAGGTAACCGAAGATATTGAGGGTATGAAGTTCAACACGGCCATTGCCGCGCTGATGACTCTCATCAATGACATATATGACAACGGTAAGCTCAACAATGCCGAACTGAAGGCATTCGTAACGCTTCTCTACCCCTTCGCTCCCCATATTACGGAGGAGATCTGGGAAGCTCAGGGCTTTTCCGGCATGCTGGCAAACGGCAATTGGGTTGACTTTGACGCGGACAAGTGCGTTGACGCTACAATAGAGATTGTCGCTCAGGTCAACGGTAAGATCCGCGCAAAGCTGAACATAGCTGCCGATGCCGCATCCGATGAGGTCCTTGCCCTCGCGAAGGCCGATGAGAAGGTCGCGGCCGAGATTTCGGGCAAAACAATAGTTAAGGAACTCTATGTTCCGGGCCGTCTCGTAAACATCGTCGTAAAGTAAAAGCGGGGTTTTCAGATGAAAGAACTCACCTTGGGCTGGAATAACTTTGTAGAGGGAATAAACACTGCAGTTACGATAATCATTGAGAATCTCCCGCAGATTCTGCTGGGTATTCTCGTATTCCTTCTCTTTGTTCTTTTCAGACATCTGCTTTCGAAAAACATAGCGAAAATCTTCGCAAAAGTCTTTAAGCGTCATCCCGTAATCGGAGGTGGAATACGCACCTCCGTTCAGGAGCCGCTTAAGACATTTTTCCTGATTTTCGGTCTCTACCTGGGCTTTGCCATAATGAACCCGCCTGACAAAGTCATGGCGTGGCTCACCATGGCATTCCGTATATGTATCATCGTTCTCATAACCTGGGCGCTTTCGAATTTTACTCCGTTTATAACTTCTCAGCTTATAAAAATGGAGGAGACAAACAGGCGTACAAACGCCGTGGCAGTGCGGTTTGTAGCCAACATGCTCAAAATAATAATCATCTCGATTTCGGTCGTTGTGATTATAGGCGAGCTCGGCTATAACATAGGAGGTCTCATCACCGGTATCGGTCTCGGAGGTCTCACGTTCTCACTTGCCGCGCAGAATACCGCAGCAAATCTCTTTGCCGGATTCTCGATTGTCTCCGACAAGCCTTTTGATGTAGGTGACTATATCATCACTCCGTCCGGAGAGGGCAGGGTTGAGGATATAACTATGAGAAGCACCCGTATCAGGACCCTTGCGGACACTGTGGTGGTACTCCCGAATTCGAAGCTTGTGGATGAGCCGATAACCAACTGCTCAAGGCTCAACCGACGCTTCGTCGATGAGACAATCGGTCTGACCTTTGATACCGATGCGGGAAAACTCAGAAACTGTATTGAAGACATAAAGGCCATGCTTGAAGCTCACGAAGAGGTCTCCAAAGACCGCATAGTTGTGGTTTTTTCGGGCTTTTCAGACAGCAGTCAGGATATCCGTATCATCTACTCCGTTGATACGACATCGCTTGATCATTCTCTCGTGGTGCGCGAGGATATAAACTTCAAAATCAGGGAAATTGTAGAGAGAAACGGGGCCTCTTTTGCGTTCCCGAGTGTCACTGTTTACAATGCTTGACTTTAATATTTACTTGTTATATAATGCAGTAGTCTATTTGACAGGAAATGATTACCCAACTTTCGGAGGGAGGGACAAAGATGAGCGAAATAAAGGTTAAAGAGGGCGAGTCTCTTGACAACGCTCTTCGCCGCTTCAAACGCCAGACTTCTCGTGACGGCGTCATACAGGAAGTTCGCAAAAGAGAACACTATGAAAAGCCTTCCGTAAAGAGAAAGAAGAAATCAGAAGCTGCTCGTAAACGCAAGTATAAGTAATAAAAAACGGCTCACGGTTTTCCGTGAGCCGTCTTTTTTTTATTTAAAGTTTTCCGTTGGCCTCGTAGGCAGCGACAACTGCATTTATGAATGCGCTGCGGATATTTCCCGCCTCAAGTTCGCGGACTCCGCAGATTGTCGTACCACCGGGTGAGCAGACTTCATCCTTTAAGACGCCGGGCTGCTTTTCCTGCTCAAGCAGGAGCTTTGCAGTGCCTATTGTCATGGCCTCGGCAAGTTTAAGCGCGTCTTTTCTCGGAATACCGCATGATACTGCTCCGTCTGCCATGGCGTCTATAACGAGAGCGACAAATGCGGGGCCGCAGCCTGTGACGGCGCTTCCCGCGTCAATCAGTCTCTCCTCCATCGGATAAAGCTCTCCGGCACCTTTCATTGCCCGCAGGAACAGATCAAGAGACTTCTCGCTGACGTTGTCTGCCGCATGATATAAAACGGCGCCTGCGCCTACCGAAACCGGAAGGTTGGGCATAATGCGGATAATCGGGAGATTATTGTTTTTGCACATTTCCTTTATTCTGTCCGTGCTTGTTCCGGCAGCCATGCTGACTACGGCAAAGTCGTCGGTTCTCGCGTTTAAAACGGGCGCGATTTCAGACAGAAGGGCCGGGAGAGACTGAGGTTTTACACCGAGAAAAACGAGGTCGGATTTTTCGGCAATTGTCCTGTTGTCTGTTACGAGGGCGCCGGTTTCCTGTCCGAGCGCAGCCGCGCGGGCTTTTGAAGCATCCGACAGTGAAACAGGCTCGCCGCTCTTTGCTATGGCGGTCAGAAGAGCACCGCCCATATTTCCCGTTCCGATAAATCCTATCATGTTATCTCACCTGTCCGTTTCCTGTAATAACATATTTGTAACTTGTCATTTCCTCAAGGCCCATGGGACCTCTTGCGTGAAGTTTCTGTGTCGAGATACCTATTTCGGCACCCATTCCGAATTCTCCGCCGTCCGTAAAGCGGGTTGACGCGTTGACATATACTGCAGCAGCGTCAACTGTCTGAAGGAAGCGGTCTGAAGTCTCTTTGTTTTCGGTGATAATGGCCTCCGAATGTCCGGTGCCGTGCTCCTGAATGAATTCACAGGCTTCGTCGGGACCGGATACGGTCTTTACGGCGAGGATGAAGTCGCCGTATTCCGTGTCCCAGTCCTCGTCTGTCGCGGGCACGGCACGATCGCCGAGCACGGCGAGGGCCTTTTCGTCGGCGCGAAGCTCGACGTTCTTTTGATTGAGAAGAGGCAGGGCCTTTTCAAAGAATTCCTTCAGTACTGATTCGTGGACCAGGACACATTCCGCCGCATTGCAGACGGAGGGCCGGGAACACTTCGCGTTATAGAGTATTTCCGCACCCATTGAGAGATCTGCGTCTTTGTCGATATATACATGGCATACGCCCTCGCCGGTACGTATTACCGGTACTTTTGAGCCTGCCGCAACGGCGCGGATAAGTGAGGCGCCGCCGCGCGGAATAAGTACATCGACGTATTCCGTCATGCACATGAGCTCGGATGCCGACTCCCTTGATGTGTCCTGAACAAGGGATACTGAGTCCTCGGGGAGTCCGACGGAGGCTATGGCCTCTCTCATAATCTCAACCACGCATCTGTTTGAGTTGATGGCCTCTTTTCCGCCGCGGAGAATGCATGCGCTTCCGGCCTTGAGGCAGAGAGCAGCTGCATCGACCGTGACATTGGGACGTGCCTCGTAGATGATGCCTATGACTCCGAGCGGAACGCGCACGCGCTTTATCTGAAGGCCGTTCGGACGGACTTCGGAGCGGAGCACATCGCCTATGGGATCCGGCAGGGCGGCGACATGTCTGACGCCGTCCGCAACGTCGGAAATACGTTCCGGAGTGAGTCTGAGGCGGTCGAGCATGGAGGTGCTCATGCCGGATTCCTCCGCGGCCTTTATGTCCGCGGCATTCGCGGCGAGCCACTCGTCCGCTCTTTTCTCTATGCTTTCTGCGACAGCATACAGCGCTTTGTTTTTAAGCTCTGTATCTGCAAGAGCTGTCAGTGCGGACGCCCTTTTTGCCGCGGCGCCCTGCTGCTTTAATGCGGTCATTTTCAGCCCTCCTTAATGCAGAACCTGGTTCCTGTCTCCTTGCCTTCAAGGATATCGTAAATAACTTCGACGCGGTTTCCGTTTGCTATTACCATTTCACAGTTGGCACTTGTTGAGATTTCCGCCGCGTTGAGTTTTGTTGCCATTCCTCCGGTTCCGCGCCAGGAACCCGCTCCTCCCGCGGCCTTTCGCAGGTCATCGGTCAGGGTTTCCACACGGTGGACAAGTTTTGCTTCCGGATTCTGTCTCGGGTCGTCGTCATAAAGACCGTCGATATCCGTGAGAAGGATGAGAAGATCTGCTTCAATGAGCACTGCCACTACGGCGGAAAGGGTGTCGTTATCACCGAGCACTTTTTCACGGCCTGTCTCGATTTCGTCAGACGCGACGGAGTCGTTTTCATTGACTATGGGGACAACTCCCATGGAAAGCAGGGCGGAAACAGTGGACTTCAGATGCTCGGTACGACGCGGGTCACTGACGTCACCTTCAGTCAGAAGAATCTGGCCGGTGGTACAGTTGTACTCCGAGAAAAGTTTGTCGTAGATATGCATGATTTCGCACTGTCCGACAGCAGCGGCTGCCTGCTTCATACGCAGTTCCTCGGGGCGGCTGCTCAGACCGAGCTTATCAACGCCTGCGGCTATCGCGCCGGAGGAGACAAGGACAATCTCGTATCCCGCTCCGCGTAAATCTGCGAGGACCCGCGCAAGGCGGTCCATCCGGCGCAGATTGAGTCTGCCCGTCTCGTGCGTAAGAGTTGATGTTCCGACTTTAATGACAATTCTTTTAGGTTCCATGCGGTGTCAGACCTTCCCGTTTTTTCGATGTTTATAATGATACCACTTTTTCCTGTCTTGTGCTACAATAATATATGATTTCAAGTTTTATATAGAAAGTATAAGGTATCCAGGCATGAAAAATCCTGTAGTAAAATGCTTCCGGCCGACCAAAAAGGCGGACTCCGTGACGGAGATAACCGTGGAGAGCCTGCGTGAAATGGGTGTCAGTGCAATTGCGCTCGATGCGGACAACACCACTTCATATGACCGCACAACCACGCCTCTTCCCGGGGCGATTGAGTGGATAAACGGCATGAAGGCCGCCGGATTCAAAATGGTCCTGCTTTCAAACGGTCCGGGCAAAAGGGCGGGCACGCTTGCAAAGGTCTACGGCATACCCGTGCTGGCCATGAGCTGCAAACCGTTACCGATAGGCTATATCCGCGCGGTGTTGAAGTTTAAAACCGCGCCTAAAAAGTTTGTCATGATCGGCGACCAGATTTTCACCGACATCTGGGGCGCGAATCTTACGGGTTTTCAGACAATCTACTGCAAGCCCGCGGGGCCGGATGAGGGGCAGAAACTGCTCTGGCTTATGAAACGGCTTTCGGAGAAACTTCTATTTTGGTATTTCGACAGAATCGGAGATGATGCGTCATGAATATTAAAGCTTTGGGCAAAACCCTGAAGGACGGCACCGCGGCCCTTATAATCTCGCAGGTGAACAGGCTCTATTTTACGGAGTTTGAGTCCTCTGACGGCTACCTCATAGTCACAAATAAAGGGGCAGCTTTCATAACCGACTCAAGGTATATTGAGGCGGCGCAGAAAGAGGCAAAGGACTGCAGGGTTCTGCTTATGAAATCCGGAAAGGAGTTTGCAGAGCAGCTCGTTTCGGTAATTAAGGAACTCGGCGGAAAAACAGTGTGGATTGAGACCTCACGCCTCTCTGTTTCCGATGCGAAACTCTATGAGAAAATTCTCGCCGAAGGCAAACTGAAACTTGTCCTGAATGACAGACTCGATACGGCAATAAATGAATTCCGTAAGGTGAAATCCGGGGAGGAAAAGGCCAAACTTCAGAAGGCTCAGCGCATAGCCGAGAAGGCCTTCAAGACCATCCTTCCCATGATTAAACCCGGGGTGAAGGAGCGCGAAATCGCCGCGGCTTTGGATTATGAAATGCGCAAGGCCGGAGCGACTGCCGTATCCTTTGAAACCATCGTAGTTACGGGCAAAAATTCGTCAAAGCCGCACGGCGTGCCGGGGGACACGAAGGTGAAGAAAGGCGACTTCGTGACCATCGATTTCGGCGCTCTTTACGCGGGCTATCACTCTGATACGACACGCACAGTCTGCGTGGGTACTCCCACTCCGAAAATGGCCAATGTCTACGACACTGTATTGCGCGCACAGAAGGCGGGTGTCGCGGCACTGAAACCGGGACTTCGGGCCTTTGACGGCGACAAGGTCTGCCGCGACATAATAAAGGAGGCCGGATACGGCGAATTCTTCGGCCACGGCACGGGTCACGGCGTAGGTGTCGAAATCCACGAACTGCCCAATCTTTCGCCGCGCGCAAAGAAAAATATCCTTCTTCAGCCGGGCAATGTAGTGACTGTTGAACCGGGAATATATCTTCCCGGAGAGTTCGGAGTGCGCATAGAGGATATGCTCCTCATAACCGATGACGGAGCCCATAACTTCGCCACTCTGCCGAAGAAACTGATCGTTCTGTAAAGAAAAAAACTTGCTATTTAATAATAATTAATATATAATCTAACGCGTATTATATATATAACGGAGGTAAAGTTATGATTTCAGCCGGTGATTTTAGAAACGGTGTAACTTTTGAAGAAGACGGCCAGGTCCTCCAGGTCGTTGAATTCCAGCATGTAAAACCGGGTAAGGGCGCTGCTTTCGTACGTACGAAGACAAAGAACGTCATTACCGGTGCTGTAGTTGAAAAGAGCTATAACCCGACGGCAAAGTTCCCTACGGCTTTCGTCGAGAGAAAAGATATGGAATACTCCTACAATGACGGTGATCTTTATTACTTCATGGATCAGGAGACATATGAACTCGTTCCGATCAATGCCACGGAGCTTTCCGACAACTTCAAGTTCGTAAAGGAAAACATGATCTGTCGTGTTCTTTCCTACAAGGGCAAGGTATTCGGTGTTGAGCCGCCCAACTTTGTTGAGCTCAAGGTCACACAGACCGATCCGGGCTTCAAGGGCGACACAGCTACAAATGCAACAAAACCCGCTACGCTTGAAACAGGCGCAGAGGTTAAGGTTCCCCTCTTCATTGATGAGGGAGAAATGATTCAGATCGACACCAGAACCGGAGAATACATGGGCCGCGCATAAGGTCCTGTTCGGAGGTAACTCGGAATGAAAACAGTAGAAAAAGTTGCTTATCTCAAAGGTCTTGCTGAAGGACTCAACTTAAACGCAGACAAGCCTGAGACAAAAATGTTCAATGCCATTATGGAAGTGCTCAAGGAACTTGCCGAGAGCCATGATGACCTTGAGGAGTCTCTCGACCTTGTTGCCGCTCAGCTTGATGAGGTTGATCACGACCTCGGACAGGTTGAGGAGCTTCTCTTCGGCGTATGCGACTGTGAAGATGAAGAGTGTGAATGCGGATGTGAAGATGGACATCATACACATGATCATCCCGCACCTGCACCCGCTCCCGCACCTGCTGCCGCCCCTGCTCCCGCTCCCGAACCGGAGCCGGAAGAGGAAGATGAGTTCTATGAGGTGGAGTGCCCGTCATGTCACGAGGTAATCTGCGTTGATGAGGGAATCCTCGAAGAGGGCAGTGTTGAGTGCCCGAACTGCGGCGAGAAACTCGAGTTTGAAATCGAGTTTGAATAATTCTCGTAAATAAAGATAAAAAAACCGGGCATCGACTGCCGTCGATGCCCTTGAGTTTCAAAAGAGGCTTTATGAAACTTGTTTTGGCTTCAAAGTCGCCGAGGCGGAGCGAGCTGCTCGCCGGTGTCGGCTATGATTTCACCATTCTGCCTGCGCAGTTTGACGAGAGCAGCGTCTCTCTCGACGACCCGAAGCGGGGAGTCGAAGAGATTGCGCGCGGTAAGGCGCAGGCCTGTTTCGGGACGCTTGCCGACACGCACGATACAGTCGTGCTTGCCGCAGACACCATAGTTGTCTGCGACGGCGAGGTGCTCTTAAAGCCCAAAGATTCCGCCGAGGCAAAGGAGATGCTGAAAAAACTCTCCGGCAACACTCATAAGGTGATGACCGCCACGGCAATTATCAGCGAAAAGGAGACGGTATCCTTTGTTGAGGAGACCTCCGTCTGCTTCTTTGAGCTGACTGACGGGGAGATCGATGACTACATCGCCACGGGTGAACCGCTCGACAAAGCGGGGGCCTACGGCGTACAGGGTCTCGGCTGTTATCTCGTCAAAAAAATCGAAGGCGACTATTTCAATGTTGTCGGCCTTCCGATAGCACCGGTCATGCGATATCTGAAAGAGGCCGGTGTGCTTCCACGTAAAGGAGTCTGAATATGTTTACACAGGACATAGGAATTGATCTCGGCACCGCCAACACCCTTGTGTTCGTCAAGGGCAAGGGCATCGTTATACGCGAGCCTTCAGTTGTTGCGGTTGACGTCCGTGCCACTCCCAACAAGGTTGTTGCGGTAGGCTCGGAGGCCAAGGAGATGATAGGCCGCACACCCGGTTCTATCACGGCCGTCCGTCCCTTAAAGGACGGCGTCATTGCCGATTTTGATATATGCGCGGATATGCTCAAGGAATTCATAAGGCGTGCCATGAGTTCGTCGCCTCTGACGAAGGCGCGCGTCATGATCTGCATCCCTTCGGGCGTAACCGAGGTTGAGCGCAGGGCGGTGCACGATGCCGCGCGTTCGGCCGGCGCAAGACAGGTATCACTCATCGAGGAGCCCATGGCTGCCGCAATCGGCGCCGGCCTTCCGGTATCGGAGGCGACGGGTTCAATGGTAGTTGATATCGGCGGTGGTACGGCAGAGGTTGCCGTAATCTCCCTCGGAGACATAGTGACCTCGAACTCCGCGCGTGTTGCGGGCGACAGTTTCGACGATGCCATAATCGCTTACGTAAAAAGGAAATACAACCTGCTCATAGGTGAGCGTACGGCCGAGGACATAAAGGTCAAAATCGGTTCTGCTTACCCTTATGAGGGTGAAGGTGCAATAGACGTCAAGGGAAGAAACCTGGTCGACGGACTCCCGAAGAATGTTGAAATAACTTCCGAAGAAGTGCGTGAGGCTCTGGCTGACAGCATTAATATGGTTCTTGACTGTGTGCGCGCAAGCCTGGAAAAGACTCCTCCGGAACTTGCGGCGGATATCATGGAACAGGGCATTATGCTGACCGGCGGCGGAGCATTGCTCCGTGGTCTTGACAAGCTCATTTCCGTTGAGACGGGAATGCCCGTCCGCGTCGCGGACAATCCGCTTGACTGTGTCGTAAACGGCACGGGAGCATGTCTTGAGAATGACCTGCTCGGAGCTTCAAGCACAAGTAATTACGACTGATTTTAAGGGGCTTTCCTGAAAGAAGCCCCTTTTGGTATTTATCGGGCGGTGAAATTTTGAACAGATTCGTGAAAACAAAATGGTTCAAAATAGCAGTTGCCGTTTTTGCTCTCCTCTTCGTACTTCTCATATTCGCGGCGGCGAGCAAAAAGGGCAGTTCTCCTCTGTCATCCCTTTTGGGTACGGTGACGGAGCCGCTTTCGGGCGCCACTTCGGGGATAGGAGATGCTTTTTCAAAGCTCACCGGAGGCCTGCGCTCCAAGAACGCATATCAGGAAGAGATAAAAGACCTGAAAAAACAGATAGTCGGATATCAGCGAGAGCTTGCCGACTATGAGCAGATAAAACAGCAGAACGAACTTTATCAGAATGCTCTCGGTGTAAAGGAGAAGAATGCGGACTTTGAGTTTGTATACGCCTCCGTAATCGGCCGTGATGCAGCTGATGTCTATACAAGTTTTACTTTGAGCAAGGGCTCGAAGGACGGTGTCAAAGTGAATGACCCCGTAATCTGCGGCGAGGGCCAGCTTGTCGGTGTGGTCTCCAAGGTCTCCCAGACATACTGTGTGGTCTCTACCATTCTCGATCCCAAGGTCTCCGTCAGCGCGTATGAAGTCAGAACGCGCGAGACCGGATATGTCTCAAACACGACAATTCTTTCGGAATCCGGACTTATAAAAGTTTCCGGTCTTTCGCGTACGACTTCTGTCACTGCCGGCGGTCTCGTCTGCTCGACCGGTGTCGGAGGCGTTTATCCGAAGGACCTCGTCATAGGTACGGTCAAAGAGGTCAAGGATGATGACCATACAATTTCGTCCTATCTCATAGTGGAACCGACTCTTGACATAAAAGATATCGAAGACGTCCTGATTATCACGGCCTTCGAAGGACAGGGCGTGGCCACTCCATGATGAGGCAAAAGATTTCTTCGGAAAAGAAGGCACTCTATGAGAGACGCACGCTGTTTGCGGTGCTCATCATTGTCTTTGCCCTTCTGCAGAATACGCCGCATCTTTTACCCGGCATATTCGGTGCGCACGCACTTATCTTAATACCGCTCACGGTGTGCCTCGGCATGTTTGAAAAGGCGGTGGTCGCCGCAGCTTTCGGAACACTCGCAGGTGTTTTCTGGGATGTTACGGTTGCCTCGGGAGACGGATACAACGCCATGATTCTCATGGTGTTTGCGACGATATCAAGTGTTCTCATAAGCTATCTCATGAGAAACAATATATCGACCGCATTGCTTCTCTCATTTGCGGCAATCATAATCTATATGCTGCTGCACTGGTTCATCTTTGTCGTCTGCAGCGGCGCTACGGGAGGATTTGTAACTCTGTTTACATTTTATCTTCCTTCCGCTCTCTACACGGCGGTATTTGCTCCGCTCATATACATTATGCTCCGCGCCCTTCTCCGGAAGATCAAGGAGTAAAACCGAATAAAACCAAAGGAAGGCAGGTGTCGTTATGTATTCTCAGCAGTTCTTCTCGACGAGAAGACGCATTATTCTTGCGGGAATACTTGCGGCTGTCTGTCTTTTTTTCATAGGAACTTTACTGAAAGTCCAGATAATCAAGCGTGATGAGTACCGCAACAATACCGTGAGCACATACATCGTTCCGGTCGACGCGGCCAGGGGAGAGATTCTGGACAGAAACGGTTCCCCGCTCGTTACGAACAAGCAGGGCAATTCGCTCATCTTCAACTATTCGTATTTTCCGACAGACCTCAAGGAGCGCGATGAACTCATACTCTCGCTCATAAAACTCTGCGACAAATACGGACAGGAACACATAGACAATCTTCCGATTGTCCTCAATGCCGACGGCACCTACTCATTCATTCAGGATGATGAGGACGAGGACATCGCAGAGTATATTGAATGGCTTAAATCGCCTGAGATGCTCAACCTCAACAGTTATGCCACTGCGGACAACTGTATGACCGCCCTCATAAAGCGTTATGAACTTGAGGACTACTCGCAGAAAGAGGCGCGCGACATAGCGGCCGTCTGTGCGGAGATGAAGCATCTCGGCTTTTCAAACTCAACGCCGTACACCTTTGCCGAAGACGTACCCATGGAACTGGTTGCAGTCGTCATGGAGAACAGGGCGTTTTACCGCGGCGTTGAGAACCTCATAGTGCCTTACCGCGAATTCACGGACGGCACTGTCGCGCCGCATATTGTCGGCCGCGTGGCCAAGATTTCCGCCGAGCAGTATAATGCCGCGAAGGCGGAGACGGACGCACTTGTCGCCGACGCTGAAAAGGAAGGCGCAACCGAAGAGGAAATCCAGGCTATCAGAAGAAACTCGTATACGATGAACGACGAGATAGGAAGCGGCGGCATAGAGTCCGCCATGGAGTCCTATCTTCGCGGCAAGCGAGGCCTGATGCAGGTGACAATAGATTCCGAAGGAGATGTCAATGAGGACTATCTGATTCCGCCTGAGCAGGGTAGTTCGGTCGTTCTCACAATTGACACGAACCTTCAGAGGGTCGCGCAGAAGGCCCTTGAGGACCGCGTAAAGTCCCTCAATGTCGTCACGGATCTCCCTGACGGCGCGGCTGCCGCCGCGGTTGTCGTCATGAACGTCCACAACGGCGAGATTTTAGCCTGCGCGACATACCCTTCATACGACAACAATCTCTGGAAAGAGAACTATAAAGACTGGGTGGATGACAAAATAGGCTCGCCGCTCTGGAACAGAGCGACAATGAGTACGTACGAGCCCGGTTCAACTTTCAAGCCCTGCGTCGCTATTGCAGGCCTTGAAGAGGGAGTAATCGACGAGGAGTTCACCTGGGACTGCGACGGTTACTATCGCTACTTCTCAGACGTCGAGTTCGGCTGTGCCGGACGCGTGGCTCACGGCGAGAACAATGTAACCGGAGCCATAGATAAATCCTGTAACTGTTTCTTCTTTGAGACGGGCCGTCTGCTCGGTATCGACAAGATAGATAAATGGGCAAATGCTTTCGGACTCGGCTCAAAGACCGGTGTCGAGATAAGTGAGGCACAGGGAATACTCGCCGGTAAGGAATACCGTGAATCGCAGGGCGGCACATGGCACCCCGGTGATACCGTACAGGCCGCCATCGGTCAGTCCGACCACCAGTTCACGCTGCTTCAGATGTGCAATTATTGTGCAACAATTGCAAATGGCGGCACACGTTATGTTCCGCATTTCGTAAAAGCAGTTTTAAACTATGACTACACCGGAACGGTCCTTAAGAAAGAAGCCGTTGTGGGCCAGGAACTCGGCATTAAGAGGTCCAATCTGAAACTTGTACAGGAAGGTATGTACAAGGTTGCAAACGAGGGCTTCTGCCGTGACGCGTTCGCGGGACTTCCCATAAGACCTGCGGCAAAGACCGGTACATCGGAAGTAAAGAAAAAATATGACGGCGTAATTGTTGAAGGAAACAACGGTTTCCTCATCACCTATGCGCCTTATGATGACCCTGAAATCGCAATCGCCCTCGTGGTTGAGACGGCGAACACAGGTGCTATGACAGCGACAATCGCGGCGGACATCTATCAGTACTACTTCTCCGAAAAACCGCTTCAGTCGCTCCAGCAGTACAACACATTTTTGGGATAGGAGGAAGACATGTCTGATTTTGTTGCGAAAAAAGTATTGTTTACCTCCGGAAAAGGCGGAGTGGGCAAGTCCACACTCTCGACCACCTATGCGAAACTTCTGTGCGCGCAGGGCTTTGAAGTTCTTATGATAGACTGCGATGTATCCCTTCGCACACTCGATATCATGCTCTCCGTATCAAGCATGGTCCTCTACGACTGGTATGACATCGTCGAGGACAATGTAAACGCGAACTCGGCCCTTATCACGACCGATGGCCCGAAACTTCTGGCCGCGCCGCAGGGTGAGGTAAACGTCACTTCGGATGACATGAAAAAGCTCGTACGTACGTATGAGCGTCAGTTTGACTATATTGTTCTCGACTGCCCGGCAGGCGTGGGCCCCGTCTTCGACGCCGTCTTATCGGTTGCCGATCTCGCGCTCATCGTCTCGACCCCGGACAATGTCTGCGTCCGCAGCGCGGCTGTGGCCGCGGACAAGGCCGCGGACGCCGGTGTCGAGTCGAGACTCCTCATAAACCGTTTCCAGAAGAATGTCACATTCGGAGGACGGGCACTCAATATCGATCAGGTAATTGACGCCACCGGAGTTCAGCTCGCGGGCGTAATTCCCGAGGACAGGGCTTTAGTGCTCGCAATGTTAAACGGCGAGCTTATTGATCCGAACTCAAAAGGCGTCAAGGCAATGGAGCGGGTTATTCGCCGCTTAAACGGTGAGCAGGTACCCCTAAAGCTTTAGTCAAAATAGACAAAACCTATTGCCCAAAGCCGATTTTTATGTTAAAATGTGATGTACTAATCGGTTTATAGGGGGCAACCTGATGAACATCGCTCTTATTGCACATGATAAGAAAAAGGAACTTATGACGCAGTTTTGCATCGCTTACTGCGGCATCCTTTCAAAGCACACTCTTTGTGCCACCGGCACAACGGGTAAAATCGTATCTGAGGCAACCGGCCTTGAAATCCACCGCTTCTTGAGCGGCGCACAGGGCGGCGAGCAGCAGATAGCTTCCCGTATAGCCTGCAACGAAATAGACCTGTTGCTCATGTTCGGTGACCCCTTGAACCCGAAACCGAACGAGCCCAATGAGGCAAACCTTATTCGGCTTTGCAATGTCCACAACATACCGGTTGCTACAAACATAGCTACCGCCGAGGCTTTAATTCACGCACTTGCGCGCGGTGACCTCGATTGGCGTGATATTGTTAATCCGAAAAATAACTGAGCTTAAAGAACAGGCCATGCTTTGTTGCAAAAGCATGGCTTTTTTTATTGAAAAACGGAGGAATACGATGGCATTGATCACCGGCGCGGTAAAGGGTACACAGGATACTCTTCCGCAGGACAGCGGCAAAATCCGCTTCGTGGAACAGACAATTGCGGATATAGCCGCAAACTACGGATTTCGTGAAATCCGCACGCCTGTTTTCGAACATACCGAACTCTTCAACCGTTCTGTGGGTGACACGACGGATGTGGTTCAGAAGGAGATGTACACCTTTGAGGACAAAGGCGGACGTTCTGTCACGCTGCGCCCCGAGGGCACTGCGGGAGTGGTCCGCGCTTTTATTGAGCACGGGCTCTTTAATGACGCTCTTCCGCAGAAAATGTATTACTTCACTTCCGCCTATCGGTATGAGAAACCTCAGGCGGGCCGCCTCCGTGAATTCCATCAGTTCGGCGTCGAGTGCTTCGGCCCCGAAGGACCCGCTGCCGACGCCGAAATCATAGCCCTTGCGAGCGAGATCTTCGGCTTCCTTGGAGTGGAGGGTCTGGAACTTCGGATTAATTCCATCGGATGTCCGACCTGCCGTGCCGAGTATCAGAAAGCCCTGAAAGAGTATTTCCTTTCAAATATCGACAAGCTCTGTGATACCTGCAAAGGCAGACTTGAGCGTAATCCGATGAGGATTTTAGATTGTAAGAGTCCCGTATGCTCCGAGATAGCGAAGGACGCGCCTAAAGTCCTGGACTATCTCTGCGACGACTGCAAGGAGCATTTTGAAAGTCTGAAGAAATATCTTGAGGCCATGCACATACCGTACAGAGTTGACCCGACAATAGTCCGAGGCCTTGATTATTACACGAGAACGGTCTTTGAGTTCGTGACCACCGAGATAGGTGCCCAGGGCACCGTATGCGGCGGCGGCCGTTACGACGGCCTCTGCGAGGAACTCGGCGGTGCGCATGTTCCCGCCCTCGGATTCGGACTCGGGCTTGAGCGCCTCATGCTCCTGCTTGAGGCTCAGAAAATAGAACTTCCCGAGGACATGCGCCCCGACATCTACCTTGCTCCCGTCGGTGAGGCCGCGACGGTTTTCTCCGCCGGGCTTGCAAACGAACTTCGTCAGAATGGTATTTTTGCCCTCTTTGACATCTCGTCCAGAGGCATAAAGGCACAGATGAAATACGCAAACAAGATAGGCGCACATTATGTCGTCGTAATAGGTGACGACGAACTGAGTTCCGGTAAAGCAAAACTCAAGAATATGGAGACAGGCGATGAGACCGAAACCGACCTTAAGAAGCTGGCCGAGGATTTCGGTGAAATCGCGATAAAGGATTCCATAGCAAAATTCGACATGGGCGACGACCTCGCGGACGTCGATATGTCAGCGATAGATTTCAACGCTCTTTTTGGAGGCAGGAATTAATGGACAATATGAACGGTCTTAAAAGGACCAATTACTGCGGTGAATTCAATACATCGTTTATAGGAAAGGAAGCCGTGGTCTGCGGCTGGGTGGCAAGACAGCGCGACCTCGGACAGCTTATCTTCATCGACCTGCGTGACCGTACGGGCATAGTTCAGCTTGCCTTCGACGATGCAACGGACAGGGAGATTTTCGATAAGGCTTTTGCGACCCGCGCCGAGTTTGTGCTTATGGCAAAGGGTATGGTCCGTGAGCGCTCATCGAAAAACCTTGAAATACCTACCGGTGAGGTCGAGATTTTCGTCACTGACCTTCGCGTGCTCGGCAAGTCGGAGACACCTCCGTTTGAGATAGTTGAGGACTCAAAGACGGATGAACTTCTCCGCCTCAAATACCGTTATCTGGACCTTCGCAGGCCTGACCTTGCGAAGAATATCCTCATGCGTCACAAGATAGCAAAGATAACCCGTGACTTCTTTGATGAGAACGGTTTTATTGAGATTGAGACACCCATACTTATAAAATCCACACCCGAAGGCGCCCGTGACTTCCTTGTTCCGAGCCGCCTTCATAATGGCGACTTCTATGCGCTTCCGCAGTCGCCTCAGCTTTATAAACAGCTTTCAATGGTTGCCGGTTTTGACCGCTATATGCAGATTGCCCGCTGCTTCCGCGACGAGGATCTGCGCGCTGACCGTCAGCCCGAATTCACACAGATAGACCTCGAGATGTCCTTTGTTGAAATGGAGGATATCCTCGACCTCGGTGAGCGCTTTATGAAACGCGTCTTTAAGGACGCCCTCGGCGTGGAGGTGGAAACTCCGCTGCCCCGCCTGACTTTTAAAGAGTCAATGGAGCGTTTCGGTACGGACAAGCCGGATACCCGCTACGGCATGGAGCTCTATGACCTCTCCGAAATCGTAAAAGACTGCGGCTTCGGTGTGTTCGAGTCGGCCATAGCAGGCGGCGGAGCGGTGCGCGCAATAACAGCGAAGAACGCCGCGGCCGTACTCTCCCGCAAGGAGATTGACAAACTTACCGAAACCGCAAAAGGCATAGGCGCAAAGGGCCTTGCCTGGGTGCGCTGGACTGACGAGGGTATCTCGTCCTCATTCGGCAAATTCATCTCCGAAGAGAAGATGAACGAGATCCTGAAAGCGGGCAATACCGAGCAGGGCGATGCAGTCCTCATCATAGGAGATACAAATGCCACGCTCGGCATGACAATACTCGGTGCTCTCCGCTCCGAGGTTGCGAAGAAACTCGATATTATTCCGCAGGACAGGTACAACCTGCTCTGGATTACCGAGTTCCCCTTCTTCGAGTGGGATGAGGAGCTTCAGACCTTTGTTGCAATGCACCATCCCTTCACGGCTCCCATGGATGACTGTCTCGACTATCTCGAGACGGACAAGGCCAAGGTACGCGCAAAGTGCTATGACCTGGTACTTAACGGTGTTGAACTCGCTTCGGGTTCCATCCGTATAACGGATCCGGCACTTCAGTCGCGCATTTTCGACCTCCTCGGTCTTACCAAGGAGGAGGCGCAGCAGAAGTTTGGCTATCTGCTCGAGGCCTTTAAGTACGGACCTCCGCCGCACGGCGGCATGGGTCTCGGCCTCGACCGTCTCGTCATGCAGATGCTCCGTTGCGAGACTCTCCGAGATGTCATAGCTTTCCCGAAGAACAAGGATGCCGTCGAACCGATGACCTCCTGTCCTTCGCCCGTCGACAACGCCCAGCTTTCAGAGCTCGGTATAAAGCTGATTGAAGAATAAGAAAAAAATAAGACCCGCTCAATCGAGCGGGTCTCTTTTTTTAAGGTTTATTCACCCTTCATACCGAGAAGCTGTTTGCCTTCGAGAGCAACCTGGCAGGAAACCTTGATTGAATCAAAGATAGCAGCCTTGATGTCGTCCTCTGTAGCGCCGAGTTTCTTGGCGATACCGGTATCGATGAAGATGTCTTCAGCCATGAGATCGGCTGTGTCGAAAATGTTCATACCGGACTCAATGTTTCTCTTCTTGTAGTCCATGATGATGGGTATAGTACCAAGCTTCATGCCCCATGAGGGAACATAGATGATGGGTCTGTTTGCACCCATACCGCGTGCATCGTAAACTATCTTGAGGAACGGACGCCACTTCATGTTGTAGCAGGCACAGGGAAGAGCCTCAAAGCCCTTGGACTCACGGGTTGCAGAACCGCAGATGCACTCGCCGACCTGACGGCATGTAAGCATAGCAGTACCGCCGCCCGGATAGAATGTGCACGGAAGCGGATCCATGATCTTTGTCTTGTCGATGAGGATAGTCCATACGGGTCTGCGTCCCGGCTGTGTGCCGAAGATGTAGGGAAGCTCAAGTACGTCAACTGAGAAGTTTTCGTCACATGAATCTTCGCAGAACTTTTCCTGTGCAAGACGTGATTTGAAGTACGGGTTCCTCTCAACGAGATTTCCCTCTGTGTGCATCTTTGCCCAGTAAGAGAAATAAGAACCGAGTACGGTAGCGTGTTTAACGCCTACTTTTTTGCAGAGAGGGAATATTCTCTCAAGGGGAGCTATGTTGAACTTATGATACTTGGGAAGTACCGGAGCCTCAAACTCTACGCGCTCGTCAACGCCTGCGGCGAATACGAAAGCGTCAGCGCCCTTAAGCCAATTCTCTACCTCTTCATCTGTCCACTTGTTGATATCCTGGAAGATGATTTCCATCTCTTCGGGGATAGGAGCGCCTTCCGGAAGCGGAGGGAGTGCAAGTGTAGATACCTGATGGCCTTTGGCGATAAGCTGCTTGGCTGCTTCGCAACCGAGAAGACCTGTACCGCCGATCATACAAATTTTCATTGGTGATGCATCTCCTTTACCAATATTTTTGTGCCATTTAATTTTAATAAGAAACGGAGGTAATGTCAATTGAGAAAGGAAATGTTAACAAAAAATTCCGTGTTATATTATCTTATTATATATTGAAAGAGAAACTGTTTATGTGATAAACTATATGAGTATTTATTAAAGGGAGGAAACCATTTTGAAAAATTATACTTCCGACAATATCCGTAATATTGCGGTAGCAGGCCACGCAGGACGCGGCAAGACCACTCTTTGTGAGGCAATGCTCTATGTGGCCGGAGCAACTGAAAGACTCGGCAAAGTGGCGGACGGAACCACTGTAATGGACTTCGATGCCGAAGAAAAGAAGCGCGGCGCTTCCCTTATGAGCGCAGTCGCAAGCCTCGAATGGAAAAATGTTAAGCTCAACATTATGGACACTCCGGGTCTCTTCGACTTCGCGGCAGGTCTTTCGGAGGCTGCCCGTGCGGCAGGCTGCATGCTCATCGTCACCGACGCTGAGAAGGCCGGTTACGATGTCGGCGCAGAGAAGGCTTTTGAGGCCGCCCGCGCACGCAATCTTTCAACTATGTTCATCATCAACAGAACGGACGCCGAAAACGCAAACTTCGGTAATGTTTTTGATGAGCTTCAGGCAGTTCACGGAACAAAGCTTTGCCCTGTAGTAGTTCCCTACATCGAAAACAACAAGATAGTTGCTCTTGTTGACTTCGCACAGAACAAGGCTTACAAGTACGCAAACGGTAAGGGTTCCGAAATCCCGATGCCCTCGGGTCCGAAACTCGACGCCATGCGTGATATATTTAACGAATCAGTCGCAACTGCTTCCGAGGAGCTCATGGAGAAGTTCTTCGAAGGCGAGCCCTTCACCGAGAAGGAAGTTCAGGACGGACTTCTGGAAGGCGTTACAAACGGCGACATCTATCCTGTATTTGCATGCTCAGGTCTCACACTTGAGGGTGTTGACCTCCTGCTTTCAGGTATCGTAAACCTTCTTCCGGCCGCTGCCGCGAAGACAGGCGAGATCGCTGTTGATGCCGACGGCAAGGAAGTTGCACTCAAGTGCGATCCCGCCGGCCCGCTCGCGGCTATCTGCTTCAAGACCATCGCCGACCCGTTCGTAGGTAAACTCTCCTATGTAAAGGTTGTATCCGGCGAGATTAAGGCGGACACACCCATCTACAACACACGCACGGGTAACACCGAGCGTTTCGGTAAGATCCTTTATCCTCATGGCGGCAAGCAGGAGGACGGCAATGTCATCACTGCCGGCGATATTGCCATTCTGACAAAACTCGACGGTCTCAAGACCGGTGATACTATTTCTTCGCAGAAACAGCCGCTCACGCTCAAAGGCCTTAACCTCCCTGAGCCTTGCATGCCCATGGCTGTATATGCAACAAAGAAAGGCGACGAGGAGAAGATTGCCGCAGGTCTTATCAAACTTATGGATGAGGACCCGACTATCACATTCGGCACAAATACAGAGACCAAGGAACAGGTTATCAAGGGTCTCGGTGAACAGCATATAAACGTTGTTATCGGTAAGCTCAAGTCCAAGTTCGGTGTAGATGTTGAACTTCGTGCTCCGAAGGTAGCTTATCGCGAGGCCATAAAGAAGAAGGTCGAAGTTCAGGGCCGTCATAAGAAACAGTCCGGCGGACACGGCCAGTTCGGTGATGTATGGATTCGCTTTGAGCCCTGCGATGAGCCCGGTCTCACATTTGCCGAAGAAGTATTCGGCGGTTCCGTACCGAAGAACTTCTTCCCCGCAGTTGAAAAGGGTCTCCTTGACTCCATTGAGCACGGCGTACTTGCCGGCTTCCCGATGGTAGGCCTTAAGGCTACACTTTATGACGGTTCTTACCACCCGGTTGACTCTTCGGAAATGGCATTCAAGACTGCCGCTTCCATCGCATATAAAGACGGTATCCCGAAGGCTAACCCCGTCATTCTTGAGCCCGTTGTAAGTCTTACGGTACTTGTACCTGATGAAAACATGG
This sequence comes from Ruminococcaceae bacterium UBA1227, assembly GCA_002309175.1. Classification (GTDB taxonomy): domain Bacteria; phylum Bacillota; class Clostridia; order Oscillospirales; family Acutalibacteraceae; genus UBA1227. The sequence continues at coordinate 43,187 of DBWX01000014.1, forward strand.
GTGATATAATGGGTGATCTTACAAAGCGCCGCGGCCGCGTACTCGGTATGGAGCCGCTCGCAGGTAAGGCCGGCATGCAGAAACTCATGGCCGAGGCGCCTGAGGCTGAACTTGCTGACTTCCCGACCGTACTTCGTTCGACAACCAAGGGCAGAGGCTCCTTCTCACAGGAGTTCGCACGCTATGACGAGTGTCCTCACGAGGTCGCTCAGAAGGTTATCGAAGCCTATAAGTCAGAAGAAGAATAATTTTAAACGGTCGGCTTTTTGCCGACCGTTTATATTGTAAGGTGTAAAGAATGCTTGAAACCATTTTGGATGTGCTTCTTGACGTATTGAAAGATACGGCAAAACTCATACCGTTCCTCTTCCTCACCTACCTTGCCATGGAATATGTGGAGCACAAGGCGGGCGAGAAGGCAAAGGAGCGTATATCCAAATCCGGCAACTACGGCCCTGCCGTAGGTGCCATACTCGGTGCGTTTCCGCAGTGCGGCTTCTCGGCCGCGGCATCAAACCTCTATGCGGGCCGTATAATTACCGTCGGCACCCTGATGGCGGTTTATCTCTCGACTTCCGATGAGATGCTTCCCATCTTCCTGTCGGAGCAGGTGCCCGTGGGTTCCATACTCAAGATACTGGGTCTTAAGGCGCTGATAGGCCTTATAGCGGGTTTCGCGCTTGACTTTGCAGTCAGGCTTATTGTAAAAAGCAGAAACCACAAGCCTGAGCCCGAGGTGCACTCTATCTGTGAGAACGACCACTGTCACTGTGAAGAGGAAGGAATATTCAAATCCGCCCTTCACCATACATTGCAGATAACACTTTTCATTTTCCTCGTTTCGCTGGTCCTTGATTTTGTCATAGAATTCGTGGGCAACGAGTCGCTTGCGAATTTCATTACAAACAAGCCGATTATAGGTGAGTTTGTCGCGGGAATCATAGGACTTATACCGAACTGTGCTGCATCTGTCGTCATAACCCAGCTCTATCTTGAGGGAGCATTGAGTTTCGGTGCCATGATGAGCGGACTTCTTGTCGGAGCGGGTATAGGCATTGCCGTGCTCCTTCGCATAAACAAGGACATGAAGAAGAACATTGAGATTATCGGCATCCTTTACGGTTTCGGAGTTTTCTTCGGAATACTCATTGAACTTATCGGTATTTCACTTTAAGGCAGGTGAGTTGTTTGACAGCTGTAAAAGACCCGCACAGGTTTTTGAATCTTGCTCTTGATATGGGTGAGGAACTCATGTCCTGCGGCGCGGAAGTGAATCGTGTCGAGGACACGATTGCCCGAATGGGCATGGCTTTCGGCGCAGTCAACATGAATGTCTTTGTCATTACGACATCCATAGTCGTGACGATGCAGCTCTCAGACGACGAAAGCCTCACACTTACGCGCCGGATCACCAATCCGGGCACCATAGACTTCAGAAAGCTTTCGCGCATAAACAACGTCAGCAGGCAATACTGTCAGGGCGAAATCGCGGCTGAGGATCTTGAAGATGAGTTTAAAAAGGCCATTGATCCCACAACCAAACCGATACGCATGTATCTCGGCAGCGCTCTTGCCGCGTTTGCTTTCGCAATCTTTTTCGGCGGCAGGGTATGGGACGGTCTTGTTGCCGCTGCATTCGGCCTGCTTATCTGCGCTTTTCAGCGTGAGTTCTCGGGCAAGGCCCCGAACCTCATCATTTACAACATAGTTACATCGTTCATAGTCGGCCTGGGCGTATGCTTCCTGGCAAAGTTCATACCGGGCCTGAACCTGGATAAGATACTCATAGGAGATATCATGCTCCTGGTTCCCGGAGTTGCGATGACCAACGCCATAAAGGATATCCTGGTAGGCGATACGGTTTCAGGCACCATGCGGCTTGTTGAGACAATAATGTGGGCAGGCGCCCTGGCGGGCGGATTCATGGCCGCATTCTGGATTGTGTGGTGAGCCTATGGAAATGAAACTTATTATAATTCAGATTCTTACGGGAGCGCTCGGCTCTGTCGGCTTCTCGCTCCTCTTCCGCTTAAAGACCGCGCATATTCCGCTTGCGGCAATCGGCGGCGCCCTCACGTGGAGCATTTATCTGCTGGGTCTCCATCTGACGGATAATATCTTCGGTGCAAGCCTGATAGCCGCGGTGTTCTGCGCGCTCTATGCCGAGATTCTGGCGAAAATCCACAAGACTCCGGCGACTGTAATGCTCGTGCCGAGCATGATACCGCTCATACCCGGAGGACCGCTCTACTATACCATGAGCGGTATTGTAAGCCGCGATCTCGAGACAGCCTGGTACTACGGCAGACTTACCATCCAGTATGCTCTCGCCATTGCGCTCGGCATAGCGCTTGTCTGGACAATCTGGGCGGCACTGTTTCAGAGAAAACCCTCGACTAAGGGTTGAATAGAGACAAACGGTTAAAAAACAGGAGGAAACTTTATGAAATGGGCAGTTTTTACGTTTCTGGGGATTGGACTGGTCTTTCTCTGCTGGTTTTGCATTGAACGTGTAAAGGGCGTTTCAATCAAAGCAGCAATCATCAAGTCGCTCACATCCGCTTACTTCATGATTGTGGCTGTCTCGGCATTTATCGAAGCACGACCCGAAAAAATGGCGCAACTCGGCCTGTTCGTCATTATCGGTCTCCTCTTCGGTCTGTTCGGTGACATCTGGCTTGATCTGAAATTCGTCTATCCGGATGACAATGACATCTATACTTTTGCCGGATTCTATACATTTGCTTTTCAGCATATACTCATCATAGCCGGCTTGCTTATGAACTATGCAGTGTTCAATTCCGCAAAGGGAGCACTCTTTGCGGTCCTTCCCATCGTGCTGGGACTCGGCGCGGGAGCACTCAATGTCCTGTTTATGGAAAAGCCGATGAAGCTGAACTACGGAAAGTTCAAGGCAGTATCGGGTGTCTATGGCGGACTTCTCATTTCCGATACATTGCTCGCGGGTTCACTCGCCGCAATGTACGGCTTTAAAAACATGACGCTTACACTCATGTTTGCCGGCCTCATACTCTTCCTCATCTCCGACCTCATTCTTTCGGGAACATACTTCGGGGAGGGCAGGAACAGACCGGTCGATGTAGTCTCCAACCACGTAACATATTATTTCGGACAGTTCCTTATAGCTCTTTCACTTCTTTATCTCGCATAAAAAGAAAGGAGAACTCCTCATGAGAAAAACAAAAATTATCTGTACAATAGGCCCTGCGAGCGACAGCAAGGAAACGCTCGTCGCAATGGCGAAAGCGGGCATGAATGTCGCGCGCCTCAATTTTTCGCACGGCACCCATGAGGAGCACCTCGACAAAATAGAAAAAATCAAGGAGGTCCGCGAAGAGCTGGGCCTCCCCATAGCCATACTTCTTGATACAAAGGGTCCGGAGTATCGTATCAAGACCTTTGAAAAGGGTAAGATTATGCTTGAGGAGGGCGATACTTTCACCTTCACGACGAGAGATGTCAAAGGCACGAAGGATATCGTCTCCGTAAGCTATGCAAATCTTCACAAAGATCTTAAAAAGGGAGATGTAATACTCCTCAACAACGGACTTTTAAAGTTTGAAATTAAGGAAATCAAGGGTCAGGACATAATCTGCGAGACCATTGTCGGCGGAGAACTTTCAAACAGAAAGTCCATGAGCTTTCCGAACAAGGTACTAAAGCAGAAATTCCTCTCCGAGCAGGATAAGGATGACCTGAAATTCGGTGTTGAAAACGGCATAGACTTCATCGCCTGCTCCTTTGTCTCCTGCAAGCAGGATCTGCTCGACGTTAAGAAATATCTCAAGGAGATAGGCTATGACGGAAAGGACAACCTGATAGCGAAGATTGAAAACCAGTCGGGTATAGACAATATAAAGGAAATCTGTGAAGAGTGCGACGGCATTATGATAGGCCGCGGTGACATGGGCGTGGAGATTCCTTTCGAGGAGCTCCCGGCAGTTCAGAAGAAGCTTATCACGAACTGCCGCCTGCTCGGCAAGAGGGTCATTACCGCGACCGAGATGCTCGAGTCCATGATTCACAACACGCGGCCTACCCGCGCGGAGATATCCGACGTCGCAAACGCCGTTTACGACGGATCGAGCGCCATAATGCTCTCGGGTGAGACAGCCTCAGGCGAACACCCCGTGGAAGCCGTTGAGACAATGTCGAAGATTGCGGAGTTCACGGAGCAGAATATTAATTATAATAAGCGCTTTGCCGAGACGGAGTTCACCATAAAGAACACTGCAGATGCCATAAGCCATGCCACGGTCGGTATGGCAATCGATATTGACGCTAAGGCTATCGCCGTCTGCACAATATCCGGCAAGACCGCCCGCATGGTGTCGCGCTTCCGTCCGACCGTCGATATTCTCGGTCTGACGACGGACAAGCGCACCTACTATCAACTCGCTCTCTCCTGGGGTGTCATCCCCACCATAGTTGATGTCTATGACTCAACTGAGGTCATGTTCTACACGGCCAAGCAGAAACTTAAAGAGGTCATGGGCCTCGGTGAAGGTGATCTCGCAGTCCTTTCGGGCGGCACCTCCACAATCCCGGGCAACACAAACCTCATAAAAGTTGAAACATTATAAAAAAGACCCGCCTTAAACGGCGGGTTCTTTTATTTTGCTGATTTGCAGTAGTCCTTCAGACAGCATTTCTCACACTGAGGGCGGCGGGCAATACAGACCGCGCGGCCGTGAAGGACCATCCTGTGACAAAAGTTGTTTGACTCGTCGGGCGGCAGAATCTTTTTGAGTTCAAGTTCCACCTTTTTCGGGTCCTTTGTGTCAACAAGGCCTAAAAGATTGCTGATTCTTATAAGATGCGTGTCCGCGACAACGGCAGGTTTGCCGTAGACGTCGCCGACAATCAGGTTGGCAGTCTTTCTGCCGACACCCGGCAGCGACGTCAGGTCCTCGATATTGTCGGGGACAATGCCGTCAAATCTCTCAAGTACCGCCTGCGCGGCACCGATAATGTCTTTGGCTTTTGCGTGGTAGAAGCCGCAGGAGTGGACGAGTTCCTCCACATCCGAAAGCTTTGCGGCAGCAAAAGCCTCAGTTGTCGGGTACTTTGCAAAGAGCGCAGGCGTAATCATATTTACGCGGGCGTCCGTGCACTGTGCCGACAGCCTTGTCGCCACAAGCAGCTGGAACGGGTCGCCCGCCACAAGTGCGCACTCCGCGTCAGGATATTCTTTTTTCAGCGCCTCGACACACGCGAGTGCGCGTTCTTTCTTGGTCATATTAGCTCCTTAGAATTTAGATGCAATCCAGGTTATAAGTTCCATAACGATAAAGATTATCGGGAGTTCGACAAGGTAGATGAGGAAACAGTTTTTGCCGAGCCAGGTGAGAGCCTTAGAGTGAACAGGGTAGGCGAAGGCAGGAACCTTGCCGTCCGAGACGGGCTTGCCGAGGAAGGCACCCATATAAAAGACAAAGACATAGGGAATCATCGGGAAGTAGTCCGCCGAGTAGAAATCCGGAGACTGGATGCCGAGCGGGAACAGCCACTTCTGCTCAAAAGCGGAATCCGGCAGGCGCCAGGATAAATCACCCCAGAGAGAAATCATACCTTCCGTGTCCCAGTATCTGAAAATCCAGAAGAGGAAGATCGTAATGAAGAGGCCTAAAATCCAGGGCGTCTTTACTACGGCCTTCTCAAAGAGAACGTAACTCAAAATGGCTACGGTGAAGAAGTCGAGGATACCCCACCAGATTTCCGTGCCGACAAAGCCCATCTTGGGAAGCACAATGATTGACACGAAGTTTAAGGCCAGGGCGAAAACCGCGAGTTTCAGTCCGCGTTTCAAGTTGCTGTGGGATAAATTGCAGCAGATGCCGCAGATAAAAATAAACATGCACGAGACGTACGGCTGGACGGGCAGGAAAAATGTATACGCATCATACCCGAACTGTATGTCATACTGCTCATACATAAATATAAAGGCATGATAGAAGATCATGCACAGGACGCAGAAGCCCCGGAGCTCGTCCAGAAGGGCTATGCGTTTGCTTGAATCACTCATTTAATCACCATTGCCGATTATAGCAAATTCGTGTATAATAGGCAAGCAAACGGGAGGTCAGGAACACTATGTTTGATGCGGTGATATTTGATTTTGACGGCACTGTTGCGGATACCGGCGAAGGTGTGCGCAATGCGGTCCGTTATGCGCTCAGAAAATATAATATACCCATAATCGAGGACCGCTTAAACGAGTTTCTCGGACCGCCGCTTTATCTGACTTTTGAAGATCAGTACAAGGTTACACCGGAGTTTGCGAGCACTCTCGTTGACACCTACCGTGTTTACTACACCGAGAAAGGTGTCTATGAGCTTGAACTTTATCCGGGCATGCTTGATCTGCTTGAGACACTGAAGGCGGACGGCGTAAAAGTCGCTGTCGCTTCTTCCAAGCCGCAGCACTACCTCGACCTTGCCATACCATATCTCAAAATAGATACGTATTTCGATGCCGTCATAGGTCCCGAACTCAAGAATCATAACTCGGACAAGTCGAGACTTGTCCTGAGTGCCTGTGAGGCGCTCGGCGTAGAGCCTTCAAAACGCGTCGTCATGATCGGTGACCGCTTTTATGACATTGACGGCGCAAAAAAAGCAGGCGTTGCTTCCGCCGCTTTCCTCTCCGGCTACGGTTCAAAAGAGGAACTTGAATCGCATGCGCCCGACATTATCGCCGAGGACGCAGCAGCGCTCAAAAAGGCATTGACAACAAACAACCTCTAAGTTATAATAACTTTCGCGCTTTTATAAACGGCGGGATAGCTCAGTTGGCTAGAGCACTCGGTTCATACCCGGGGTGTCGTGGGTTCAAATCCCTCTCCCGCTACCAACGGCCCGGTGGTCAAGCGGTCAAGACACCGCCCTTTCACGGCGGTAACACGAGTTCGATTCTCGTCCGGGTCACCAAAAAAGCTCTGACGTTTCTGTCAGAGCTTTTTTATTTATGTTTACGAGTCTGCAGGTGTTTCCTGCGGGCTCTTTTCTTCGGGGACTGCATCGTCCGGCGGAGGTGATATACCTCGTTTTGCCTCGAGGGTCGGAATAAGGTAGGTCCTGTACATGTGGTCGATGATTGCGACTACCGGTATTGCAAGAAGGATGCCGATGACGCCGAACATGTTGCCTCCTACGATGACGCCCATGAGTATCCAGAGACCGGACACACCGAACTGGTTGCCGAAAAGGTGCGGCTTGATAAGATAGCCGTCCAGAATCTGGAGCACAAGTGAGATTATGATGAAAATCAGTGCGTGGAGCGGGTGAGTCATGAGGAGAATCAGAGCTCCGATTACGGCGCCGACCAGAGGTCCGAATGTAGGTACGAGGTTCGTGATTGCAATTACGAAGGATATGAGGCCGACATACTGCATGCCGAAGATAGCCATGAGTATACCGTTTAAACCGCCGATTATGATACTGTCAACGATATTGAAGATGATGTAGCGGCTGAAAATCCAGTCACACTTTTTCGCGAAGTTCATGGTCCTCGTATATCTCTCGGGAGAGAGAGAAGCCTTGAACAGGCGGTCTGTTCCGGTCTTGAGAACATCTTTCTCGGCAAGCAGGTATATTGAGAGGATGAATGCGATTACTACGCGGAAGACGCCTTTGCCGGCACTTGCGGAAGCTTCAAGTATACCTCCGAGGTTGTCACTCAGGAGATTGAAAGCATTGCTTATTGCGCCTTCTGAGGTGTCAATGAAGTTGCGTATGTCGATTGTGGTCTTGGAGATGCCCCATTTTCCGAGCAGATTCTCCGCGTGCGCGACATATTCGGGCAGGTTGGCGGAGAGGGTCTGGATGCTGTCTATAAGCTGAGGCACCAGAATCATAATCGCGAAGGTTATGAAGAGAAGTACAACGATGTAGGAAATCGTGATTGCGACGGCCTTGCGTATTTTGGGCTTCTTTACAAACTCAAAGATACTGAAGAAGAGTTTGTAAAGGGGATTTATCATGTAGGCAAAGACAAAGGACAGAATCAGGGGACGGAAATAGCCTACGAACTTAGTTATGCCGTCCCAGATGCCTCCGAAATGCGCCATGAGGACATAGAGAAGGACGCCGGTGCAGATGGCGACCGTCATGGGGTACCAGGGCTTTTCTTTGATTTTGTTGAACATTATTTTTTGCTTCCTTTCTCTGTGTCATCCAGGTGGCGGCGCCAGTGGAACAGATATTGCTGTGCGATGCCGCGGGTGCCGGCCGTGCAGGGCGGTAAGCCCTGCGGGTAGAGTTCAGAGAGTATTCTCTTCACCCAGACATCCTGCGGGAAGGCATCGGCCTGCCGGCAGCCGTAGAGGAGCACGCATTGCGCGACCTTCGGGCCGACGCCCTTTATTTTAAGAAGTTCTGCTTCCGCTTCATCAAGCGGAAGCTCTTTTAAGTTTTCAAGGTCTATTTCGCCGCTCGCTGTCTTTCTCGCGGCGTCAATAATATATTTGTTCCGAAAGCCCGCGCGTATGGGAGCGAGGTCCTCGGGCTCAAGTCCTGCCAGTTTCTCTGCGGTCGGGAAAGAGTACAGGGTCTTATCTGTTCCATCTGCTGTTTTTATCGTTCTGACGGGTTCGCCGAAGTTCTCGCAGAGGCGCTCTATTATGCCTTTTATGCGCGGGATATTGTTGTTCTGCGAGATGATGAAGGAGCAGAGGGTCTCCCAGGGATCCTGGTTTGTGACCCTTATACCATAATACTCCCTGTCGGCCTGTTTTAAATACTTATCTTTATTGTATGTGCTGAGGATGGAGTCATAGTCGCGGTCAAGGTCAAAGTAGGGGACCCAGATTTCGTTGAAAACCTTCTCGTCGCAGTCATAGAAGGTGATGTCGCATGTGTCGTCCTTGTTTTGGCTGAAACTGAGCTCGCAGTACACGGGGCCGTTCTCTGAAGAGACTACGGCGCACCAGTGACCCTCGGAAGTCTTCTCCCAGCGGAAGGACTGACCGCAGTCCAGGGTATAATCCGGGTTCAGGCAATGAATATTTTTTACTGTCAAGTTACAGTTGTCGGTTTTCAGTGTAAAATTTCGGCCCAATTTTCAGGCCTCCTTTTGTGCATTTTATACTTCCAAAATTTTGGCTTAAATATGTGCATTGTGACGATTATTTATTTTCAGGTAAAGAGTTTTTAACGGCTTGTAATAGAGAAATTTGTCAACCCCGATTTTCTCCGCAAAAACGTCAAAAAGCCCCGAAAAGCCTTATACGGCGTTATATAATTTTTTTGATTCCGCAATTTCCACCGAGTTTTGCACATTTGGGGCATCAAATTATATTACAGTTCGTATAATTTTGGAATTCTGTCCGAAAAAAACTTGTTAAAAACCTATTGACAAGTTAAAAATGACGTAGTTGTGCCATTTTATTAAAGTACATAGTTACGTTGATTATGAACATGCGTCCGTTTTGGTTTCACGTGTGAAAGTGTTTATGAAGATTGCCAAAAAATGTCAAACTTTATATTTTTCTGTTTTGGAAAAATAATTGAATATTATTTATTTTGTGCCTTTTATGGCATCCCAATAAGCCTTTGTGGCCTGCTCAATCTTATTGTCCCCGTACTCGTAGTAGCGGACATCCTTGATTGCGTCAGGAAGATACTGCTGATCGAGCCAGTGGTTCGGGAAAGCGTGGGGATATTTATAGAACTGGCCTTTGACGGCCTGATCCTCGCCGTCAAAGTGCTTGTTCTGCAGGGTGCGCGGAATGGCACCGGAGTTGCCGCGCTCAATATCCGCCATTGCGGTCTCGATGGCCGTGACGCCCGAATTGGATTTAGGGCTGGTGGCCACGAGGATTACCGCATCGGCGAGCGGAATCTGCGCCTCCGGCAGACCGACCTGGAGCGCTATGTCGCAGGCGGCCTTGACAATCGGGATTATCTGCGGATAGGCGAGGCCTACGTCCTCACATGCGCAGACGAGAAGGCGGCGGACCGCGGAGATGAGGTCGCCGGCTTCAAGCAGCCGCGCC
>DBWX01000014.1:53258-53562 GCA_002309175.1 Ruminococcaceae bacterium UBA1227
CGCGGTCGTAGCGCATGGCGCTTTTTCCCGTTATCTCGCTCGCAAGCTCTGCTGTCACCTTGCCGTCCTTTGCGGCAAGGGAGATGAGCTCGACGGTGTTTATGGCCTTGCGCACATCGCCGCCGGCAGCCCTGGAGATATCAAGTATGACGCCGTCCTCAATGTCGTAGGTAATCTTTTTTTCCTCACCCACAATCCTGAAGGCGCGCTCGACAGCTTTAGCTATCTCTTCGGGCGTGACCGATTTGAACTCAAATACGGTGCAGCGGCTGATTACTGCGTTATATACATAAAAATAAGGGTT
>DBWX01000014.1:53603-111159 GCA_002309175.1 Ruminococcaceae bacterium UBA1227
TGCTGCTGTTTCTTGTTGAAATACTGGATTTCGTCCAGGTAGAGCAGAATGCCGTTCGGGGCCATAAGAGTATCCACATCCGCGATGATATTGCGGATGTCGTTTATTGAGGCCGTCGTGGCATTGAGCTTGTAGAGCCGCTTGTCGGTCTCCTTTGCGATGATGTTTGCAAGCGTCGTCTTACCTATGCCCGACGGGCCGTAAAATATGAGATTGGGAATGTCGCCGGACTCGATAATTTCGCGCAGGGCCTTGCCTTTTCCGAGCAGGTGAGGCTGTCCGACTATGTCGTCAAGTGTCTGCGGACGCAGGCGGTCCGCAAGTGGTGAATTCATAGAGTTTCTCCCGTTTCTTATTTATACCATTTATATTATACGCGCGCGCGTAAGTTTGCAAGAATATTAACAAATTGTAAATTTTACCTATACCATATATATTATTTAGTGGCTATATGGGCGCTTTTTGACAATATATTGTGTACCCGGCGCACAAAACGCGCGGCGGGGTTTGCAGTGCCCCTCATTTTTTCAAAAAAATCCTTGCTTTATAATAACGCGCGTGGTAATATATTGGGGCGCGCCAAAGGGCAGACGTGTCAAAAAGCGCGTAGATATGCGATGATGCGGGATGTGGCTACCCCCAGAGGTAGGGAACTTCCGCGGAGTATGTCCGATTCTAAAACCGGGCGAAACATATGCCGTTTTGCCAACCGGGACTCTCGTTTTTTCCGGATTTTTTAATTAGTGTAGGAGGAAACGCCCGGCGGTGTGTATTTTATTGGAGGAATAAAAAATGGCAGTAAAAGAAAAAATCAGAATCAGACTCAAGGGTTATGACCACAATCTTGTAGACGCAGCAGCCGAGAAGATTGTTGAGACCGCAAAGCGCACAGGCGCCAAGGTTTCGGGTCCGGTTCCGCTTCCGACAGAGAAGGAAGTAGTAACAATTCTTCGCGCTGTACATAAGTACAAGGACAGCCGTGAGCAGTTCGAGCAGCGCACACACAAGAGACTCATCGACATACTGAGACCTTCAAACAAAACTGTTGAGGCTCTCACAGGTCTTGAGCTTCCGGCCGGTGTTGAAATAGAAATTAAACTCTGATTTCGAATTCAAGCCGGTAACCGGTCATGTTGGCGGTATGAATCGCCAACCAATAACTGAAGGAGGAATAAATCATGCAAAAAGGTCTTATCGGAAAGAAAATCGGTATGACACAGCTCTTTGACGAGAAGGGAAATGTAATCCCCGTAACAGTCATTGAAGCAGGTCCGTGTGCAGTAACACAGAAGAAGACAGTTGAAAACGACGGCTATGAAGCAGTCCAGCTCGGCTTCGGAGATGTTAAGGTACAGAGAGTCAACAAGCCCATGCAGGGCCACTTCGCAAAAGCAGACGTAGCACCGAAGAAGGTACTCAGAGAGTTCCGCCTCGAGGATTGCTCGGCAGTAAACGTCGGCGACATCCTGAAGGCTGACACATTTGAGGTAGGCGACAAGGTTGACGTCGTCGGCACTTCAAAGGGTAAGGGCACAGCGGGTGCCATCAAGCGTTGGAACTTCGGTCGTCTTAAGGAAACACACGGTTCAGGTCCCGTAGTAAGACATGCCGGTTCACTCGGCGCTTGCTCAGACCCGTCCAGAGTTTTCAAGGGAAAGAAGCTCGCAGGACACCTCGGTGCAGAGAGAGTTACAATCCAGAACCTCGACATAGTCAAGGTTGACGCGGAGAACAATCTTATCGCCATCAAGGGCGCCGTTCCCGGCCCCAAGGGCGGCATCGTAGTTATCCGCGACAGCGTTAAAAAAGAAGCTTAAGGAAAGGAGTAGAAAATAATGCCTACAGTATCAGTTTTTGACATGACAGGTAAGAAGGTTTCCGATATCGACCTCAAGGAAGATATCTTCGGAATCACCCCCAGCATTCCCGCTATGCACCTTTGTGTAGTCGCTTATCTTGCCAATCAGCGCCAGGGCACACAGTCTACCCTTACCAGATCGGAAGTCAGCGGCGGCGGCAAGAAGCCNNCCGGCCCCAAGGGCGGCATCGTAGTTCTGAAGAACAGCATAAAGAAAGCGTAAGGAGGTAGAAAAGAATGCCACAGGTATCAGTACTTGACACAACCGGTAAAAAGGTTGGTACGATGAACCTCAAGGATGAGATCTTCGGTATCGTTCCGAACATGTCCGCAGTTCATCTCGTAGTAGTTAATTATCTTGCTAACCAGCGCCAGGGCACACAGTCTACCAAAACACGCGCAGAAGTTAGCGGCGGCGGCAAGAAGCCGTGGAGACAGAAGGGTACAGGCCGTGCCCGCCAGGGCTCCACACGTTCACCTCAGTGGACACACGGCGGTGTCGCTTTAGGCCCGAAGCCGAGAAAGTACGGCTTCTCAATCAACAAGAAGGTAAGACGTCTCGCAATGTTCTCTGCTCTTTCAGACAAGGTTGCAAACGATGAGTTCACAATCGTTGACAAGCTTGAGCTCAAAGAGATCAAGACAGCTGAGATGGTTAAGATCCTCGCCGCTCTCGGTGAGGCAAAGAAGACACTCATCATTCTCCCCGAGACTGACGATGTCATCTACAAGAGCGCACGCAACATTGAAGGCGTTAAGGTTTCTCCCGTAAATGCCATCAACGTTTACGACCTCGTAAACTGCAACAAGGTAGTTATTGCCAAGGCTGCGGTAGAAAAGCTTGAGGAGGTATATGCATAATGAAAAAGCTTGCACAGGACATAATCCTCAAACCCATCATCACAGAGGCATCAATGGAAAACACAGCCTATAAGAAGTACACCTTCAAGGTTGCCAAGGACGCCAACAAAATTGAAATTGCTAAAGCCGTAGAGGAACTCTTCGACGTTAAAGTAGCAAAGGTAAACACATTATCAGTACGCGGCAAGCTTCGCCGTCAGGGCCGTTATGAAGGTTACACAGCTTCCTGGAAGAAGGCTATCGTAACTCTCACCGAAGACTCCAAGACAATCGAGTTCTTCGACGGCATGATGTAATCAAAGGAGGAAACTGACGTGGCAATAAGAAATATTAAGCCGGTTACAAACGGCACACGTAACATGTCCGTTACGGATTACTCCGAACTGTCAAAGGTTGCACCTGAGAGAAGCTTACTTGCTCCTCTTAACAAGAATGCAGGCCGCAACAGTTATGGTAGAATCACGGTTCGTCACCGCGGTGGCGGAAACCGTAAAAAGTATCGCATTATCGACTTCAAGAGACAGAAGTTTGACATGCCGGCAACCGTACTCACCCTTGAGTATGACCCGAACCGCTCGGCATTCATAGCCCTCATACAGTATGAGGACGGCGAGAAGTCTTACATTCTCGCCCCCGTAGGTCTTAAAGTCGGTGACAAGGTTGAGGCCGGTGCCGGCGTAGATATCAAGCCGGGCAACGCTCTTCCGCTCACGAACATTCCTACAGGTACATTCGTACACAACGTTGAGCTCAACCCGGGTCGCGGCGGCCAGCTCGCCCGTTCCGCAGGTAATGCTGCTCAGCTCATGGCTAAAGAGGGCGCTTACGCTCTCCTCAGACTGCCTTCAGGCGAACTTCGTAACGTTCCCATCAACTGCATGGCGACAATCGGCCAGGTAAGCAACACAGACCATGTCAACGTTAAAATCGGTAAGGCAGGTCGTACACGCCACCTCGGCATCCGCCCGACAGTCCGCGGTTCCGTTATGAACCCCAATGACCACCCTCACGGCGGTGGTGAAGGTAAATCACCCATCGGTCGTCCGGGCCCTGTTACCCCTTGGGGTAAACCGGCACTCGGTTACAAGACCCGTGATAAGAAAAAGGCTTCCAATAAGATGATCGTAAGACGTCGTAACGGAAAGTAATTGTGAAAGGAGTTATGAATAATGAGCAGAAGTCTTAAAAAAGGCCCCTACGTGCAGCCGAAGCTCCTCGCCCGCGTTGAGAAAATGAACGAGAGCGGCGAGAAGATCGTCCTCAAGACATGGAGCCGTTCTTCAACAATATTCCCGCAGTTCGTTGGTCATACTTTCGCAGTTCACGATGGACGTAAACACGTTCCCGTATACGTTACGGAAGACATGGTAGGCCATAAGCTCGGTGAGTTCGCACCGACAAGAACATTCAGAGGTCACGCCGGTTCAAAGACCGGTAAATAAGCGGAAAGGAGTGTGTATTAAATGGAAGCAACAGCTAAAGTAACTTACGTCAGAATTGCTCCCCGTAAGGTTCAGATAGTACTCGACCTTATCAGGAATCAACCCGCTGACAAAGCAATGGCTATTCTCAAGCACACACCGAAATCCGCAAGTGAGGTTCTTGAGAAATTACTTAAATCCGCAATAGCCAATGCGGAACAGAAGGACATGGACGTCAGCAAGCTCTATGTTGCAGCTTGTTCTGTAGACCAGGGTCCGACCTTAAAGCGTATCAGACCTATGTCAAAGGGTCGTGCGTACAGAATCAACAAGAAAACATCGCACATCAACATCACGCTTAAGGAAGCAGAATAAGAGGAGGAGGTAAAACATGGGACAGAAAGTTAATCCTACCGGACTTCGTGTCGGTGTAATTAAGGACTGGGAGTCTCGCTGGTATGCTGACAAGAGCAAATTCGCGGACACTCTTCATGAGGACTATGAAATAAGAGAATACCTTCTCAAGACACTTGCTTCCGCAGGCGTTCCCAAGGTTGAGATTGAGCGTGACGCAAAGCGCGTACGCATCAACATCCACTGCGCAAAGCCGGGTGTTGTAATAGGTAAGGGCGGTGCCGCCATCGAGGAGCTTCGCGCTGACTGTGCAAAGAGACTCGGCAAGGACATCTCAGAAGTTTCTCTCAACATCGTTGAGATCAAACAGCCCGACCTCGATGCTCAGCTCGTAGCAGAAGGTATTGCAGCTCAGCTTGAGAAGCGTGTATCTTATCGTCGCGCACTCAAACTCGCAATCGGCAGAACAATGAGACTCGGTGCAAAGGGTATCAAAGCTCAGGTTTCCGGTCGTCTCGGCGGTGCTGAAATCGCGCGTTCGGAGAGCTATCACGAGGGTACAATCCCGCTTCAGACAATCCGTGCCGACATCGACTACGGATTTGCAGAGGCTGACACAACTTACGGCCGTATCGGCGTAAAAGTATGGATCTACAAAGGTGAAGTACTTCACGATACACGCAATAAGGAAAAGAACACTAAGAAGGAAGGGGGAGCCAAGTAATGTTAATGCCTAAGAGAGTTAAGTACAGGAGGCAGCAGAGAGGCCGTCTTACAGGTAAGGCAACTCGCGGCAACACCGTAACTTACGGCGAATACGGACTTGTGGCTTTAGAGCCGGCCTGGATCACAGCGAACCAGATAGAAGCAGCCCGTATCGCGATGACAAGATACATCAGACGTGGCGGCCAGGTATGGATNNAAGTCCAATCAGATCGAGGCAGCCCGAGTCGCCATGACACGTTACATCAAGAGAGGCGGTAAGGTCTGGATCAAGATCTTCCCGGACAAGCCGATCACGGAAAAACCCGCTGAGACCCGAATGGGTTCAGGTAAAGGTTCTCCTGAGTACTGGGTAGCAGTTGTAAAGCCCGGCAGAGTCATGTTTGAGATCGCCGGCGTTGACGAGGAACTCGCCCGTGAGGCTATGCGTCTTGCGTCAAACAAGCTCCCCATCAAGTGCAAATTTGTAAAGAAAGAGGAGGCGAACAGTAATGAAAGCAACTGAACTTAAGGAACTGTCCGCCGCTGAGCTTGATGCCAAGCTCCTTGAGCTTAAAGACGAACTTTTCAAGCTTCGTTTCCAGCAGGCTATAAATCAGCTCGACAACCCCATGCGCATTAAGGCCGTCAAGAAAGACATCGCCCGCATCAAGACGATTCAGCGCGATGTAGAACTCCACGGCGAGAATGCTTAAGCGGTAGGAGGGAATAAGCTATGGAAAGAAATTTAAGAAAGACTCAGGTCGGCATCGTATCATCAGATAAGATGGACAAGACCGTAGTTGTTACGGTTAAGGAGAGGGTCAGACATCCTCTTTACAAGAAGATCATAAATCGTACGGTAAAAATCAAAGCACACGATGAAAAGAACGAGTGCCAGGTAGGCGATAAGGTCCTCATCATGGAGACCCGCCCCATCTCTAAGGATAAGCATTGGCGCGTAGTTGAAATCATCGAAAAGGCTAAGTAATTAAGGAGGGAACCACTGTGGTACAGCAACAGAGTTACCTCAAGGTTGCCGACAACTCAGGCGCGAAAGAGATTATGTGCATTCGTGTGCTTGGAGGTACAGGCAGGAGGTACGCCAATATCGGCGACGTCATCGTAGCATCTGTCAAGAAGGCTACACCGGGCGGCGGCGTTAAAAAAGGCGAAGTAGTAAAAGCAGTAGTGGTAAGAACAAAGAAGGGCGTTCGCCGCGATGACGGTACTTATGTACGTTTCGACGAGAACGCAGCAGTTCTTATCAAGGAAGATAAAACCCCTAGAGGAACCCGTATTTTCGGCCCCGTAGCTCGTGAGCTTCGTGAAAAGGAATTCACAAAGATCCTGAGCCTCGCTCCGGAAGTAATTTAAGGGAGGTGCAAGAGATAATGAATAATAAGGTTCACGTAAAAACAGGTGATGAAGTTATCGTTATCAACGGCAAGTACCGCGGCCAGAAGGGCAAGGTACTCGAGGTTGCACCTTCAGAGGGCAAAATCATCGTTGAGGGTATCAACATCATCACAAAGCACGTAAAGCCCCGTAAGATGGGTGAGGCCGGCGGTCTCATCAAGGCTGAAAGTGCTCTCTATGCTGACAAGGTTCAGCTCATATGCCCGAAGTGCGGCAAGGCCACACGTGTAGGTCATGCAGTAGACAAAAACGGTAAAAAAGTACGCGTTTGCAAGAAGTGCAACGCTCAGTTTGAATAAGGAGGGGAGCAATACTTATGGCAAGACTTAAAGATATGTATACCAAAGAAGTGGCTCCCGCTCTCATGAAGAAATTCGGCTACAAGAGCGTAATGCAGGTACCGAAGCTCGATAAGATTGTTATCAACGTAGGTTGCGGCGAAGCGAAGGACAATGCCAAGGTAGTTGATTCCATCATCAGCGACCTCTCCACGATCACAGGCCAGAAGCCCGTTATCTGTAAGGCAAAGAAGTCAGTCGCGAACTTCAAACTTCGTGAAGGCATGGTTATCGGCGTAAAGGTAACACTTCGCGGTGAACGCATGTATGAATTCCTCGACAGATTCTTCAATCTCGCACTTCCGAGAGTAAGAGACTTCAGAGGTATCAATCCCGACTCGTTTGACGGTCGCGGAAACTATTCAATGGGCGTTAAAGAGCAGCTCATCTTCCCTGAGATAGAGTACGACAAGATCGACGCTATCCGCGGTATGGATATCTGCTTCGTAACGACAGCGAACACAGATGAAGAAGCGAGAGAGCTCCTCACATTGATGGGCGCTCCGTTCGCAAGATAAGGAGGTAAGACACGTGGCTAAGACATCACTTAAGGTAAAGCAGGCTCGTCCGGCTAAGTATTCCACAAGAGAGTACAACCGTTGCAAAATCTGCGGCAGGCCGCATGCCTACCTCAGAAAGTACGGCGTATGCCGTATCTGTTTCAGAGAGCTCGCTCACAAGGGTCAGATCCCCGGCGTGAAGAAAGCAAGCTGGTAATTTGAGCAATAGGAAAGAGAGGGAAAAAGCTAATGCAGATCACAGATTCAGTAGCTGATATGCTTACAAGAATCAGAAACGCTAACTCAGCTAAGCATGACACAGTTAAAATTCCCGCATCCAACATGAAGAAAGCTATTGCTCAGATTCTTGTTGATGAGGGCTACATCAAAAGCTTCTCCGTTGAAGAAGACGGAAAGCAGGGTATGATTGAGATCGTACTCAAGTATGGTGAAAACAAATCCCCGGTTATTACCGGTCTCAAGAGAGTTTCAAAACCCGGTCTCCGCATCTACACAGACTGCGAGAACATGCCTTCAGTAATGAAGGGTCTCGGTATCGCGATTCTCTCTACATCCAAAGGTATTATGACCGATAAAGAAGCACGCAAGGCCCATGTGGGCGGCGAGGTGCTCGCATTTATCTGGTAAGGAGGAAACAGTAATATGTCACGTATAGGCAGAATGCCAATCGCAATTCCGGCCGGCGTAGAAGTCAAGCTCGACGGCAACACTGTTTCTGTAAAAGGCCCCAAGGGTGAACTTACCAGAACAGTGCATCAGAACATGAAGGTAGAGGTAAACGGTGCTGAAGTTACCGTTACCCGCCCGAATGACGACAAAGAGAACCGTTCACTTCACGGCCTTACGAGAACACTCATCGCAAACATGATCAAGGGTGTTACGGATGGTTTCTCAAAGGAACTCGAAGTAAACGGCGTCGGTTACCGCGCATCAGTCGAAGGTAACAAACTCGTATTGAACGTAGGTTATTCACATCCTGTTGAGATGCCTCTTCCCGACGGTATCAAGGCCGAAGTAAATGATAAGAAGATCACTATTTCCGGTATTGACAACCAGAAGGTCGGACAGTTCGCAGCAGAAGTTCGTGAACAGCGTCCTCCCGAGCCGTACAAGGGCAAGGGCATCAAGTATATGGACGAACACATTCGCCGTAAAGAAGGCAAAGCCGGTAAAGGCGCATAATAAGGGAAGGAGTGTAAAAGAATTATGGTTAATAAGGCAGATACCAATAAAGCTCGTCTTAAGCGTCATAAGAGAGTACGCGGAAAAATTTCCGGTACAGCTTCACGCCCGCGTCTTTGCGTTTACCGCTCACTCGACAACATCTATGCTCAGGTTATAGATGATGAGGCCGGTGTTACACTTTGCAGCGCTTCCACAAACGAGAAGAGCTTCAAGAAGTACGGCGGAAACAAGGACGCAGCAAGGGAACTCGGTAAGATCCTTGCTGAGCGTGCACTTAAGAAAAACATCGAAGAAGTTGTTTTTGATCGTGGCGGTTATGTTTATCATGGTCGCGTTGCTGAACTTGCTGAAGGCGCTCGCGAGGGCGGACTTAAGTTCTGATTAATGGTAAGGAGGAAAAACTTTTGGCTAGTAAAATAGATGCTTCTAATTTAGAGTTACAAGAGAGAGTCATTACCATTAACCGTGTATCAAAGACAGTTAAAGGTGGACGTATCTACAAATTCGCAGCCCTCGTAGTTGTCGGTGACGGCAACGGCACAGTAGGCTTCGGTATCGGTAAGTCCGGCGAAGTTCCGGATGCCATCCGCAAGGGTATCGAGGATGCGAAGAAGAACCTCATGAAGGTTTCTCTCAAGGGAACAACAATTCCCCACGAGATTATCGGTAAGTACGGCGCAGGCGTTGTACTTTTAAAGCCCGCGGCACCCGGTACCGGCGTTATCGCCGGCGGTCCCGTACGTGCGGTTGTTGAGACCGTAGGTATCAAGGACATCCGTTCAAAGGCCCTTCGTTCAAACAATCCCTGCAATGTAGTCCGCGCTACACTTGACGGACTTTCAAAGCTTCGCAATGTTGACGAAGTTGCCGCTATCCGCGGAAAGACAGAAAAAGAGATTTTAGGTTAAGGAGGGCGGTTCAAAATGGCTAAAGCTTCAGTTGAAACTGTTGAGATAAAGCTCACAAAGAGCCTTATAGGCAGCAAGAAAGACCAGATTGCTACCGCAAAGTCACTCGGCCTTCGCAAGATCGGTGACACAACCACCCAGCCTGATAATCCTCAGACTCAGGGTAAGATCAAGAAGATCTCACACCTTATCACAGTCACAAAGGCTTAAAGAAAGGTAGGACAAAAACATGAAATTACATGAACTCACACCTGCCGCAGGTTCCAAAAAGGACGTTAAGCGCGTAGGCAGAGGCCCTGCTTCTGGCCAAGGTAAGACTGCCGGTAAGGGCCATAAGGGTCAGCTCGCAAGAGCAGGTAAGGGTATGCGCGCCGGATTTGAAGGCGGTCAGATGCCCCTCCAGAGAAGACTCCCGAAGAGAGGCTTCAACAATATATTTGCCAAGGAAATCGTAACCGTTAACGTTTCCGACCTTGAGAAATGTTTCAAAGACGGCGACACGGTAGACGCAGCAGCGCTTATCGCGGCAGGTCTTATCAAGAAGGAAAAGGACGGTGTAAAAGTACTCGGCAACGGTGAGCTCAAGAAGAAGCTCACGGTAAAGGTCAACGCTTATTCAGAGGCTGCAAAGACAAAGATAGAAGCAGCCGGCGGAAAGGCAGAGGTGGTTTAAAATGCTGCAGACTCTTGCTAATGCTTTTAAAGTACCTGACCTTCGCAAGAAGATGCTTTACACAGCACTCATTCTGCTTCTTTTCAGACTGGGAGCTGCTATTCCGGTTCCGTTTACGGCAGCTGCGGGCGGTATCATTCAGGATACCAACGGTTCAAACTTCATGAACTACCTCAGTATGATGACCGGTGACGCGTTCAATTACGGTACACTGTTTGCCATGTCAATCACACCGTACATCAACTCGTCAATTATCATTCAGCTTCTTACAGTTGCCATCCCGGCACTTGAGAACCTCGCCAAGGAAGGCGAAGAGGGTAAGAAAAAGATCTCGTTCATCACGAGAATCGGCGCTGTTATCATCGCCATCATGCAGTCCGCTGCATATTTCTTCTTCCTTCGCTCCGGCGGATTCATTGCCACTGCTGCTGACGGCACTCCCTTCACGGGTTTCTCCGCCACACTCCAGGCTCTGGTAATCATCTTCGTTCTCTCAGCCGGCGCATGCCTGCTCATGTGGATGGGTGAATCCATCAACAGAAACGGCATAGGCAACGGTATTTCAATGATACTTTTCGCAGGTATCGTGTCTCGTATCCCGACAACAATCACTTACATTATCGGATACTTCTCATACGGCGGACTCTACTATCTCTTTGCTCCGATAGCCCTCATCATCATGATAGGCCTCGTAGTATTTATAGTATGGGTTGACGGTTCCGAGAGAAAGCTCCCTGTCGCTTATGCGAAGAGAGTTGTCGGTCGTAAGATGTATGGCGGCCAGAACACTCACATGCCGATCAAGGTCAACATGTCCGGTGTTATGCCCATCATCTTCGCGAGCTCAATCCTTTCACTTCCCCCGACGCTCCAGATGTTCTTCGGAAACAGGATCACAAAGGGAAGCGGACTGGATAATTTCTTTAACCTGTTTAACACGACAAACTGGTTCTACGGACTCGTCTACTTCATCTTTATCATCCTGTTCGCCTATTTCTATGCGACGATTCAGTACAATCCCATAGAGATGGCAAACAACCTGAGAAAGAACAGCGGTTCGATTCCGGGTATCAGACCGGGTAAACCCACATCAGATTACATTGCAAAAGTACTTTCAAGAATCACATTGCTCGGCGCTCTTCTCATAAGTGTTGTTGCAATCCTGCCGATCGTTTTCTCACAGATTACATCACTTTGCTGTCCGTCTCCGATGAACCTTTCACTCGGCGGAACATCCGTAATCATCTTGGTCGGTGTTGCTCTTGAAACCGTTCGTCAGCTTGAATCTCAGATGATGATGCGTCATTATAAGGGATTCCTTGACTAAGGAAAGGACTTTGTTATGAAGATAATCTTTCTCGGCGCCCCCGGCGCAGGCAAAGGAACACAGGCGGAAATTGTCGCTGAAAAGTATGCAATTCCCACAATATCCACAGGTAACATCATCCGTGAGGCACTGAAAAACGGCACAGAGATGGGCCTTAAAGCAAAGGCTTTCATTGAGGCCGGTCAGCTTGTTCCGGATGAGGTTGTAATAGGAATAATAAAGGAACGTCTTGCAAAGGGTGACTGTGACAACGGTTTCATCCTTGACGGTTTCCCGAGAACAATTCCTCAGGCCGAGGCTCTCGATGCCATGGGAATCATCATCGACAGGGTTGTCGATATCGAGGTTCCCGATGAGGCTATCGCAGAGCGTATGACAGGTCGCAGAGTGTGCCCTGATTGCGGCGCATCCTACCACATTGTCAACAAGAAGCCTGAGAAGGAAGGCATCTGCGACAGCTGCGGAGCTGCCCTTGTACAGCGCAAGGACGATGCTCCCGAGACGGTTGCAGACAGACTTAAGGTTTACCACGATCAGACAGAGCCCCTCAAGGGTTACTACGAGAAGACAGGTAAGCTTAAGATTGTAGAAGGTCTTGGCAGCGTAGCCGACATCACGGCACGCGTGCTCAAGGCACTCGAGGACTAATACATGATAGTGCTTAAGACATCAAAGGAACTGGAACTCATGCGTGTTGCATGCAGAATTTCAGCCGAAGCACTCCAGGTTGCCGGGGAGGCAGTCAGGCCGGGTATCTCCACATGGGAGATCGACAAGATTGCCCACGACTACATTATCAGCCAGGGAGCAGAACCCAACTTCCTCGGACTGTACGGTTTCCCCGGTACCGCATGTATTTCCATAAACGACGAGGTTATTCATGGAATACCCAGCAAATCCCGTATCCTCAAAGAAGGGGATATCGTCTCCATTGATCTCGGCGCAAAGATCCATGGATTCAACGGGGATAATGCGGCCACATTTGCCGTAGGCACGATAAGTGACGAGGCACGGCGTTTGCTTGATACCACGAGGGAATCTCTCACCGAGGGTATTAAGGCGGCTGTCGCCGGTGGCAGGGTCGGTGATATCGGCCATGCGGTACAGACGTACTGCGAAAGCCGCGGATACGGTGTCGTTCGCGAATACGAAGGACACGGTGTCGGCACCAAACTCCATGAAGAGCCCGGAGTACCAAATTTCGGTACGGCCGGCAGAGGCATAAGGCTGCTGCCCGGAATGACAATTGCAATAGAGCCCATGATAAACGCGGGCACTCACAGAGTAAAGCAGATGTCAGACGGATGGACAGTCAAGACGGCGGACGGTGCACTATCCGCCCACTTCGAAAACACAATAGCCATCACCGAACACGGTCCGGTGATTCTGACGAAAGTGTAAAAAGGAGGAAAATTTATGTCAAAGCAGGACATGATCGAAATAGAAGGTACCGTTATCGAGGCGTTACCGAACGCAATGTTCCAGGTTGAGCTTGAAAACGGTCACCGGATTCTGGCCCATATCTCCGGAAAGCTTCGGATGAACTACATCCGTATTCTTCCGGGAGATAAGGTTACAGTAGAAATGTCGCCCTATGACCTCACAAGAGGCCGTATCACATGGCGATCAAAGTAATAAGTAATGAAACTTTAGGAGGTAAAACAAATGAAAGTCAGACCTTCTGTAAAGAAAATGTGCGATAAGTGCAAGATAATCAAGCGTAACGGTAAAGTTATGGTTATCTGCGAAAATCCCAAGCACAAACAGCGTCAGGGCTGAGTTTAGCCCCGAAACATTAAAATGGAGGTACAAAAATGGCTCGTATTTCAGGTGTAGATTTACCGAGAGATAAGAGAATTGAAGTTGCCCTCACCTACATTTACGGTATCGGTCAGAAGACAGCAAAAGATATCATTGCTGCCACAGGCGTTAATCCTGACGTTCGCGTTAAGGACTTGACTGAAGACGACGTAGCTAAGCTTCGTGAGTATATTGACCACAATCTTAAAGTAGAAGGTGACCTCAGAAGAGAGACAGCTCTTGAAATCAAGAGACTCGTTGAAATCGGTTGCTATCGCGGCGTACGTCACAGAAAGGGACTTCCCGTAAGGGGTCAGCGTTCCAAGACAAACGCCCGTACACGCAAGGGTCCGAAGAGAACCGTTGCAAACAAGAAGAAGTAATTAGGGAGGGGTACAATTGGCTACAAAAGGTACAAAGAAAACCACAGCCACACGTAGACGCCGTGACCGCAAGAATATTGACCGCGGTGCGGCACATATCCAATCCACTTTCAACAATACAATCGTTACCATTACCGATACACAGGGTAATGCAGTCTCATGGGCTTCAGCCGGTGAGATGGGCTTCAGAGGATCCAAGAAGTCCACTCCCTTCGCAGCTCAGACTGCTGCGGAAGTTGCCGCAAAAGCCGCTGTTGATCACGGTATGAAAACTGTTGAAGTATATGTTAAAGGCCCCGGTGCCGGTCGTGAAGCTGCCATCCGCGCACTTCAGACAGCAGGTCTTGAAGTAACATCCATCAAGGACGTTACTCCGATCCCGCACAACGGCTGCCGTCCGCCGAAGAGAAGACGTGTATAATTAGGAGGAAAGAGTAAATGTCAAGATACACAGGTGCAGTTTGTAAACAGTGCCGCCGTGAGGGCAAGAAGCTTTTCCTCAAAGGCGACAGATGCTATACAGGCAAATGCGCATTAGAGCGTCGCTCATATGCTCCCGGCCAGCATGGCCAGGGCAGAAAGAAGACTTCCGAATACGGTACTCAGCTTCGCACAAAGCAGCAGGCAAGGAGATACTACGGTGTTCAGGAAAGCCAGTTCCACAAGTACTTCCTCATGGCTGAAAAGATGGAAGGCATGACAGGTGAGAACTTACTTAAACTCTGCGAAAGCCGTCTCGACAACGTGGTTTATCTGCTCGGTTGGGCAAATTCCCGTCAGCAGGCTCGTCAGCTTGTAACACACGGCCACTTCAAAGTCAACGGCAGGAAGTGCGACATTCCGTCATATCTTCTTAAAGCAGGTGACACAATTTCAATCAAGGAGAAGAGTGTTGATACTAACGGTTTCAAGGTAATTCTCGAAGCCAATGGTTCAAGAACCGTACCGACGTGGCTCTCGAAGGACAACACAACAGCGAAAGTTGTCAATCTTCCCGATCGTGAGCAGATTGCTGCTCCGGTTGAAGAGCACTACATCGTTGAGTTCTACTCCAAATAATGCCGCATAATTAAAACTTAATATTGCGACATCAAAGTTATCTTAAGGAGGGTTTTTGAATGATTAGTATCGAAAAGCCGAATGTTGAGTGTATCGACACAGGCGACACTTATGGCAAATTCACTCTGGAACCGCTTGAGAGAGGCTTCGGCACAACGGTTGGCAACAGCCTTCGCCGCGTTCTCCTTTCATCCCTTCCGGGATATGCCATAACATCCGTAAAGATTGATGGCGTTCTTCACGAGTTCACAACCATCCCCGGCGTCAAGGAAGACGTAACAGAGATAGTTCTGAACTTAAAGAGCGTAATCCTCAAGATAAATGGCGATGGCCCCAAGACAATGTACATTGAAGCTTCAGGCGAGGGCGAGGTCACAGCGGGTGACATAAAGGGCGATTCAGACATTGAAATCCTGAATCCCGAACTTCACATCGCAAGCCTCGATAAGAGCGCCAAGCTTTCCATGGAACTCACTGCTGATGTGGGCAGAGGTTATATCTCAGCTGAGCGCAACAAGGCAGAGATGAACCCGCCTATCGGCGTGATTGCTATCGACTCAATTTATACACCTGTACTGAAGGTTAACTATACCGTTGAGAATACCCGTGTAGGTCAGCGTATCGACTTTGATAAGCTTACACTTGAAGTATGGACCAACGGCACAATCTCCGCCAAGGAGGCTGTATCGCTCGGTGCCAAGATCCTCAACGATCACCTCAAGTTGTTTATTGACTTGTCAGAAAATGAATTCATAACAGACGTTCTCGTTGAGAAAGACGATAACTCAAGAGAAAAGGTCTTAGAGATGACCATTGAAGAACTTGATTTGTCTGTTCGTTCATTCAACTGTCTGAAGAGAGCAGGCATCAATACGGTAGAAGACCTTACAAACAGATCCGAAGACGATATGATGAAGGTTCGCAACCTCGGCAAGAAGTCTCTTGACGAAGTAATCGCGAAACTCGATTCACTCGGTTTCACACTTCGGAAAGAAATAGAAGACTAAGGGAAGGAGTGTTTTAAATGCCAGGAACAAGAAAACTCGGCAGAGCAAGCGACCATCGCAAGGCTATGCTTCGCGGTATGGTTACATATCTGCTCGAAACCGGCAAACTTGAAACCACCGTTACCCGTGCCAAAGAAGTACGCTCCATGACGGAGAAGATGATTACTCTCTCCAAGGACGCTACTCTTGCAAATAAGAGACAGGTTCTCGCTTATGTCACAAAAGAGGACGTAGCGAAGAAGCTTTTTGATGAAATCGGTCCGAAATATGCGGACAAGAACGGTGGATACTGCCGTATTATCAAGACAGGCCCGCGTCGCGGCGATGCAGCTGAGATGTGCATTATTGAGCTCGTCTGATAAATACGCATAAAAGACATGAAGAAACCCTGAGAGGGACGCCTCTCAGGGTTCTTTTTGTCTTGCTTTGTTTTACAAATATTGTCTTTTTATAACTAATATAGTATAATTTTACAGTAAATTGAACAGCGACCATATGGTTTCGAGCTTGCAGACCTAAACAGAAATGCACGGTTTGCTCGCCCGGGCTTTCGGGGAAACCCGGGAACCTCCCGTTATTTGGAAAGGAATCATGCGGAATTTTATATTCTCGGTGAATCCATTTCCATATGGGTTCGCCGTTTTTTTACAAATATCTTTTTAAGGAGATGTTCATTATGAACACAAGAAAACTTGTTGCTCTTCTTATGGCTCTCGTTATGGCTATCGGCCTTGCAGCATGCGCAAAAGCTCCTGCAGCTCCGGCTACTGACGACACAACCAAGGATGCTGAGCCCGCAGTTACACTCGGTCTCGACATTCTCAAAGAAGAAGACGACGCCATGATTAACAACTATACTGTTATAGCTGTTAATGACAAGGCAGACTGGAAAGACGCTGACGGAAACGCAGTTGCCGATGTCAAGATCAACACAGCAGGCGCTGACGCTTTCATCAACTGGCTTCTTTCTGACGGTCTTGCACTCTGCGCTGAGTATGGTAAAGACACATACGGCGTAGCTCTCTTCACGCTTAAGGACGACGCTCCGAAGGCTACAGGCAAAATCGAGAAGGCTACAGATGAGACAGAGACAATCCGTCTTTCAACAACTACATCTGTTAACGACTCAGGTCTCCTCGGTGCTATCCTTCCCGTATTTGAGAAGGAATACGGCTACAAGGTAGAGGTATTCTCAGCAGGTACAGGTAAGGCTATTGCCAACGCCCAGATGGGTAATGCTGACGTTATCCTCGTTCATGCTAAGTCCTCTGAGGAAGAGTTCGTTTCCGCAGGCTATGCAAGAACAGTTGAAGGTTTCTCAGCTGAGAGACTTACATTCATGTACAACTACTTCGTACTTGTTGGTCCTAAGGATGACCCGATCGGTGTCAAGAGCGCTGCTGACGTTAAGGCTGCTTTCGCTCTCATCGCTGAGAAGGGTGCTGCCGGCGAAGCTAAGTTCATCTCCCGTGGTGACGCTTCCGGTACACATAAGGCTGAAATCAAGCTTTGGCCTGAAGACCTCGGCATCACAACTGAGGCTGATTCATTCAAGGATTACACAGACTGGTACATTTCAGCTAACGCCGGTATGGGTGCCTGCATAAAGATGGCTGACGAGATGGGCGCTTACATCCTTACGGATAAGGCTACATATCTCACAGCTGCAGGCAACTACGAGCAGTTCCTTGCTGACCTTGATAAAGCTGCATAAGGATTTTTAATGCATAACATTTTTGTAAAAGCCATTGAGCTTATCGCGTCACATGACCCTGAGCTCATAAGTATTGTTCAGATAACACTTAAAATGTGCTTTTCAAGCTCCCTTGCGGCACTCCTTTTAGGAGTGCCCTTCGGGGCTTTTTTGGCTTTATCGCGCTTCCCCGGAAGAAGGGCGATTATAGTCTTAAACAGGACCCTGATGAGTATGCCGCCCGTTGTCTGCGGTCTCATCTGTTACATACTTTTCTCCGGAGTCGGATCGCTCAGGGCCCTTGAACTTCTCTACACCGTAACGGGCATGGTAATAGCCCAGGTAATACTTATAACACCCATTGTCGCCGCGAATACGGAGACATTTCTGTCCGGCATTGTGCCGGACCTTCGTGAGACCACGAAAGGTCTGGGTCTTGGATTCTCCAAGACACTCGGTCTCACGATTCTTGAAAGCAAATATCAGATTGTGTCGACCTACCTCGTGGGCTTTGCCCGCTCGATAGCGGAGGTCGGCGCCGTATCAATGGTCGGCGGTGCAATCGTCTACAAGACGAATGTCATGACGACCGCAATCATGAACTACACAAGCAGGGGCAATTTCTCGAAGGCCATGGCAATCGGAATAATCCTCATGACAATGTCCCTGATTGTAAACATAATCGTTCATTTACTCTCCGAAAGGGTGGTGGATGACCGATGAAAATAAAAAATCTGAAAAAAACGTACGACAAAAAGGTCGTACTCGATATAGATGAACTTGAGTTTGAAGAGGGAAAGATTTACGCAATAGTCGGCGCGAACGGCAGCGGCAAGTCGACGCTGATCCGCGTCATGGCAGGCACGGTCTCATCCGACGACAGGAGGCGGGTTGACTTCGGCGGCAAAACGCACTGCTATATGCCGCAGAAGAACCATGCGTTTAAGATGTCGACGGAGAAGAACGTGCTGCTCGGTACAAAGAAGGACGCAGCCGCGAAAGAGCACGCCGCCTCCCTTATGAAAGAACTGAAAATAGACGGCCTTGCCAAGGCCGGAGCACATAAACTGTCAGGCGGTGAAACCGCAAAGATGGCACTCTGCCGCACCGTTTTAAGCGACGCGCAGGTACTGCTTCTCGATGAACCGACGGCCGCCATGGATATTGAGTCCACTCTGGCGGCTGAGGAGATTATCCGTCGCGTGAACAGAGAAAGCGGCGCTACGATAATCATGATCACGCATTCTCTGAGTCAGGCGCGCCGCCTGTCCGACAGAATAGTTTTCATGAAGGACGGCAAAGTAGTTGAAATGGGTGAGACGGAAAAGGTGCTGAATGCACCGGAGAAAGAGGAGACAAAAGAATTCCTGGAATTTTTCGGATCGGATAAATAATTTTAATGTGGTGGTTTTATGGAAAACAGGGATATCAAATATTTTGACAGGCTGTGGAAGGAGTCGAACCCCAAGGACGGCATGAAGCATACCAGGGAAACCTGGGACAGACTGGCTGAGGGCTGGAAAAAAGACCCTCCGGAGATTCAGTATGCGAAGGACCGTCAGTGCAGGGAGATGACGCAGTTTTTTGTCGATAAGAGTGTGATAACCCCGGAGTCGGCGGTTATTGATATCGGATGCGGCACCGGAAATTATGCGGTATGTTTTGCCGAACATGCAAAGAGTGTAACCTGCACGGATATTTCTCCGAAGATGC
Source organism: Ruminococcaceae bacterium UBA1227 (assembly GCA_002309175.1). Lineage (GTDB taxonomy): Bacteria > Bacillota > Clostridia > Oscillospirales > Acutalibacteraceae > UBA1227. The sequence continues at coordinate 72,826 of DBWX01000014.1, forward strand.
TTGAACACTGCAGGGAGTTTGCAAAAGAGCATAACCGCGACAATATTGACTTTGTAGCCTGCGATTTTCTGGACTTTGATATTGAAGCCGCAGGCTGGACAAAGAACTTTGATCTCGTCTTTACTTCCCTGACACCGGCGATGGATGGACTTGCATCGGTTGAAAAAGTAAATGCCATGAGCAGGAACTGGTGTTTCAACAACAGCTTTGTCTACAGGAAGGACAACCTCAGGAACGCCGTAATGGAAAATGTATACGGCAGACCTGTCACAAACCGCTGGGGAAACAGCTCGACTTACTGTCTTTTCAATATTCTCTGGCAGATGGGCCTGAAGCCGCAGATTCAGTACTACAAAGAGATAATTGAATATGAGACGGAACTCAGTGAAGAAATGGCAAAAGGTGTCACAATTAACGTCATCCGCGACCATGCTCCGAGTGATGAAGAAATAAAGCGTACACTGGAATACCTTGAAAAGAACATGTCGAAAGACGGCAAGGTGAAGAAAGTTACGGAGTCACTCTTTGCCTGGACACTTTGGAATGTAAAAGGAGAATAGGAGAGCTTTATGAAAAACATTCTCAGAAGAACAATTGCCCTGTTGCTCGCTTTGGTTATTGTTTTGTCCTTTGCCGCCTGCACAAAGGCACCGGCAGAGACAGATGAGCCGAAAGAGGCGACAATAACCGTTACCGATATGGCCGGAAATGAAGTCGCAATTCCTGCGGACACAAAAAGCAATACCGTTGCGACCACATACGGCGTTGTAACACCGTTTTTCGTAACGCTTAAAATGTCTGACCGCGTTCTTGCGACAACACTGAAGAACAAGGGATTCCTCCGCAAGGTGGACGAGACAATAATAAACACCGGCGATGTAGGAAACATCTCACTCGATGCAGAAAAGCTTGCCGGATACGCCCCTTCCATACTGCTCTGCAGAAAAACGGAATCGGAAAAGATCGCTATCGGCAAGAAACTCGGAATACCCACTCTCTCCGTTTATATTGAAACAGCAGATCAGGTAATTGATGCCTACAGGCTTTTAGGTCAGGCCTTCGGATGTGAGGAGCGCGCTGATGAGCTTATAGGCTACATCGAAAATGAGCTCAAGGAAATAGACTCACTGGCCGCGGGCATACCTGATGATGCAAGAGTGACCGCAATCTGCATGGGTTCCAAACTCGGACAGGTCGCAGGTGATAACATGCTCCAGACCATGATGATAGAACGCGCCGGCGGTATCTGTGAAGTCACTGAAGTGGCTGACGATATGATGTGGGTTGACGTAGGTGTTGAGAACATCTTTTCAAAGAACCCCGATTTTATCTTTGCTTCAAGTTCCAATCCTCTGGATTATAAGGTTGAAGATCTCTATAACGAGGCGGCCTGGTCGGGAATGAAAGCTGTTCAGAACAAGCAGATGTACTTTATTCCCGCCAAGATGGATTCCTGGGATATGCCCGGACCCGCATTTGTCCTCGGCATTTACTTCATGATGCACTGCATGTATCCGGATGTCTGCACATCCGAAAAACTGCAGGAGGAGATTGATAATTTCTACGAATTCTTCTACGGCAAGACATTTGCCGGCGATGAAATCGGCTACAGTGTGGGAGACTGATTATGGGAAATCTGAAAAGAGCGGCAGCCCTGCTCCTTGTCCTTGTCATTTGCTTCTCCTTCGGAGCATGCGGGAAACAGGGAACGGTGCAGCCGGACAAACCGAAAGCTGACACGATTGTCATAACCGATATGATGGGCCGCGAGGTTGAGGTTCCCGCCGACACGAAGAACACGACCGTCGCTTCCACCTATGGTGTCGTAACACCGTTTTTGTCGACACTTCAGATACCTGACAGAGTGCTGGCAGCAAACTTCAAGAACAAGCAGTTCTTCCGCCTCTGTGAGGACCCGATTATAAATACGGGCAATATAGGCACAACGGTAAACCTTGACTCGGAAGCCCTGGCGGCGACAAATCCGGATGTCTACATCTGTAAAATTTCCGACCAGGAGAAGATAGACATTGCTACCCGACTCGGTATACCGGCAGTCACGCTGTCCGCTGAAATACCGGAGGAAGTGCTGAAGGCCTATGAGATGCTCGGCAAGCTTCTCGGATGCGAGGAGCGTGCACAGGCGATAATCGATTATCTCAAGGGCGAGCTTGCCGACATTGATGACCTCGCAGCAAAGATTCCCGAGGAGGACAAGGTGACGGCCATATGCATGGGCTCACTGCTCTCGAGGGTCGCGGGCGAGGACATGCTCCAGACCATGATGATTGAACGCGTGGGCGGAAAATCCGTTGTCAAGGGCATCGTCGGCGAAGAGGAGCGCTACTGGGCCGACTGCGGCGTAGAGAAGGTATTTGAACTCGATCCCGACTACATCTTCGTCACAAGTTCAGCCGTGCTGGACTACAGCATGGATGATTTCTATACCGACTCTTCATGGAGCGGCATGACCGCCGTGAAGAACAGGGATGTTTATCAGATCCCGGCGAAGCTGGATTCCTGGGATATGCCGGGTCCGGGATTCATACTCGGCATGTACTATATGATGCACTGTATGTACCCCGATGTCTGCACTGCGGAAATGCTGCAGACTGAGGTGAACGATTACTACAACTTCTTCTACGGAAAGACTTTCACGGGTGAGGAGATTGGCTACGAATTCTAAGAAAAATTTCTATGCCGTAGGCTTTGACCTTCTGCTGCTGGCAATACTTGCCGGCTGTATTGTCATGGCTCTCTGCTCCGGAAAGTACCCGATAACACCCAAGGAGAGCCTGGATGTTCTCTTCGGCGAACTGTTTCATAAGGGAGGCTCCTACTCGGAGATGACGAAGAATGTTGTCATGGGTCTTCGTATCCCCCGGATTACAGCCTCCATACTCTGCGGAGTCATGCTCGCAATGTCGGGTGTGGCATACCAGAGCATTTTTAAGAACCCGCTTATTTCGCCCGACTTTCTCGGCGTCTCAAACGGTGCCTGTATAGGCGCCGCCATAGCCATTTTAATGGGACTCGGCGGAATATATCTCTCCGGATTCGCGTTCCTCGGCGGAATTCTGGCCGTGTCAATCACCGTCCTCATTCCGACGATATTAAAGAGCGAATCCAACATAATGCTCGTGCTCTCCGGCGTAATCGTCGGCGGCGCCATGAGCTCAATACTCGGATTCATAAAATATGTCGCGGATCCCGAAACGGAACTGGCGGCAATAACATACTGGACGATGGGAAGCTTCTCATATGTCACAATGTCCGAGATAAAAAGCGTAATACTCACCATGGTAATCCCCATGATTATTCTGTTCGGAATGTCATGGTGGCTCGATATTCTCTCCATGGGTGAGTCTGAGGCCAAAAGCCTCGGCGCAAACATAAAGCTCATCAGGAATGTCGCAATTGCCTGCGCGACACTCATGACCGCGAGTTCCGTTTGTATCTCAGGTACAATAGGATGGATAGGTCTCGTAATACCGCATTTCGCCCGTATGTGTGTGGGACCCAACAACACCAAACTCATTCCGACCGCAGGTCTTATGGGAGGAATCTTCCTTCTCCTTGTCGATACAATCACAAGGACCATAAGCATGGCGGAGATGCCGGTAAGTATCCTGACCGGACTTATAGGCGCTCCCTTCTATGCGGTACTTCTCTACAGACAGAGGAAGACAATCTCATGATTATCGAGACAGAGAAACTGAATTTCTCATATACAAAGGGCGGCAGGCAGATTTTAAAAGATATAAATCTTTCCCTCGGCGAGGGAGAGGTAATGTCCATACTCGGACCGAACGGAGCGGGTAAGTCCACATTGCTCAATTGTATTGCGACTCTCCTCATGCCTGACTCCGGCATTGTCAGGCTCTGCGGAAAGGACACGAGGGAGATGAAGCCGAAAGAAGTGGCTTCAATCTTAAGCTACGTTCCGCAAAACCACGTGCCCGCATTCTCATATACGGTTTTCAATTTCGTGCTGATGGGACGCGCACCCAAGGTGGGTATGTTTGAGAGACCGAAGGACGAGGACTTCGCTATAGTTGAAAAGACACTCGAGGAAATCGGTCTGACGGAGCTGAAAGATAAGCCATATACGGAAATATCCGGAGGTGAGCGTCAGCAGGCAACAATAGCGAGAGCGATGGTTGCACAGCCGAAAGCGATACTCTTTGATGAGCCGACTGCTCATCTGGACTACGGCAACCAGCTTAAAACACTGAGAATAATCAAGAGCCTGAAAGAAAAAGGCTATGCGATTATCATCACCACTCATAATCCGGATCACGCGATAATGCTCGGCGGCACGACTGCCATTCTTGACAGGGAGGGCAGACTTACCGTCGGTAAATCGGAGGAGATAATAGCGGAAGAGAGACTGAGACAGGTCTACGGTACGGAGCTCAGTCTCATACACATGGACGAAGTGGACCGCGATGTATGCGTGCCGCCGAATCTTTAATCGGGAGGAATGAAGATGTTTAAAAGAGCAGTGGCATTGATTCTTGCAGCTTTGCTTGTGCTGTCTTTTGCTGCCTGTACAAAGCAGGGAGCGGCGGAAGATAAGGTGCCTGACGGTTATCATAAAGTAGTTGATAACATGGGCAGGGTTGTAATGGTCCCCGACAATGCGCAGAGAATAGCTGCCATGAACGGACCGACATTTGAAATGTGTCTGTGTCTCGGTGCGGCTGACAGAGTCGTGCTCACGAAGAAACCTCAGACTTCAAACTATCCCGCGGCTCTGCTCGCTTACCCGCGTGTTGCGGAAATTGAAGGCTTCAACAACATAAACCCTTCAGCGATAGTAAACATTGAGGATTACCTCTCAAGAAAAATAGACCTGGTTCTTTATTACAACAACGAGGAAGAGGTCAAGAAGTTTGACAATGTCGGTATTGCCGCTGTTGTTCCGATACTCTCAACCTCTCAGATCAACAGTCTTGAGTCCTGTCTTGCCATGACAATAGACGAGTACAAGGTTTACAATTCGGACAATATGAGGGTCACTGCAACGGCACTTGGCGGAGAGTCCCTTGAGATATACAAACAGTGGAGAGAATACACTGACAATATTATCGATCTGCTCTACTCACGCACGAAGGATCTGACGGACGAAGAGCGGCCTACCTGCTACTGGGGCAACACCTGGGGCGAGAATATACTTTCCTCATACTTCATCTCCAACAGAGCATATGAAATCTATCTTGCAGGCGGACGCGTGCTCGGTCCGGTTACCGGAGGCAACTTCCCGGAGATAAATGAGGAGCAGCTCTTTGAATGGGATCCGGATTACATTCTTGTTGACAACCACGGCAACAGTCCCGATCTTGTAAAGAAATCCGTAATGACCAACCAGAAATACGCGAATCTTACTGCGGTCAAAAATGACCATGTATACAGGATCCCCGCCGGAGTATTCTTCATGGATAAGGGAAGTACAACGGCACTTATGGCGCTCTGGCTCGGAACGGTACTTCACCCTGACCTGTTTTCGGACATCTCCATGGTTGAAGAGATTCAGAAATACTTCAAGACATTCTACAAGTGTGAAATTACAGATGAGGATGCGCAGCATATAATTGACGGCTGGTACTTCTCATCCGGAGAAGAGAATTCATGAAACTTGACGGCATAGAAAAGAAAACCTCCCCGTTTGTCTGGGGAATCATGATTGTGCTGCCTTTCCTGTTCTTCTTTGTATCGCTCTTTCTGGGACGATACATGATAGCACCGGGCGATGTAGCGAAGATTCTCCTTGACCAGATACCGGGTGTAAACATAAAGCCCACATGGGAGACCACGGCGGAAACGGTTGTACTCAGAGTGCGCTTTCCGCGCGCTGTTATGGCTGCCCTGGTCGGAGCCGGACTGTCCATGTCCGGTGCGGCTTTCCAGGGCATGTTCCAGAATCCGCTGGTAAGCCCCTATGTTCTCGGCGTTTCCGCCGGCGCAAGCTTCGGCGCGGCTTTAGGCCTTCTTATGTCATGGCCAATCTGGATTGTTCAGATAGTCGCGTTTATCTTCGGAATAATTGCCGTTGCCATCACCTATTCAATGGCACATCTCTACAAGACAACACCTATTCTGATGCTTGTTCTTTCAGGTATGGTCGTGTCTGCATTCTTCCAGGCGATGGTCTCGTTCATAAAGTTTGCGGCAGACGATGAGGATAAGCTTCCCGCAATTACCTTCTGGCTCATGGGAAGTATAGGTAAAGTCGGACTTGAGGATCTCGCTCACTCTGCCATACCCATGATTATCGCTATGGCTGTTCTTTATGCAATCCGCTGGAGGCTGAATGTACTTTCAATGGGTGAGCGCGAAGCGGAGTCGCTCGGTGTAAATACGGAACGCATAAAGGTAATAGTCATTATCACGACAACGCTTATTTCTTCGATGACTGTTTCGCTCTGCGGAATCATAGGCTGGGTCGGACAGGTCATACCGCATTTCTGCCGGATGATTGTCGGACCGAACCACAAGGCCCTGATTCCCGCGACAATATTTGTCGGTGCGACATACATCATAATAATCGACAACCTCTGCAGACTTGTTTCAATAACCGAGATACCAATCGGTATTCTCACATCGGTTGTAGGTGCTCCGGTATTTGCTTACCTTCTTCGTAAGACGAAAGGAGGCTGGACATAATGGCGGATGAGATAATCATCAAAGTCGAAAATGCTTCCTTTTCATACGGAAAGAAACCTGTCTGGGAAAATCTGAACCTTGAGGTCAGGCGCGGCGAATGCCTCTCGCTTCTCGGTCCCAACGGATGCGGAAAGACAACGCTCTTAAACTGTATCAGCGGATCGAACTATCTGACTTCCGGCAGCATAAAGATCATGGACAAAGAGGTTTCGGATTATGAGGTGGGCGAGCGTGCAAAGAAGCTCGGCTATGTTTTCCAGGAGCATAGCGCGCCCTTCCCTTACAGTTCGATTGAGGTCGTGCGTATGGGTCGCACGCCGCATCTGGGATTCTTCGAGTCGCCGGACGAGAAGGATACCGAGCTCGCCTACTCCATAATGGAGGAGCTCGGCATTGCGCATCTGGCCGGCGAGAGCTATACCCAGATATCCGGCGGCGAGCGCCAGCTGGTGCTTATAGCACGCACGCTCTGTCAGCAGCCTGACATACTGCTCTTCGATGAGCCGACGAGTCACCTGGATTTCAAGAACCAGGCGCTTGTTCTCCGGAACATCAGGAAGCTCTCCGAGAGGGGCATGACAATTATCATGACAAGCCACTTCCCGAATCATGTCTGGCATGTCGGAGACCGTGTGGCCATGATGGGCTATGACGGTATTATTGCAGACGGACCGGTGGATGATGTGATGACCGAGGAGAATCTCTCGGAGACATACGGAGTTCCCGTTCGTATATTTGAAGGAAAATCCGGGGAGAAACGGACGAAGTTCTGTGACCCCGATCTTGACTAGGAGGTACGAAAATGAAAAGATTAGTCGCAGTTTTAATGGCTCTGATTCTCGTCTTCTCACTTGCCGCATGCGCAACCACCGCGCCTGCGACAACAGATGTGGATGAGCAGCAGACCGAAGGAACGACGACCTGGAAATCAAAGATGGCCAACTTCACTTTCAAGGATGGCATAAGGGTTGTATTCTTCCAGAACTATATACGACTCAATCAGGATAAGACCGAAGACGGAAAGGTTGTTTTCCCTGATTTCGGCGATGCAATGAATCCCACAACCATGACAATAGCCGGTGTGGATGTCAAGGCATATCCTCTTGACAGACTTCTCAAAATCTGGTCTGCTGCTCCGAAGGCGGACCTCAAGGTTATTGATGAGTCCGGTAAGGAGTACACAATGCCCGCAGCTGATCTCTCAAGTGCCTATGCAGGTGAATATGAAACTGAAGTTGACGGCGTGCCCGCAAACCGCGGTGTCTTAAAGGCAGGTTCCCTTGAAGTCAAGGATTTCAAATATATCATCTCTGAGGACGGTAATGCCTTTGCATTCCTGACAACCGGTGAGGCGGCTGCCGACAAGCCCGTAAAACTTCCCGACCTGCTCTCGGATCTCGGCTGGCCCGAGGCGACTGAGTACAGAATGGTCTGCTTTGACAATTTCTGGAATTTCATCGACATGGAAGAGACTCCTGCAGATGGCGGTGAGGACGGTGTTGCTGTCTTTGACGGAACAGAGATACGCGCAACACTCTCAGGTTCGCTCAACTGCAGCATTCCGTTTGAGACAAGAGGCGGTTCCGGAAAGATGAACGATCTGTTCTTTATTGCAATTACGGATATAACGGACACGACCAAATAAGGAGACATTATGAGAAAGATAATTGCTGTTTTACTTGCATTGACATTTCTGCTGGCCTTTGCCGCGTGCGGTAAGGCTGCGGTAAAGGATGATGCTGACCGCGGATCCATAGCCGTAAAGCTCAACGGTTCTGATCTTGCCGGAGCGAAGACAATAACGACAGTTGATTTTCAGAAAGCCACCGAGACAAAGACCATAGGTGACACTACCTATTACGGCAAATCCCTCGCTGCGCTTTTCCCCGATGAGATTTCAAAGGTCAACGTCGCGTTTACGAAATCCGATGACGGATATGCCGCATACTTTGCCGATGCGAAGGACCTCTTTATCGCCACATACAAGGTTGAAGGTGACGAATATATCTCTCTCGCTGACAGAAAAGGCGATGCGGCAAGTTTTACTGCCGTAACAGAGTCAGGCAAGGCAAAGGCCGTTACCGAACTCTACCTCTTCTCAGATGCACAGGACTGGTCTGTACCGGTTAACATAAACGGCGAAGAGAAGACGGTCACAATAGATGACTTTATGGCCATGAAGCCTCAGTATATGACGCTCGGCCATAAGTACAACGGCGGCGCTGACTATTTTGAGGGTGAGTTCCTTGCCGTTGATTCAAAGACTTTCTGGGAAGCGCTCGGAGTTGAACTCACAGAGGGTAAGAATGATGAGACGGACGAAGACGGAAATCCTCTGCCGGTATTCTATGTACCCGATATGGACCTCAACATTACCGGTTATGTTCAGTCGAGCAGCAGTTCAATGAAGCTGAAGTTAAACCGTGATCTCAGCCCGAATCCGCTCAAGGAGAAGACCGGCTGGCTGGTTTACTACTTCGTTATGATTGACGGAAATGACCACCACAATATTGAAGGTCTTGACACAATGGATCTTGACCTCTCATGTATTTTCAGCGGTACGGGTATCCGCTGGATGACAACACCGATTACCCAGATAGACATAGTCCCTCACGTTGAGGTTGAGGAATAATTCTGGTTTTTCCGGGATGCGAGGCCCGTAAAGCATAAACACATTCATAAATGAAAAAGGAGAGATTCACTATGAAAATGTCAAAAGTACTTGCAGCCATACTTGCACTTGTAATGGTATTTGCATTTGCAGCCTGTGCTAAGGCTCCCGCTGCTCCTGCAACAACAGCTGCTCCCACAGAGACAGCTACAGAGGCTCCCACAGAGGCCGCTGCTCCCGAAGGCGCACCTGAGATGAACGACGTTTCCGACAAGATCACTGCCTGGAACGGCGACTTCACCTTCAAGGTAAACGACAAGGAGCTCAACAACGAGACTCTTGCTGACCTCACAAAGTGGAAGGTTAAGGATCTTGAACTCGTAAACTCCAAGGGCACAGCCATGACTGTTTCCTATGCAGGTTACGCAATCAAGGACGTTCTTAAGGCTGCCGGCTGCGAGGACGCTACAAAGCTCACACTCATCTGTGACGACGGTTATGAAGTAGAGTACACAATCACTGCTGAAAACGCTCCTTATACTCTCATCGCTATTGAGAAGGATAAGGAACTCGCTTCTGCAGGTGTATTCTTCGCTCCCTGCCTTGAAGAGACAGCTTCCAACTACGCAAAGAACGTTGTTGAAATCAAAGCTGAGTAATCAGGTATAAGAGTTAATTCAAAGTGAATCAAGGGAGGGTGCTCGCACACCCTCCCACGATTCAGATTATGAGGTGATTTTCATGAATATTTTCGAAGAGATGGTAAAAGCCGAAAAGTCTTTCAAGTCATATGCGATTGTTACCGTAATAAAAAACAGCGGTGACGGAACCGCTGATGTCGGGAAGAAAATGATAATGTATGCTGACGGCACTGTCGTCGGCACAATAGGCGGTGGCCGGTTTGAATTCGAATGCATGGAGATAATAAAAGGCGTGATTGCAAAGGGCAAAGGTATCGAAATCATTACGGTCTCCGATATTGATCTGCTCGTTGAAGTGTTTGAACCCTGTATGACTGTCGTCGTTGTCGGCGGCGGCAATGTCGGAAACAGTCTGCTTAAGACAGTAAAACTTTTACCTTTTGCAACCATACTTATAGACAGCCGTGATGAGAGTGTCATAGGAGAAAGCATAGGGCTTGCCGATTTCTTTATAAAGTGCACGGACTATGAGGAGGCAATCCTTTCGGATGCCGTGCCAATGGGAGCATATTTCTTCTGCGGCGCATGCACTCATGACTACGATGCGCAGGCCCTTAAGGGCGCGCTGCAGAAGAATCCCGCGTATGTCGGAATGGTCGGCAGCCGTCAGAAAGTTGCCGAAATCTTCTCAAAACTCAAAGAACAGGGTGTGTCCGATGAGGCGCTTAATACTGTCTACACACCCATAGGCCTTGATATTGCCGACGGCACTCCCGCGGAGATAGCAATAGCGATTATAGCTGAGATGCTGCTTGTTAAAAATAAGGGGGAGGGCACAAACTGTAAGGATCTCACGACAAAGTTCATGAAAGGCTGCTGAAGGAGGTTGTGACGTGAAGAGAAGAATTGCTTTGTTCCTTTCCGCACTGATGCTTATGCTGATGTTTGCGTCATGCTCAGCCGCGCCTTCGGATGACCCCGGAGATGACCCCGGTGTTACGGCAAAGGAAGATGCAGTCTGTCCGCTTGAGTCAGGCGACAATATTCACACAATCGCATTTGTATCCGATACGCAGCGATGGAGTGAGAGCACTTTTAATGCCGTCTTCGACAGCATAGTTGCAGACAGCGGCAAATACAATATTGAGTATGTCGTCCATACCGGAGACATAATTCAGGAGGGCGGCGACCCCGAAGCAAAGTGGGAGGCCGCAAAGACGGCAATCAGCAAACTTGACGGCAAGATCCCCTACGGCATTCTTGCCGGCAACCATGATCAGGTTGACGGCACCGACAATCCGTTTGAGGTTTATTCAAAGTACTTCGGAGACGACTGCTACAGCGGCCGCGACTACGAGGTCGCCTCATATGAAAACTGCCGTGCACATGCTCAGCTTGTGACTATAGGCAGCACGGATTTTGTCTTTGTCTTCATAAGCTACGGTCCCAACGGCGAGTGCATTAAATTTGCAAACGAAGTTTTCGCAAAATACCCCGACCGAGTAGGAGTGCTCTGCACGCATGAGTATCTGACAGCGGATCTTGAACTCTCCGACATGGGCGAGTATATGCTGAAGAAAATCGTCGAACCCAACAGCAATGTAAAGATGGTTCTCTGCGGACATGAGTCCGGAGCGGGCTGTTATACCATAGAGACTTCCGACGGACGTCAGGTCGCGCAGATTCTCGCAAACTATCAGGACGCAAACAATGAAGGCACGATACTGTATCTTCAGGTAAACGAAGAGACCGGAAAACTCGAGGGAATATCCTATTCCCCGGTCACGAATTCCGACGAGGGATACAGGGACTCCGATGCAGACCGTTTCACTGCCGATATTACCTGGTGATTTATGAAGTGTAATTACTGCGAATGGCGCTGTGAGCTTTCGGAGAAACCCGGAATCTGCGGACGCTACATTGAACAGGACGGAAAAGTAGTTGAACGCGAACCGTTCGACTGGATAGATTTTTATCCGTATACGATAGAGAGCATGCCGTTTTATCATGCCCTGTCCGGAGAATATGTGGTTCAGACCGGAACGGTCTCCTGCAATGCGCGGTGCAGTTACTGTATTAATTCACACCTGGCGATTGAGGAGAATGAGAAGCGGCTGCTCAAACACAAGGACGCTGAGCAGCTTGTCAAAATGGTGAAACAGACGGGAAGCGCGGGTGTGGTCTTTGCGCTCAACGAGGTCACATGTTTCCTGCCTTCCGCCATAGCCGTCGCGGATTTGCTCCACGAGGAAGGACTCTATGCCGGCTGTCTCACAAACGGCTTCCAGACCGAGGAGGCCGCAAATCTGCTGGCAGATAAAATGGATTTCATAAACGTGAGCCTGAAATCCCTCTCAAACGAGTTTTACAGGAAGGATCTGGGCCTTTCGGGCGTGGATCCGGTCCTTCGGAACATAAAGATTTTTAATGAAAAGACCCATCTCGAAATAGTGACACCGCTTGTCCACGAGGTGGTAGATAACGAGATATACGATATTGCCGATTTTATTTATTCCGTGAATCCGGAAATCGTGTGGCACCTCTTCCGGCTCATGCCCAATCATGAACGCAGTGAAGAACGGGATATGACGCACGAGGAGATGCTGAAGATTTATGAGACCGTCATAAAGAAGCTGCCGTTTACTTATCTGGGTAATTTCGCGGGCTCGCTCTGGGTTGATACCTTCTGTCCGGACTGCGGCGAACTGATCGTAAAGAGGATATGTACGGGAGCATGGCTCGGAGGCACGGTCTATAGCAGGCTTGAAAAAGGATGCTGCCCGAAATGCGGCAGGAAGATACCGGGAGTGTACACGGATGCTTGAGATAATGCTTGATGTCAACGGCTGGCAGGGACTCTTCAATTTCACAAACGGAGAGGAGCTTCCCATGGAGGGAAAGCCCTACCTTGACCTTGCGAAAAAGATAACAGCGGAACATCCGTATCCGGGTGACCTTAATCCCGACACGGTAAAGTGGACTACGGATACGGCTCTTGATATATGCAGGGAGTATGATCCGCAGCTTATGCTGCTTTCATATGCCACAGCGGATATTATGAGAATCAACTCGAAGATCGATGAGGCCGAGGCCAAAAAGGTTGAGGCTGAAGTCATAGCCGAGGCAAAGCGCTTTGCGGAGACGGCGGGCTATGAACCGATTATCATAAGCACCGGCGGGCTCAGACCGATAGACAGACTGGTTGTGACAGAAGATATTGAAGGGTATTTTCATGTGTCTGCCGATGCATATCTCGGCGGAGTTTTCGGTGCAACCGAGAAAGATTTTGAAACGGTAAAGAATCTGAAGGGCGTCCGTACGGAGACCCGGCAGGAGTTTATCGATAAATACAATATAATCGGAGATTACGCACTTGAGCGTATGCCCGACATAGTCCTCTATGCTGAAGATGATTATGCCCTTACCAATACGGGAGGCAGGGGCACAACTCTTGAGATGATTCATAAACGTACGGAGACAACAAAGATTTTCTCGGATATACCGGATCTGCCGGAGGATATATTTGAATTCCGCGCTTTTGTCGACGGTCTGCTTGCTCAGGGCAGAAGAATTGCCGTTATAACAGCGGAGTCAATTGACGACGAGGATATGCCGGAAGGCTCAAAAGATATAAAACGGATTAAAGACGGTATCTGTTATGCGGAGGGAGTGCCCTTCTACTATGCGCTCTTAAACGGCAAAGCGTTTAACGCTCCGGGCATGCCCTTCATTTTCCATAATCCGTTTCTTAAAAAGTTTTTCAGGGATAGATATCCCTACAGTTATGTAAAAACTGACAGTTATCAGGATCCCATCGGTTTCAACAGGGATTTCAAAACCGCTTCAATGGGCACCCGTTCGGGTATATTCCATTCGGCCTGTATGTGTGATTATTCGTTTGAGTGCCACTGCAGAGGACTTGCGGAGTCCGGTGTCCTGGCATTCATAAACGGTGATAAACTGGCAAAGGGTTAAGAGGTGTGCTTATGAAAAGACTGATATGTATATTGATAGTTCTCTGCTGTGCTCTGTCACTCTCGGCCTGTGCAAAGCCGGTTGACGGACCGGGTATGGAGAATGATCCGGCAAAGAGCGCGCTGCCTGCGGCTGAACCGGATCTCGATTCCATGTTCGGCGTGGACAAGCACATAACAATTGCAAATATAGATGACTACCTCGGCAGGGATGACACGGTTTACCGTGACATGCGCATGCTCTATGATCCCGCGGATTACGCGGCTATAGGCGGCGACGCCGATCTGTCGTTTTCGATAAAAGGTTTCAAGGTCGTTCCTTACCCGTTCATCGGCTCTCTGCAGGCGCTGCCGGTTGACGGCGCGTATGCCGGAGAAAGCCTCTACACAGTCGTATGGAACGACGACGGAACCATAGCCTCGGCTACGCCGAACTACAAGGAATCCGAGATGGCTTTAAACGAACTCTTCCCGAAGGACAAAAATATTATCCTGACCTGCGGGGGCGGCGGTTACGCCGGCATGATGAGAACCCTTCTCATCTTCCTCGGATGGGACGAGAGCAAGATTTACAATATAGGCGGAGCCTGGGAGTATAAGGGCGACAACAGGTTCGAAATAATGGCATATCCCGAGGATGCGAATGAGGATACCTTCCTCGCCACATGGCGCGCGGATTATGCATTCATTCAATTTGACAAACTCCACCCCGTTGAGGACTGAAACAATGAGACGTAAACTGATTCTTGCAGTTTTCCTTTTCCTTACGGTCTTCCTGCTTAGCGCATGCGGCGGGAAGACTGCGGGAAAGGACACCGGCAAAGTTGAAAACCCGTATGACATGTTTCACTTTACGCACTATGCGTCGGGCGGAACACCTGAGGAGGAGACTGCGGTCATCCTCTTTGAACAGGCGAATTCAACATTTACATCGTACCAGGTGGCCTTTATCTCCTGTACCTGCAGGGACCCTTCGGTAAACTACTATTCGGTAATGTACATTGAATTGCTCAATACAAAGGACACGCCCGATGAGGCGAGTATACGGGCTATAAGTTTCAGCGACGGCAAGGGACTCTGGGGTGACAGCAATCCCACATACGGCACGACGAATTACACACCGGAATACTTTGATGAGAATTTTGTTCAGCCCCTTGTCGGAAAGACAAAAGCTGACTTTGATGCCTGGGGCGGATACAAAACACAGGTGGACGGAATAGATGTCGATGCAGTGTCGTCTGCATCGGTCTCAACGAGTAACATAACCTCGTGTATTAAATCTCTTTTTGAGTACCATACGGACAAATACTATGCGGACAAGACTGCGAAATGAGGAGGCAGATTATGAAAAACAGAAAGGCTCTCGTGGCCGTTATTCTGGCTTTTGTCGGCCTGTTCGTGCTGACTGCATGCGCGTATGACGCGACGCTTTTTGACGGCGTCGATTTCGCGTCATCGCCCTTTAAGCACATCACGAACGGCGGCAAGGACGGGGAGGACCCGTATAATATCAGTGCCATAACAGGCGCTACTCTGACCATAGAGGGTCCCGGCATGAAGTCATCGGTTCCGCTTTCTACAAAGGAACTCGAGAATCAGAATGACGGTCTGGTACGCGGTGTCTACAAGGACAAGACAGGCAGACATGCCTTTGAGGGTATGGATGTATATTACCTCCTCAACAAGATGTCCGAAGGCGACAGCGGAATCGTGCTGACCGATACCGCGTATAAAGTTGTTTTCAAAAACGCAAACCGTGAGACCGTTGCCGAACTGACCTTAAAGGATATTGAAAAGGCACACAAGGATAAACAGCCTGTTATGATTGCGTACGGCATGGGCTCCGAGGACTGCAAGACGGTTGCTCCGTTTGTGTTTTCCGGTGCGAACCCCGGCGAGCACACAAAGGGCTTTATTGATGCCTTAAACAATGAGGACGGATGTCTCAAACTCGTATACAACACCACGAAGTACGGAAAGAACAATTACAAGACTTTCTCGAACTGTGCGTATCTGTACATTGAAGAGGAGAGCACTCCGGGCTTTAAACACACGGATGAGGAACTCTTAAACTATGTCATCTCGGTCGGTGGCAAGACGCTCGGCTATGAGCTCGACTTCACTGTTGAACAGCTCGAGGCCCTTGTCTCAACCGACAGGGACGGCAACGTCAAAGAGGGCGGCCTCGGTTATCAGGACTTCTACTCGCTCGCAAACAACACCTATTGGTATGTAAATGAGTACCAGGGCCTCGACCTCTATAAATTCCTGCTCTACGCAGGCGTTCCGAGCGCAGCCGACCTCGGTGACAAGGCAGCGAAGACAGACGTAACGTTCTCGGCATCTGACGGATATACCTCTGCCGAGAAGTTCAATATGGCACAGCTGTCGGACTACAATAATTTCGGTTACTACAAAAAGAATTCCGCCGATTTTGATGACGGAACATATAAGCCGACAAATGCCGATCTCATAAAGACCGGATATCCCGTAATGCTCGCATACGGCGTAAACGGATATCCTTATACAATTCAGAACGGCGGAGACGGATATGTCTCCGGCATCTCAAACAACGGCGGACCGATGAGAGTAATCTTCGGTAAGACCGAATACGGCCATGCAAACGGTTCCAACCAGATTCAGTACCTCTCCAACATAGTTGTAGGCGCAAACTTCCTGCTTCAGACTCATAACGGCACGAGAGAAGAGGCTCTTCGGGAATATACCGACAATGAGATGAGCGTTCTCGTAAAGAACGTCGACGGTTCCGAACTGGCGAACACTACATACACAGTCAAGCAGTTTGAGGATGTCCTCTACGGTGAAGACACGACTTCAAACCAGCTCAAGGCCGGTAAGGTCAAGGGTCTCTTCGGCGGAGATATCTATGAGGGTGTAAAACTTGAATACTTCCTTTCCGACGTAATCGGAATACCCGGCACAAACGGCACGGTCGTATTCTCAGACGGCAAGAAGGATGTTGAAGTTGAACTGACCGACCTCTTTGAGCAGGGCGGATTTGTCGCTTTTGCGAAGAACGGCACACCGCTTGTACCTTCAAAGGACAGCGAGGGATACATCGCCTCACGTGACCTGAAACCCGTCTCGAATGAACCTGCGAAATATAAAGTAGAGAACTTCGGCGGACCGCTCATGCTTGTGCTTCCGGATAAGGAGAACGGCGCGAAGAAGGCCGAGTTCCTTGAGAACATAAAGAGCATTGTTGTAAATGTCGAGCCCGATCAGTACGCTCACCTTGAGGGCGATGCAGCTGCCCTGGCAGAGAATACGATTCTCTTCACCGGTGAAGGCGTAAATTCCGACAAGACCTATACGGTCGCTGACCTTGAGGGAATGCAGAAAGTCGCAAAGACACTCGACTTCGGCAAAGAGCGCTTCAGGGGCATCCCGATTTATGACCTTCTCGTTTCCACGGGAATCAGATACAACGCAAACGAAGTCATCTTCACAACCGATGACGGTAAGACCGAGACATTCAAACTCGGTGACCTGCGCGGCGGTGAGGACAAGGTGACTCCGCTCCTCGCCTTCGGCAAGGGTGATGTTGCAAAGGCTGTCAAAGAGGGCGCACCTCTCATGGAAAAGGACGGCGGACCTCTCATGATTGTCACTTCCGACAAGCAGGTGAAGGGTGTCACGAAGGTTGAGGTCACGACAATCGAGATGAACAGCTGGGATCACACGGCTTCCGATCTCTACACCGGATTCCTTGAGGCCCCGTTCACTGTAGTCGTAAAGACGAGCTCATCCGAGAAGGCATATGAGTTCACTCTTAAAGACCTTGAGGGAATGACCGACCTCGTCGAGCGCACGGACTACTCTGTACTCGACCTCGGCACATGCGAGGGTATCAATCTCTGGGGACTTCTTGAGGCCACAGCAGGCAAGGATTTCGATATCTCGAATCCGGTATCCGTAACGGGCTATGCCACGGACAACTACTCAAAGGACTTCCTTGCAATCTTCTCGCTCGAACAGCTTCAGAAGGGTATTGTTGACGCAAACGGACAGCGCAAGCCGATAATAGTCTGTTATGCAATCCAGGGTTATCCGCTCGTTGACACGACAGACGACGAGGGCTACTCAGGTCTTGTCGCCAATGCGGACGGACCTATCCGTTTCATCACTGAGACCAACCAGGGCGCGTCAATCAAGCACGCAAACAAGGTAGTTATAACAATAGGTTAAAGATATGATTGATTTAAATAAATGGCTCGAGGAGGCCAAGGCGGACCCGTCGGCCGAAAAATGCGGCATGTACCTCACGCACAACGGTGTGGTGAGGGCGACCGCCAAGGCGCAGGTCCGCGAAGGCGTGGACTCCGAGAGTGTAAGCGGCATGGTCTTCTCCTATGACAAGGAGAAGGTAAATGCCGCAATAGAAGAGGCGTATAAACTCCCCGGCATATACTATGTGCGGGTATGGCTTGCTTCGGGTGAACTCTCCGTCGGAGACGACATCATGTATGTTTTAATCGGCGGGGATATCCGCCCGCATGTAATTGACGGACTTCAGTTTCTTGTCGGAAAGATAAAGACCGAGTGTGTAACAGAGACTGAGAAGTATTGAGAGGGAAAATTTTGAGAGACGGTTTCGGCAGAAACATTGATTATCTGAGAATCTCCGTGACCGACAGGTGTAATCTGCGCTGCACATACTGTATGCCCGAGGAGGGCGTCGAGCCCATGGCACACGCAGATGTCCTGTCGTATGAGGAGACGGTGAGGCTGGTCCGCATTTTTGCGGAGCTCGGCATTAAAAACGTGCGCCTCACCGGAGGGGAACCGCTCGTTCGTCGCGGCATAGAGAGTCTCGTTGCCGAGATAAAGGCAATGCCCGGCATAGAGACCTTATCAATTACGACGAACGGTATACTTCTCCCCGAGAAGTTCTCCTCCCTGAAAGAGGGCGGGCTCGACGCCGTCAATATCAGTCTGGACACACTCGTCCCGGAGAAGTTTGACCGTATTACGAGACGAACGGGACTTCCCGTGGTCCTTGAGGCAATAGACCTCTGTCTGGATGCCGGCATAAATACGAAGATAAATGTCGTCGCGATGAAGGGCGTCAATGACGATGAGTTTGTCGCGCTGGCGGAACTTGCAAGGGACAGAAATCTTGCGGTCAGATTTATCGAATACATGCCGATAGGCAAGAATGACTTTGAAAAGTATGTTCCGGGAGCGGAAATCAGGAGGCAGATTGAAGAGGCTTTCGGACCGATGACACCTGATACGGCACCGAGGGGACACGGACCGGCGCTCTACTACAGACCCGAAGGGTTTAAAGGATGTATAGGATTCATCTCTGCTATGACTTGTGCCTTCTGCAGCAGCTGCAACCGCGTGCGTCTGACGGCGGACGGTTTTCTGAAACTCTGCCTGCAGTATGATATCGGCACATCGCTCCGTGACGCCATGAGATCCGGTGCTTCCGATGAAGAGATAAAAGATGTTATAATAAAGACTGTCGAAAAGAAACCGAAGGAACACACTTTCAACGACTGGCTTGATGCAAAACATATCGAAGAAAAGAATATGAGCAAAATCGGAGGCTGAAAATGAGCGAAGATAAGAAAACAATAAAAGCTGCGGTACTTACACTGTCCGACAAGGGATCAAGGGGCGAGCGCGAGGACCTGTCCGGCCCCGCTATAAAGGAGTTCATTGAACCCTACGGCTATGAGGTTGTGGATTACAAAATCATACCGGATGATTTTGACCTGATAAGAAAAGAGATAAAGAGAATAGCAGATGAGGACGTGGCAAACGTCCTGTTTACCACAGGCGGCACGGGTTTTTCACAGCGCGATGTCACGCCTGAGGCCACGAAGGCGGTCTGTCACCGCGATGTGCCCGGAATACCCGAGGCCATGCGTGCCGCCTCAATGCAGATTACAAACAAGGCAATGCTCTCCAGAGCATATGCCGGCATAAGAAAGAACACCCTGGTAATCAACCTGCCGGGTTCACCCAAGGCCGTAAAAGAGAGCCTTGAGGTAATAATCGAGCCCCTGCGTCACGGTATAGAAATACTTATCGGTGACGCATCAGAGTGCGCAAGGAAGTAAACCATGTTAACTGTTAAGACTTCGGCTGAAGCTGAAAAAATCATATCCGATACTTTCGGAATGCTGAGAACCGAAACGGAGGAGGTCGCCCTTTCCGAATCGGCCGGCAGGATATTGGCTGAGGACATAACCTCAAAGGAGGATGTCCCCGGCTTTAACCGTTCCACCGTTGACGGATATGCGGTGAAGGCTGCCGATACCTTCGGCTGCTCCGACAGCATTCCCGCCATTTTGGATTTCAAGGGTGAAGTCCTGATGGGTGTGACTCCCGAATTTGAAATAGAGAAGGGTCAATGCGCATATGTGCCCACCGGCGGCGAGCTGCCAAAGGGCGCGGATGCGATGGTCATGCTTGAGTTTTCAGAGGACTACGGGGACGGCACACGCGCCCTTTTAAAACCCTCTGCGCCGGGACAACATGTCACATTCACAGGTGATGACGTAAAATGCGGCGCCGAGGTTTTAAAGGCAGGAACCTGCCCGGCAGCCCGCCATATAGGTGCGCTTGCTGCCATGGGTTACTCCTCTGTCCGCGTATATAAGAAACTGAAGGTTGCGGTACTGTCCACCGGAGACGAACTTGTGGACGTATCAGAGAAGCCCGAAGGGGCACAGGTAAGAGATATCAACAGCTATGAACTCTGCGCCGCACTCCGTGCTCTCGGATGCGAGCCTTACAGCTTCGGTATTGTCAGAGATGACCTGCCTCTGCTTGAGAGCAAGGTGAAAGAGGCCGTTGAAAACTTCGATATGGTCATAGTCTCCGGCGGAAGCTCGGTCGGTGTCAAAGACGCTACATTCAAAGTCTATGACAAACTCGGTGAGGTCCTCTTCCACGGCATTGCCATAAAGCCGGGCAAGCCCACTATCTGCGCAAGCATAGAAGGTAAGCCCTGCTTCGGACTTCCGGGACATCCGCTTGCGGCATTTTATATTTTCAGCCTCTTTGTAAAACCGCTCATACTCACGATGAGCGGAGCAGACAGGGAGATGGTCCTGAAAAAGAGACTGCCCGTCACACTCTCGATTCCGAGCAATCACGGAAGAGAGGAGTGTATGGGTGTAAAGATAGTTGAAAAGGACGGCAGGGAATATGCCGAGCCTGTCTATACAAAATCCGGTCTTATAAGCACACTTTCACAGGTCGACGGATTCATCAGAATCAGCAGGGACTGTGAGGGTATAGGAGGCGGAGAGGAAGTCGAGGTGGAACTGTTTTGAAATATGAATATCTGACAAATGAAGATCTCGACATTGCGGTGGAATCGTATATTGCCGTGCTCAAAAGCGAGGGGCTGGCACCGAAATCGGAGACCATCCCCGTATTCAGGGCAGCGGGACGCATGACCGCGCACGCGGTCTATGCGCATATCTGCGCGCCTCATTACAACGCCTCTGCCATGGACGGCATCGCGCTTATGGCAAATGTCACATTCGGCGCGACAGAGACCACGCCCGTGCGTCTGACGGAGGATCAGTTCATACAGGTTGACACGGGCGACCCGATGCCCGAAGGCACGGACGCCGTTGTAATGATAGAGGATGTTGTGCGCGACGGTGAAGATGTATTGCTCTACGGAGCGGCAACTCCCTGGCAGCATGTACGCCAGATAGGCGAGGATGTCTGTGCGGGTGATATGATTCTCCCGTCATATACGGAAATCACTCCGGCGGCACTCGGCGCCATGCTTGCGGGCGGTGTCCTGGAAGTGGACGTTGTGAAGGCGCCGGTCGTCGGTATTATACCGACGGGCGATGAAATCGTGCCGCCCTGTTCCGACCCGAAACCGGGCGATATTATCGAATTCAACTCGACAATATTCTCGGGCATCCTGGAAAGCTGGGGCGCTGAGCCCAGGGTCTATCCGATTGTAAAAGATAAAAAGGAAGAGATTATAAATGCCGTGGAGACGGCTGTCGCGGAGTGCGACGCCGTCATCATAAATGCCGGCTCGTCAGCGGGCAGGGATGACTACTCATCCCTCGCCGTGTCGACGGTCGGCCGCATGCTCTACCACGGCATTGCCATAAAGCCCGGCAAGCCCGCCATTTTGGGCTATTCGCAGAATAAGCCCATACTCGGCGTGCCGGGATATCCCGTGTCGGGCATAATTGTCCTGGAGGAGATCTTAAGACCGGTCATAGAGATTATGACGGGCAGAAATCTCCACAAGCAGACAGTTATAAAAGCTTCTCTCGGCAGAGTCATGACATCTCCTCTGAAATACAGGGAATTTGTCAGGGCGAGAGTGGGCATAAACGAAAAGGGCGAATATATTGCCACTCCCTTAAACCGCGGAGCGGGCGTTGTCACCTCTTTCGTCAAGGCTGACGGAATTATCGATATTCCGCAGGACTGTGAGGGATATGAGGCGGGCGATATTGTAGAAGTAACACTGCTTCGCCCGCAGAGCGACATAGACAACACGCTGACCATAATCGGCAGCCATGACCCGCTTATCGATGAGATCATAGATGTCCTCAGGATTTCGGACAATGAATCCGTGGTCTCCTCCTCGCATGTCGGTTCCATGGGCGCCATCATGGCGATAAAGCGCGGCGAGGCCCAGATGGGCGCCATCCACCTCCTTGATGAGGAGACGGGTGCGTACAATGACAGCTACATCGCCAAATATTTCCCGAACGGCGGAGTAAAGCTCGAAAAAGGCGTAAAGCGCGTCCAGGGAATAATGGTTGCAAAGGGCAATCCCAAGGGCATTAAAGAGTTCAAAGACCTCGCCCGCGAGGGCATTTCATACGTAAACCGTCAGAAGGGAGCGGGCACGCGCATACTCTGTGATTTCCTGCTTAAAGAAAACGGCATGGATCCCGCAGACCTCTACGGTTACGAGCGCGAAGAGTTTACTCACACTTCCGTTGCGGCTCAGATTGCCTCGGGTACGGCTGACGCCGGCCTCGGCATCTACTCCGCAGCAAAGACATACGACCTTGATTTCATACCCGTCTGCGACGAGGAGTATGACTTCCTCATAGATGAGAAGGCGTATGACAGTGAGAAGGTTCAGAAGTTCCTCTCCGTACTTCGCAGCGATGAGATTAAAGAGAGACTTTCAAGGATGGGAGGCTATGAGACATGGAACTGACCCATATCGATGAAAAAGGCGCCGCCCGCATGGTTGACGTCGGCGACAAGGATTACACCCACAGAACGGCAAAAGCCCAGGCGATCGTCACCATGAAGGCTGAGACGCTTGAGCTTATAAAAGAGGGCAATATTAAAAAAGGCGATGTGTTCTCCTGTGCAAGAATAGCGGGCATACAGGCCGCAAAGCGCACATTCGAACTCATCCCGATGTGCCATCCGCTTCCTCTTGAGAAGATCTCAGTGGACCTTGAGGCGATAAATGACACACAGGTAAAAATAATCTCCACCGTGTCCTGCACGTACAAGACAGGGGTGGAGATGGAAGCTCTCACGGCCGCAAATGTCGCCGCGCTCACAATCTATGATATGTGTAAGGCGGTCGACCGCGGCATGGTTATTTCCGACTGCTGCCTTCTCTACAAGGACGGCGGCAAGTCCGGAGTTTATGAGAGATAATTATTTATAGAAAGCATAGACTGAGCCGGAAGGGCGGACCGTCACGTCTGCCGCCGTCTCGTCCTGAACGATGTATGTATCCCTGCTGACGGTGGGGATGAGATATGCATTGTTCAGAAGATAGTTCTCGCACTCGACGAGGATGTCCGTGAGTTTGTCGGAGTCCTCGGAGCTCAGCGCCGAATTCACGAGTTTGTCGAATTCGGGATTCTGAAGATTTATAATGTTCTTTGCGGAGTCTGAAGTGAAGTTCTTCAGATACTCGCTCGCGAGGAAATCAGAGGTGACTATGGTCGTGTAAGCGATATCATAGTCGCCTTCGTTTATGACCGAGTCAAGCTCCTCCTGGGTCGCGAAGGACTCAAAGGTGAGGGTCAGCGCGACGCCGAAGGTCTTCTGCCAGCCCTGCATTATGGTTTTGACGCTGTCGAGGTCGCTCTCGAGGCAGACGAGCTTTAAGTTGAGAGTGAGGTCGTCCGGAATTTCCTGGGCCTCGTTGCGTTCTTTCAGGGCACGGTAGATTTCGTCTGCCTTGCTGAGGTCATATTCCGGTCCGCGCAGGACATTGGCGTTCGCGCGGTAGGATGTGCCGGCCTGGAGAAGGCAGGCGGAAGGGATGACGCCTTCCGCTCTGGAGATACCCTTGCCGACGAGGGCGTCGATATCCGTCGAGTGCGCAAACGCGAGGCGTATGCTGCGGAAGGTGTTCAGTGTCTCATTCGAACAGTTGAAACAGAAGGCCTTTACGGCATTCTTGTAATGCGAGACCTTGTACTCCGGACCGAGATCCGTCGTCTCGTCGCGTGAAGCAGTCTTTATGCTGAACTCACGCGGCTTTTCCTCATCGGGAACGAAGAGGCGGATTGTGTCGGAGAGAGCTCTGTACGAGCCTTTGTAGTCCGGGTTTTTCTTTAAGGTTACGGCGCCGATATCTTCATCAAAGAGGCCCAGATAGAAGGGGCCGTTTGAGAGCAGCAGGCTTGTGGAGAGTCCGTACCTGCCGGCTGTCTCATTGAAAAATGCCTCTTTGCACGGCATGCAGATGGGAAGCGCCAGAGTGGTCAGGAGACCCTCAAAGGGCTTTTTAAGCTCGATGACGAGGGTCACGTCATCCGTGGCATAGGCGCGGCTTACGGCGTCGAGCATATAGGCGTACGGCGAGCCCGTGTTCTTGTCAAGAACACGCATGATGCCGTATGCGAAATCCTCCGCCGTGACGCGCGTGTCGAGACTCTTTACAAAGTCCTCGCCGAGGGCTTTTGTCGCGCTTTTCGGGACGTACCATTTGGCGTCGTCGCGCAGGGCGAAGGTGTAGATGAGACCATCGGGTGAGACGGTCCAGGCCTGCGCTGCAGCCTTCTGGATGTTGCCCGAGGCGTCAATCCGTACGAGTCCCTCAAAGCAGTTGTTCAATATGGTCTCAAGTTCGAGGCCCTCCGCAATCTGCGGGTCGTAGCAGTTCGGCACGTAATTTATGGGAGCACTGATTGCGGTTGACTTGCTTTTGCCGCAGGCAGTGAGAGTTATTAACATTGTGAGGCAGATTATTATGATTAGTCCGTTTTTCAGGACACGGGGTTGTTGTATAATGGAGTAGACCTCCTTTTTGTTTTTACATATTTTACCATATATGCTAGAATAAATCTATCAAAGAAAGGGTGTTTGCATGAATTCGGCACTGATTACCATATTGCTTGTGCTCATAGCAGTTCTGCTCATTGTGTGCATTGTTCTGCTGCTTTTGAATCGCAAAAAAATAGGCGAGATAGATCAGATAGACCAGGCGGCCGCCTTCCGCTCCGTGGAGGATAAGATACGCGATGTAGGCCGCGTCACATCTGAGGAATTCCATCGCTCGAGAGTCGAGACGGCGGGAAACAAGGATGCCATAGTAAAGCAGATTTCCGAGCTCTCCGAAAAGAGCCTTGAGAGCCAGATGAATCTCGGCGACCGCATAAACCGTTCCCTCACCGAAATCAGGGAGGGCAACGAGAAGAAACTCGACGAGATGCGCCAGACTGTCGATGAAAAGCTCACAAAGACGCTCACAACGCGCCTTGACAGTTCTTTCAAGACGGTTTCGGAACAGCTTGAAAACCTCTATAAATCTCTCGGTGAGATGAAGGAACTCTCAGCCGGCGTTACGACAAATGTCTCGAGCCTCAACCGTATACTGACCAATGTCAAGGCGCGCGGAACCTGGGCCGAGGTCCAGCTCGAGGCCATCCTGGACCAGACAATTCCCGGCATGTACGAGAAGAACGTCGCAACAAGGCAGGGCTCACTCGCCCGTGTCGAGTTCGCCGTCAAAATCCCCTCGGGTGAGGATTCATCAAAATTTGCCTATCTGCCCATAGACAGCAAGTTTCCCATGGAGGACTATGCGCGCCTCTGCGAGGCTGCTGACGCGGCGGACGCTCCGGCGCTTGAGGCCGCAAGAAAGGCCCTTGAAACCCGCGTAAAGGATGAGGCAAAACAGATAAGTGCTTACATAAATGAGCCCGTAACTACGCCTTTTGCCATCATGTACCTGGCGACTGAGGGCCTCTATGCCGAGGTCACTTCCTCAAAGAACGGTCTTGCCGAGGAGGTGCAGTCCAAGTACGGTATAATGGTGGCGGGCCCCACGACTATCACTGCGCTTTTAAATTCTCTCTCCATGGGCTTCCGTGCCATAGCCATCAATGAAAAGGCGAATGAAGTCAGGGAACTCCTCTCCGTGACAAAGGCACAGTACGGCAAGTTCGAGGAGATTCTTGCCAAGGCGCAGAGCAAGATTACCGATGCCGGAAAGGTGCTTGGCGAAGCTCAGCACAGAAATGAGATCATCAACAAGAAATTGAAGAAGGTCGATGCCATCGAGATTGGCGAAGCGGAAGCTTATCTGCAGATAGATGACGGCTTTGACGAATAACCGAAGACTTTAAGGCGACGGCTTTTGCCGTCGCCTTTTTTTCTTGATATGAACTCTTATAATGTGTATAATTTATCTGTATATTTATATATTCCCGAATTCATTGAGGAGCGTATCTATGGATTATACTGAAATCGTAAAACACATGTCCCTGCGTGAGCAGGCACGCCTTGTCACGGGCGCGGACTTCTGGCACACCTGGGCGCCGGTAAAGTACGGTATGCCCTCCGTTATGGTGAGCGATGGCCCGAACGGCCTTCGCAAAGAGGTTAAACATAAGACAATCACATCGGTGTGCTTCCCGTCCGCGACTGCGCTCGCAGCCTCCTGGGACCGCGGCGTGCTCGCGCACATAGGCGGAACTCTCGCCGATGACTGCAAGGCGAACCGCGTATCGGTCCTTTTAGGCCCCGGTATCAACATCAAGCGTTCGCCCCTCTGCGGCAGAAACTTCGAATACTATTCCGAGGATCCGGTTCTTGCCGGCGAACTCGCTGCCGCATATATCAATGCCGTACAGGCAAAGGGCGTCGGTACATCGCTCAAGCACTTTGCCGCCAACAGCACCGAGACCCGCCGTATGGTCTCAAACTCGCTTGTTGACGACCGTGCTCTCCGCGAGATCTACCTCCGCGGCTTTGAAATTGCCGTCAAGAAGGCTCAGCCCTGGACAATAATGATGGCATATAACAAACTCAACGGCACATACTGCTCTGAGAACTCATGGCTTATGGAACATGTTCTCCGCGGAGAATGGGGATTCCAGGGCCTCACCGTCTCCGACTGGATGGCGGTAAATGACCGCGTAACAAGTCTTGAGAACGGCCTTGATCTTGAAATGCCGGGCTCAGGTTACGCAAATGTGCGCAAGATTGCCAAGGCATTCAGAAAAGACGGCTTTGACGCAGTAAACCTCGAGGTTGCCGCGACGAAGGTCGCCGAGCTTGTCAATAAATCCGAGCCTCTGCTCAAGAGCCCTGCGCCGAAGCGCAATCTCGACGGCGACCATGAAGTGGCGCGCGTCACGGCTGAGCAGTGCCCGGTTCTCCTCAAGAACAACGGCGTACTGCCCGTCAGACCGGGCGCTACTGTCGCCATTATCGGTGAGCGCGCCGAAAAGCCCATGTATCAGGGCGCCGGAAGTGCCGGTATCAACTCATATAAAGTCGTAAGCGTAATCGACGCGTTTAAGGCGGCGGGCATGGGCTACTACTACGCGAAGGGTTATGACATCAATAATTCCGCAGAGCCCGATCAGAAGCTCATCAGCGAGGCGGTCGCAGCCGCGAACGCCGCAAATGTTGCCCTTGTGTTTGTAAGCTGTGACGAGATTGACGCAGCCGAGGGCACTGACAGACGCAGCATGGGTATACCTGCCGCACAGACCGCTCTTATTGAGGCTGTCTGCAGAACCAATCCGAACACTGCCGTTATTCTCACATCCGGCAGCTGTGTTGAGATGCCCTGGGTTGACCTCCCGGGAGCAATACTCCAGACCTACCTTCTCGGTGAGGCCCAGGGTACTGCAATCTACGACATAGTCACCGGCAAGGTCTCTCCGAGCGGAAAGCTTCCCGAGACATACCCCGTACGTTTTGAGGACACACCCTGTCCCGAGAACTACCAGACACAGCCCGACAACAACCTCATCTACAAAGAGAGCATCTATGTCGGTTACCGCTATTTTGAGAAGGCGGGCGTTCCGGTACTCTTCCCGTTCGGACACGGTCTCTCATATTCGCATTTTGATTATTCGGATCTCACGCTCTCTTCAAAGAATATAACCGCAAACGACAAACTTCAGCTCACATTTACCATCACCAACAGCGGCGGNNGGCGGCTACGGCGCAGCCGAGACGGCACAGGTATATGTCGGACTTAAGGATTCACTTGTCTACAGAGCAAAGAAGGAACTCAAGGAGTTTGCGAAAGTTTACTTAAATCCCGGCCAGAGCCAGACGGTCACAATCGAACTTGACCGCAGCGCGTTTGAGTACTACTCACCGACTCTCAAGGGCTTCGTTGTCGAGGGCGGCACATATGACATATATGTCGGTTCCTCCTCTGCAGACATCCGTCTCACCGCACAGGTTGATATCGATTCGAGAGAGAACTCGGGCGAGATAGACTACAGAGAGGCTACCCCCAAGTACTGGACAGCTGACATCAAGAACGTGGATGAAGAGGACTTTGTCGATATCTTCGGCGCCTATCCGTCAGATTATGTTCCGTCAAGGAAGGATGACCGCGTAACGCGTGACCAGTGCCTTGATGAGTTTAAAGATACCGAGATGGGCAGGAAACTCCTTCCCAGACTCGAGGAACTGGTTGATATGGTCATAGAGGATCCCGTTCAGTTCGCGGTAGTTTACAACTCACTGATGACCCTGCCTCTCAAGAGAATCACCGCAGTATCACACGGTGCCGTCTCAGACGCCATGATTGACGGTATAGTCCATCTGTTCAACAGCGGATCCGTCTTTGAGATGATCAAGGTCATGGCCTTCGGTATTCCTGACATGCTGATGAATCTTCTTGAGCCGCTTGCACGCGATATAATCGAAAAGAGATCAAGAAGCAAATAAAATAAAAAGAAACCCGCTCCGGTCAGGAGCGGGTTTTTATTTTCATGTTCAGCCGTCTATCGCGTACGCGGCCTCAAGTGCGAGTTTCATTGTGTTTTCAATCGCCTTTACGTTTATGTTCTCAGCGGTGTCCTTGTCAGTTCCGAAATAGGCGGGGAGACTGTCGCCGAGACTCGTTATTGTCGCGCATGCGTATTTGCTCTTCTTAAAGGCTTTCATAGAGCCGTTCTTTCTTATATACTTGGGGCTTGTGCTGAGGATTTCGACTCCGGAATTTGTCGAGGCGGCGGCAATGGCGTCGGTTGCGCGCTTGCCTGAGGAGAGAACGGTGATTGTGTCGGCATTGAAGATTGAGTCGATCGAGATGACCGTGGTCTCAAAGGCCGCATCCTCTTCGGAGTGGTACTTGCAATATGTGCGGGCGCCGGAGCGGTTCGCGTTCTTTGCGCCTGTGAGGAGGACGCAGAGCTCCGTCTCCTTAAGGCGCAGGTTCATCTCGGACATATAGCGAAGGGCGCCTGCCGCAGTGTAGCATCCGACAAGGTTGTCAACGACACCGGGGAAGGATGCGCCTGCGATTACGCTTCTGGAGAGCACAAGGGGAATGAAAGCGAAGAGTGCGAGAGGGAAGCTGATATAGGTGAAGAACTTGGAAGCGAAGAAATCAATCTGGTCTTTCAGAACCAGGAATTCAACTACGTCGAACACAAGATAAAGAATAATACCTATGAAAGTTACGGTCTTTAAGATGACGACCGTCTTCGGGCTGATCTTGCGTTTGAAGGGGGCGTCGAGATTCGCCTCCAGGATTACGCGCTTCTTTGTTTCGCCCTCGGGTTTCCTTACGGCGAATATGTTCTGTCCCTCAACATTTTTGGAGGTGCCGCCGAAGACTCCGAAGAATCCCAGCAGGGAGAGGAAGGCCAGGACAGCAGCGGCTATCAGAAGAATTACGGAATACTGCGGGAAGATGCAGGCACAGATGCCGGCAGCTGCCGAGAGAATCATAAAGATGAAAATGAGCAGGTTTGAGAGGATGTATGCCGTCTGATCGGCAGTGAACTTGTCCTCGGTGACCGTGTCACAGAACGAGGAGAGGTCCCCTTTCAGAGTGTCGGCGAGAAGTTTCTCGTCCGGTCCGCACGCCTGTCTCTTTGAGTTGCTGTCCGCCGCGAAGTTCTTCGCGGTTCTTGCGGCATAGTTGCAGCACTCGCGAAGTTTGCCTTCGTAACGCTCGCTTGTTTCAGATGCTTTCATGGTGAAAAAACCTCCAAAATCTTAATAACAATAACATTATAGAAACGGACGCGACTTCTGTCAAATGTGAACATCAGGGGCTTTGTTCATTATTTTCGTCATTGTTAACAACAAAAAACAGGGGCATTGTGGAAGGATAGTTGTATAAAATGCAGAAAAAGAATTTAATGGACACTTTTTGGTTGACTGTCCGAGAACCGCCCTTATATAATAGCCGTGTAAGAACGAGGGAGACAAAACCCCGTTGATTATTCAAAATGGGATTGAAAGGAAAAACGGACATGAGAAAGATAATTGCACTTGTAGTTGCACTCACAATGATCCTCAGCATCACAGCAGTTTCTGCATCAGCTTGCTTCACAAACACAACAGCAAGAACAAATCGCGCAGCTTCCAACCTCGCTGCCCCGAAGATGACATCTCTCATCCCCACACTTGATTTTGCAAGCATTCTTGCAAACGTACAGAAGGGTATCCAGGGCACAGGTCTTGTTTACGGTCGTGACTATAAGATTGAAGTAGAAAACGACAATACATTCGGATACAGAATCCACCTCATCCAGCCCGTATCAGGCAACACTCTCTATGATAACTACCTCCTTTACAAGGACGGCAAGTGGACATGGGAGAAGGAGTGGAATCTTCCCACAGTTCCCACAGTTGACCAGTTCAACCTTGAGAACATCATGAACAACATCTACACAGCTCTCTGGGATTCAGGCATCTATGTTGACATCAACCAGGATGTTTCCGTAACAAGAGACGCTCAGGACGGTTTCAAAGTTCTTATTGTTGACCCGATCACAGGTAAGACAATCTTCGACAAGCAGTTCGTAATCGATTCAAGCATCACAATCGACTGGTCTGCTGAGTTCGAGCCCATCTCTGAGGACTGCATCATCGCTGCTCACTTCCCGACAACTGATGAAGCTACAGACGAGATGATCGACGAGGGTGAGTCTCAGGTTGACGATCCCGTCGAGACAGAGGCTGAGCCTACTGATGACACAACTGACGAAGTAGTAGTTATCGACGACTCCACACCTCTTGCTGCTGCTCCCGCAGCTGACGAGGAGACAATTGCAAACACAGGCGACGCTGCTTTCTCAGCAATGGCTGTTGTAGCTCTCGTTGCAGGTGCTGCATTCGTAGTTTCCAAGAAGTTCTAAGTTAAAATAAGCAAATTAAAACCCGAGGCTGATTGCCTCGGGTTTTGTTTTTTATTACTGCTTTTTATTTCTTTTTGCCGCCGCAGATGGGACAGCCTTCCTTGAACTCAAGCGGAAGCTGCTCAAATTCAGCGAGCAACGCGTTGTAGTAGAGAAGCTTGCCTGCGAGGGGAACCGGGAGACCGAGCAGGTACTGGATGACCGATGTGGCCTCTATTGAAGCGATGGTTCCGACAACGGGTGAAAGCGAGCTGAACTTTTCTATCGGGGGCAGCTCCGTGCCGTAGAGGCAGGCGAGACAGGGTGTCTTGCCGGGCTCGATGAATACGGAGGTGCCGATGAAACCGTTGATGCCGCCGTCCACGAAAGGTTTGCCGAGCTGGACGCAGGCCTCGTTGACTATCATCCTGGCCTGGACACTGTCAACTGCAAGGGCGACTATGTCATACTGGCTTATGATGTCGATGGCGTTGTCCTTTGAGATGGCCGTTGCAAGCGGGAAAATCTGAATGTTGCTGTTGAACTTCCTGAGCTTCTCCGCCGCGGAGACAACCTTGAGGCTTCCGAGATCCTTCTCAAAGTGGATATACTGTCTGTTCAGGTTTGAGATGTTTACGATATCGTTATCGGCGATTCCTATTGTGCCTATGCCTGCAGCAGCAAGGTGGTAGAGGAGCGTTGTACCGAGGCCTCCGGCACCGATTACAAGGACGCTTGCGTCTTCAAGTTTCTGCTGTCCGTCCTCGCCGAATTCCGGAATCATAATCTGTCTGGAATATCTGTCTGACATGGGTCTTCCCTCCGGGGATTTATGAAAATAACAATGCCTATTATAGCAATGTAAATCGCACAAGTAAACAATATTAAAAAATTAACAATCATTGCGGATTATAAATATATAAGTTATAATAAAATGAATATATTTGTCTTCAAAAATGAGGAGGTGTGCTTTCTGAAAGTAGAATTTCACGGTCCTGCAATTTGCGATTTTTCAAAGATGAACCCGGACGGAACAATTGATGTTCCGGAAGGAACTACGGTAAGACAGTTCATAAAGATTGTAAAACTTCCGATGGCATGGGCAAAGGTATTCCCTTTTCTCGTGAACTATGAGAAGGTACCTATGAACACGGTCCTCAAAGAAGGCGACGTAATAAGCGCCTTTTCACCGTCAGGAGGCGGTTAAAAAAGTTCAGTAATTTTTAAATAAACAGAAAGTGGGAGATTAATCATGAAAGGATATTGTGGAAAGATCCTCAAGGTAGATCTTACAAACAAGACTTGTACGGATGTCTACGTTGCGGATGAAATCTACGAGAACTTCCTCTCCGGTGCGGGACTTGCTGCGTGGTGGTGCTACAGAAATATCCCGGCCGGCGCTGACCCGATGGGTCCTGACAATGTCCTCTGCATTACATCCGGTCTTCTGACAAGCACCGGTTCGTGCATTACCGGACGTTGGATGGTCGTCACCAAATCGCCTTCGACAGGCGGTATCGGTGAGGCAAACTGCGGTGGTACTTTTGCTCCGTTTATCAAGGCCTGCGGTTATGACATAATCGCGTTCCACGGTGCATCTGACACACCCGTATATCTTTACTGCGACGACAACGGCCCCGTGCTCAAGGATGCTTCACACATCTGGGGACAGGATGCCGCGGTTGCAGAGAAGATGCTTGTAGAAGAGAACACTGTTCCGGGCAAGAAGATTCCTCAGGCCTGTACAATAGGCTGGGGCGGTGAGAACTTAAGCTGGATGGCAGGCGTCTGCAACGATAACGGCCGTATTGCGGCACGTCAGGGCGTCGGCGGTGTTATGGGTTCCAAGAAGCTTAAGGGTCTCTGCTTTGCCGGCAACAAGCCTGTTTCGGGTGAGAATCCGGCAGAAATCCGCCGTCTTTCAAAGATGTGCGCGAAGCGTGCAAATATGGCGTTTATGCCTCCGGAAATTCCGACAGGTCTTCTTCATGTCGCCAAGTTCCTTCCCGAGATTCAGCTGTCACCCGACGGAATCATGACAGGTGTTCTCATGGGAACATGGGGAACCGGCGGTTCCTCACAGTTCGCCGGACAGACCGGTGAGGCTCCCGTAAAGAACTGGAGCGGTTCACAGAAAGAGGACTTCCATGTCCGCGCACTCAACAAGACCGACGGTTCGCATATGCTCAAACTCCAGACCAACCGCTATTACTGCTATTCATGTATGTACGGCTGCGGCGGCGAGCTTGACATATCACACATCAAACACAACGATCAGGGCTACTCAAGAGTACATAAGCCCGAGTACGAGTCACAGTGGGACTACACCGGATTCCTTCTCAATGAGGATAACGATGCGATGCTCTTCATCAACGAGTATCTTAATCGTGCCGGTATGGACGCCATCTCTGTCGGCGGTACAATAGGTATGGCCATAGAGGCATACGAGAACGGCCTTCTTAAAGAGTCAGATGTCGGATTCCCGCTTCACTGGGGTGACGCCGACGCAATCATCAGGCTCATGAAGATGATTGTTCACCGCGAAGGCATAGGCGATGTACTTGCCGACGGCTGTAAGAGAGCGGTTGAAATCTTAGGACCTGAGTTTGCACAGTACGCAGTTCACGGCGGAGGTATGGAGCCCCCGATGCATGACTCACGTCCTGACCCTCAGCAGGCTACACTCTACGCTATAGACGCGACTCCTTCCCGTCATACAACCGGTGGTTCACTTTACTACGGCTGTATGCATCTCTGGAAGAAGGTTACCTGGGCTCCTCCGGCAGTTCTTGTCGGCGGCAAACAGGGTGAGTGGGAAGTATCTGACGCAGAGTCCCTCAAGGTACTTGCCGCAGCTTACTTCAAGCGTATAGTTGACGGTGTCGGCGGATGCTACTTCGGCTTCCTTCTCGGTACCGCTATCTACCCGATCTTCGAGTGGACCGAGGCTGCAACAGGCTGGGGCAACACTCCCGATGATCTCATGTGGATAGGCAGACGTATTTTCACTGTACGTCATATGTTCAATATCAAGCAGGGTCTTGATCCCTGGTATTCACGTCCTCATCCCCGTATGGTCGGTGAGCCTCCTCTTAAGGTAGGTAAGGTTGCCGGTAAGACGGTACCCATTGACGCGAAGATCATGAGCGTCTGGAAGAACGCGGGCTTCGATGAGAAGACAGGTATTCCTCTTCAGGAGACTGTTGAAGCATTGAACCTTCCTTACTTCCTCGACGGACCTATTGAAAACTTCATAAAGGAGGTACCGAGCCGTGGCTAGTTATTTACCTTATATCAACTATGATCAGTGCTATGGCTGCAAGGCTTGTCTTTATAACTGCCCGGTCAGCCTCTTTACTCTCGCAAAGAAAGTCACACGTCGCGGTATGAGACGTGAACTTCCCGCAACAACATATATTGAGCGCTGCATCGGCTGCGGCGTATGCGCACGCGTATGTCCGGTTGAGGCAATCGATATGCTCAAGAACCCTCCGGGTGAGGGTGAACCCGTTTACATCGACTGGGACAAGCCCGTACGTATAGACCCGAACAAGTGCAAAGGCTGCACATCCTGTGCCCGCAACTGCCCTGCAAGCGCAATTGAAGGCAAGGTAAAGGAACCTCATGTAATTCATGAGGATCAGTGCATCCGCTGCGGCGTCTGCATGGAGAAGTGTAAATTCGACGCTATCTATAATTCCGATGCTCCGGTTCCCGAGTATGTTGCTCCCGAGCCGAAGAAGGAAGAGCCTAAGCCCGCACCTGCAGCGGCACCCGCTGCTTCGGAGGCCGTCGCTGACGTAACTCCCGCAGCTTCTGCTCCTCAGGAAAAGATTGAAGGCAAATACAGCATCGATCCCGAGAAGTGCAAGGGCTGCACAGCCTGTGCAAGGGTCTGCCCTGCAGAGGCTATCTCAGGTGAGGTCAAGCAGCCTCACGTAATCGACCAGGAAGCCTGCCTCGGCTGCGGCGCCTGTGCCGAAAAGTGTAAGTTCGACGCAATTTCCCAGAACTGAGAATATTAAATGAAAAAAGCTCGCAAGCTTTCGCTTGCGAGCTTTTCTTATTGTTTATTAAAGTCTGGCTACGCCGGAGTCGCGGGCAGCCTGGGCGACCGCCTTGGCGACGGCGTCCTTGACGCGGGGATCGAAGGCCGCGGGAAGAATGTACTCGGCATTGAGCTCGTCGGGTGAGACGAGGTCGGCGAGTGCATGGGCCGCTGCAATCTTCATAGCGTCATTTATGTCGGATGCGCGAACATCGAGAGCGCCGCGGAAGATGCCCGGGAAGGCAAGAACGTTGTTTACCTGGTTCGGATAGTCCGAACGGCCTGTGGAAACAACGGCTGCGCCGGCAGCTTTCGCTTCGTCAGGGAAAATCTCGGGAGTCGGGTTTGCGCAGGCAAAGATAATCGGGTCTTTGGCCATTGTTCTTACCATGTCCTGAGTGAGGGTGCCCGGTGCGGATACGCCGATGAATACGTCAGCGTCCTTTATAACCTCCGCAAGGGTGCCTTTTTCCATGTTTCTGTTCGTGATCTTTGCCATCTCTTCCTTGATGGGGTTGAGGCCTTCACGGCCTTCGTAGATGGCTCCGGTGCGGTCTGTCATGATTACGTTTTTAAGACCGTTGGCAATGAGGAGGCGGATGATGGCAATACCTGCGGCACCTGCGCCTGATGTTACAACCTTGATGTTGTTGATATCCTTGCCGACGAGTTTGAGAGCGTTCATGAGACCTGCAAGTGTGATAACGGCTGTGCCGTGCTGGTCGTCGTGGAAAATCGGAATATCCGATACTTCCTTGAGTCTCTTTTCAATCTCGAAGCATCTCGGAGCTGAGATGTCCTCAAGGTTTACACCGCCGAAAGAGCCGAGGAGAAGTTCACATGTCTTTACTATCTCGTCGACATCTTTGGAGCGGATGCAGAGAGGTATGGCGTCAACGCCGCCGAACTCTTTGAAGAGCACGCATTTGCCTTCCATTACGGGCATACCCGCCTCGGGACCTATGTCACCGAGACCCAAAACTGCCGTACCGTCAGTGATGACGGCGACGGTGTTCCAGCGGCGGGTGAGTTCATAGGACTTCTCTATGTCCTTCTGAATCTCAAGGCAGGGCTGTGCAACGCCCGGTGTATAAGCGAGAGAGAGGGCCTCTTTGGAGTCAACCTTGGCTCTGGAGACAACTTCAATCTTGCCTTTCCACTCATAGTGGAGCTTTAAGGATTCTTCTGCATAATTCATCGGTTAGTCCTCCCAGGGGAACTTGTAGTCAAGGTTGAACTGGTCACGTACGGCCATGAATTCCTTCTGTACGGGGCCTGTGATCGGTACGCCGTCAACAAGTCTCTGCTTGTAGACTTCCCACTCTTTTTCACCTGCGGTGTAGATTCTGTCGTGACCGGGCTGCTTCTTTGAAGCGCGTACGGCACGGAGGATGTCGCCGGCCTTTTTACGGGCAAGTTCTTCGCCGAGGAAGTGGTTTGTGTCTATTGCGATGAAGAAGTGGCCGAGGTGATACGGGCGGATATTACCGTTTTCATCCTTGCCGTCGAGGTCCTTGCCGTACCAGCCGTCCTGGAGGATAGAGGAGAGGAGCTCGATTACCATGGCATAGCCATAGCCTTTGTAACCGCCGAGGTCCTCGCCGATACCGCCGAGTGTGGTGAGAGCGGCTGTGCCCTGACGGATCTTTTTGAGAGCGACACCTGAATCGCCTTCAACGGCATTGCCGTCGATGTCGATTACGGTACCGGGATGAATGTCTTCACCGATGCGCTCGTAGTACTCAATCTTACCGTTCTGTGTGATTGATGTAGCGCAGTCTATTACGAAGTCAAACTCCTCATCAGTGGGGATACCTACTGTGAGCGGGTTTGTTCCGAACATGCCTTCAACACCGAATGTCGGAGCAACTGAAGGACGTGCGTTTGTGCCGGTGATGCCGATGCAGCCCTGCTTGGCAGCCTGGGAGGCATAGTAACCGGCAATACCGTAGTGGCAGGAATTGCGGACCGCAACCATACCCATACCGTATTTCTTGGCCTTTTCGATAGCCATTGACATCGACTTGTAGCCGATNNGGCCTTATCAATAGCCATCTGCATTGAGCGCTGGCCGATAACCTGGCCCATGCCGTGGTGACCGTCGACAACTGCCGTTGTTTCTGTCTCTTTGACGATTTCAAAATTTGTCTTCGCAAACTGGATGCCTGCGTTGATTCTGTCGATGTAAACGGGCTTGAAGCGGTTTACGCCGTGTGAGTTGATACCGCGCTTGTCGGACTCGACAAGTACGTCCGCAACGATTGCGGCCTCATCGGCGGGAACACCGATGGCGGTAAATGCGTCTGTCATGAAACGGCGGAGCGTTTCAAAATCCATGTTGTTTCTGTCCATTATATTTTCCTCCTTATTCCGGATCGATCCAGCTCATAGCCCTTGTTACAGCCTTCTTCCAGCCCTTGTACATTACTTCACGCTTGTCGGCGTCCATGTCGGGCTTGAAGATTTTGGCAACCTGTCTGTTGGCTTCTATCTCGTCGGTATCCTTCCAGACACCGCAGGCGAGACCTGCGAGATAAGCGGCGCCGAGGGCTGTTGTCTCAACGACCTTCGGTCTGTTGACTTCGCAGTTTAAGAAGTCGGACTGAATCTGCATCATTATATTTGAGACTGAGGCGCCGCCGTCGACACGGAGTGAGGAGATGGAGAGGCCTGAGTCGTCTTCCATGGCTTTGATGAGGTCAACTACCTGATATGCAAGGGCTTCGAGTACCGCTCTTGCGAAGTGTGCACGGTTGGCACCTCTGGTGAGACCTACAATACAGCCGCGCGCGTACATATCCCAGTAGGGTGCGCCGAGTCCGGTGAACGCCGGGAC
>DBWX01000014.1:111219-111633 GCA_002309175.1 Ruminococcaceae bacterium UBA1227
GCGGAGCCACTGGATGGTGCAGCCTGCATTGAAGGCGGAGCCTTCGATGGCATATGTTGTCTTGCCGTCAATTGACCATGCGACACCTGTTGTGAGCTGGTTCTTGGAGTGAACGCGCTCAGAACCTGAGTTCATGAGAAGGAAGCAGCCTGTGCCGTATGTGGACTTGGCCATGCCCTTGTTGAAACATGCCTGTCCGAAGAGGGCGGCGGGCTGGTCGCCGATGGCACCCGAGATGGGTGTGCCGGCGAGAGTCTCAAGACCCTGGATGTCGGGAGCCACATAACCGTAAACCTGTGAAGAGGGTACGGGTGTGGGAAGTATATTCATGGGGATGCCTATCTCCTTGCAGAGATACTCGTCCCATTCGAGCTTGTCTACATCGAATATCATCGTGCGGGAAGCGTTGGAGTA
>DBWX01000014.1:111657-112553 GCA_002309175.1 Ruminococcaceae bacterium UBA1227
GCGCCGCCGGTGAGATTCCAGATAAGCCATGTCTCAACCGTACCGAAGAGAAGCTTGCCCTCTTCGGCGAGCTCTTTGGCGCCCTCGACATTGTCGAGGAGCCATTTGATTTTTGTGGCTGAGAAATATGCGTCGATAAGAAGACCGGTGTGGTCACGTACGTACTTCTCGAGGCCGCGTGCCTTGAGTTCTTCACACATGGCTGCGGTTCTTCTGCACTGCCATACGGGAGCGTTGTAGATGGGCAGTCCCGTGGTCTTGTCCCAGAGGATTGTTGTCTCACGCTGGTTTGTGACACCTATGCAGGCGATGTCCTCGGCAGTTACCGGAGCTTCGGGGTCGGAGAGGATGGTTGAGATGGACTGGTACTCTGAGAAGAGAATGTCCATCGGGTTGTGCTCAACCCAGCCTGCCTGCGGGTAGTGCTGCTCAAATTCACGCTGTGACTTTGCGATGATATTGCCGTGCTTGTCGAAAACGATGGCACGGGAGCTTGTGGTACCCTGGTCAAGAGCCATTACATACTGGTTTGCCATATTGTGACCTCCTTATTCTTCTTCGCTGTAGAGTTTGATGAGTTTCTGAAGGTGTGCATAGCGGACCTTCGCGTTCTCCTCTGCCTCCGTGAAGAGTTCCTCTGCGCGCTCGGGGAAGGAGCGTGTAAGGGCGCTGTAGCGTGCCTCGTTCATGAGGAATGCACGGTAGCCCTCTGTCTCCGGAACCTTGGAGTCGAGAGTGAAAGGATTCTTGCCTTCGGCCTTGAGAGCCGGGTTGTAGCGGAACATGTTCCAGTAACCGCAGTCTACGGCTTTCTTCATCTCGGCCTGGCAGTTGACCATGCCGCCCTTGATGCTGTGCATCTCGCCGGGGGCGTAGCCGATGATGAGGGACGGGCC
>DBWX01000017.1:0-31336 GCA_002309175.1 Ruminococcaceae bacterium UBA1227
CCGCAGTCGTCGCAGTACCATGCGGGGATTCTGTGGCCCCACCAGAGCTGACGGGAGATACACCAGTCCTTGATGTTTTCCATCCAGTGGAAATAGATTTTATCGAAGCGGTCGGGAACGAACTTTGTCCTGCCGCTCTTTACGCAGTCGATGGCGGGTTTTGCAAGGGGTTCCATGCGTACGAACCACTGCTTTGAAACGCGGGGCTCAACAACTGTGCCGCAGCGGTAGCAGGTGCCGACATTGTGCTTCATCGGCTCAACCTTGATGAGGTAACCTTCCTCCTCAAGCTGTTTTACGAGGGCCTTGCGGCACTCGTAGATTTCCATGCCCCTGTACTGCTCCGGTACCAGGTCGTTCATGAATCCGTCGTCAGTCATGACATTTACTATCGGCAGGTCATGACGAAGCCCGACCTCAAAGTCGTTGGGGTCGTGTGCGGGTGTGATTTTAACAACACCCGTTCCGAATTCCGGCTCAACATATTCGTCGGCGACTATCGGAATCTCCTTATTCATTATCGGCAGGATTACCGTCTTGCCTATGAGATGCTTGTAACGCTCGTCGTCCGGGTGAACGGCTACTGCTGTATCGCCGAACATTGTCTCCGGACGGGTTGTGGCGAGTTTTACATCGCCTGAACCGTCGGCCAAGGGATAGCGGAGGTGCCAGAAGGAACCGTCCTTCTCCTCGTACTCAACCTCGGCGTCCGAGATGGATGTCAGGCAGTGAGGGCACCAGTTGATGATGCGCTCGCCGCGGTAGATGAGATCTTTTTCATAGAGGCGGTTGAAGACTTCGACGACTGCCTTTGAGCAGCCCTCGTCGAGTGTGAAGCGCTCGCGGTCCCAGTCACATGATGAGCCGAGTTTCTTAAGCTGCTCGACTATGCGGCCGCCGTATTGTTTCTTCCAGTCCCAGGCGCGCTCGAGGAAGGCCTCGCGGCCGAGGTCCTGCTTTGTGATGCCCTCAGCTTTAAGGGCCTCAACTATCTTTGCTTCCGTGGCGATGGACGCGTGGTCCGTGCCGGGGAGCCATAAAGTATCAAAACCCTTCATCCTGTGATAGCGGATGAGGATATCCTGCAGTGTGTTGTCGAGGGCGTGACCCATGTGAAGCTGGCCGGTGATGTTCGGCGGCGGAATCACGATTGTGTACGGTTTCTTGCTCTCGTCAAGATTTGCATGAAAGTATTTGCCTTCGAGCCAGGACGCGTATATACGGTCCTCGACCTCGGAGGGGTTGTACTTCGTTGCAAGGTCTTTCATCTTGTGTTGCCTCCATATATATAGTTAGTTAATTTAATAACATAGTTTATCAATTCATTATATATTTTACCATATGTAAATGCAAGTGGGAGTTGCCTTGACATAAGTCGGCGCGGAATCTATAATTTTTTGTATGAAACTGAAACAGTTATTTGAAAACGTTGAATATGAGCTCATAAACGGCGATGTAAAAGGCATTGACATCAAGGACATCGCCTATGACTCGAGGAAGGCAAACGAAGGCACTGTTTTCGTCTGCCTTTGCGGCGCGGCGGCTGACGGACACGACTTCGCGGAGAAGGCGTATGAAGGCGGATGCCGCGTTTTTGTCGTGCAAAAACGCATTAATCTGCCGGATGACGCGACCGTCCTCCTCGTGTCCGACACAAGGGCCGCGCTCGCCCTTATCTCCGACAACTTTTTCGGCCATCCCTCAAGGGATGTAAAAGTCGTCGGAATCACCGGTACAAAGGGAAAAACGACAACAACATTTATCATAAAAACGCTCCTTGATTCCTGCGGAGTAAAGGCCGGACTCATAGGCACGACAGGCGCCTCGTGGGGTGACAGGACTGCGTCCACCGTCAACACCACTCCGGAGTCCTACGAGACTCAGAAAATCCTCCGCCGCATGGCGGATGACGGGGTTGAGGTCTGCGCCATGGAGGTCTCATCTCTCGGTGTGAAACAGCACCGCGTGGACGGCATGAAATTCTTCTGCGGAGTCTTTACGAACATCTCTCCCGACCACATAGGCGGGGCGGAGCATGAGTCGTATGAGGAGTACTATTCATTCAAGAAGAAGTTCTTTGAGATGTGCAGCACTGCAGTGGGCTGCGCCGATGATGAGAACACCGCTGACATGATAAGTCCGGCCTCCGGAAAGAAGATCCTTTACGGCTTTGACAACAGCGCCGATTTCCGCGGGGAAAACTTAAAACCCGTCAGGGAAGAGAAGTATCTCGGAGTTGAGTTTGACCTCATCCGCCGCGGCGAAAACGAGGGCCGTTTCCGCGTCAGTCTGCCCGGCAGATTCTCGGTGCAGAATGCTTTGGCGGCGCTCTCCGTGGCCGACCTTCTGGGTATTGACCTGAAGGCCGCCGGAGCGGCCCTTGAGAAGGTCAGCGCGCCGGGCCGCGCCCAGGTCGCATACATGTCGAAAGACTACGGCATCATCATAGATTATGCCCACAACGGCATCTCCTTAAAGAGCCTTGTGGAGACCATAAAAGACTACAATTTCAAGCGCATCATCGCCCTCTTCGGCTCCGTCGGAGACAGGGCTCAGCTGCGCCGTGAGGAACTGGGCCGCACCGCCGCAAAACTCTGTGACTATTCGATAATCACAACGGACGATCCCGGCTTTGAGGATCCCGAAAAAATCTGCACTGAGATAGCCGGTTTCCTGACCGACGAAAACCCGGATGCTAAGTATGAAATTATAATCGACAGACGGGAGGCTGTCCTCCATGCCATGAGCATGCTGCAGGAGGGTGACATACTCCTCCTCTGCGGCAAGGGCCACGAGGTCGCCCAGAAGATAAAGGGTGAAAAAGTACACTACTCGGAGATAGAGACCGTCCGCGAAGGACTCGGTTTCACCTTCCGTGAAGAGACGGACTTTGAGGCCTTCGACAGGTTTGTCGAAGACCATAAGGGAGAGTACCAGCAGACGAGCGCCTGGCCTCGGGTAAAGCAGGCCTGGAAACCTTATTTCTACGCGGGTTTCTGCGGCGACGAGCGCGTGCTCACAGCCCTCGTTTTAGAGCGCAAACTTCCGCTTGCCGGTAAGCTCTGGTACATACCCTGCGGCGCCGTCTGCGACTATAAAGATGAAAATCTTCAGAAGGCATTTTCCGATTTTCTGATGACAGAGATGAAGGCACACAAAGCCTTCTGCGTCATCGTCGATCCGCTCATTCCCCTTCGCATTGACGGCGAGGAACAGGAGGGCGGAGTCGCCGCTCACAACCTCTTTACAAAACTCGGATACGAGCTCAATACCGACCTCGATTCCTACACCTACAAACACCCCGTCCAGACGATGATTCCGCTCAAAGATGACGACGGAAAAATCATCGAGGCGGAGACTATCCTGAAGGGCTGCGAGAAGGGTGTCCGCTACTCCGTCAGAGTGGGCGCGTCACGCGGACTTTTTGCCAGAAGATACACCTTGGAGGACATAAAAAAAGATCCTCAGATTCTCGAGGATTTTATGTCTGTAATGGGCGACACATCTGACAGAAATTCCTTTGTAAACAGGGATGAAAACTACGTCAGAAACCTTGTTGAAACCCTCTCGGATTATACCGATATTTCCCTTGTCTACTACGATAAAGCGGTTGACAAGCAGCTCGAAGAAGAGAGACTCTTAAGACGCGAAGAGGCTTTAAAGGAACTTGTGAACGCGCCCGAGAAAAAGGTGCGCGGACTTCACGAGGAGATAGACATAATCGAGAAAAATTCCGCAAGTTACAAACAGCGCCTTGAGGAGACCTCAGACTATCCGCACAATGCGAAGATAGCTGTTGCCGGAGGACTCACAATCAGGTACGGCGGCACGGCCTCCTGTGTCTTCGGCGGCACTCTCGACCTCGTCAGGAACAACACGCGTTCAAGTCACTTCCTCAACTACTTCAGAATCAAGGAGAGCGTGGCTGAGAACATGGACTTCCACGACCTCGGATATGTGCTCTGCGAAAACCCTAATCCGCCGACCATGGAAAACGGCACGCTCGGCCGCATGGAACCGCGTGAAAACTTTAAGGGAATCAGGGATTTCAAGCTCTCTTTCGGAGCGAGATATTATGAGTTCATCGGCGAGTACATACTTGTCGGAAACCGCTTTAAATACTGGATTTACAAGGAGTTCATGCCCAAGGCCAAGAAGCTTAAAATGCGTTTTGTGAAACTCCTTCGGAAAGCGAAAAAATGAGAACACTTGAGTACGTGATTCCAAGTGAATATGAAGGAAAGAAAGTCCTGTATTTTCTCAAGGGAAAAGCAGGGCTTTCCTCACGTATGATAAGAAGTCTGAAACTTGCCGAAA
Source organism: Ruminococcaceae bacterium UBA1227 (assembly GCA_002309175.1). Classification (GTDB taxonomy): domain Bacteria; phylum Bacillota; class Clostridia; order Oscillospirales; family Acutalibacteraceae; genus UBA1227. The sequence continues at coordinate 4,318 of DBWX01000017.1, forward strand.
ACGGCTTTATGCTAAACGGCGAACACACCAGGACGGTTGACTTTCTGCACGAGGGTGACAGGCTTGAGATTAACATACCGGATGACGATATGGATGAGGGCCTCACCGAGTATGACGGCGAGGATTTCGGCGACCTTGAAATCCTCTACGAGGACGACGATATCATCGTCGTAAATAAGCCGCCGATGCTCGCCGTTCACCCGACCCACAACCACCAGGGTGACACCCTGGCAAACCTCATCGCTGCGTACTTGAAGAGCAAGGGCAGGAAGGCGAAATTCCGTGCCGTGGGGCGTCTTGACAAGGGTACGTCCGGCATCGTTGTCTGCGCTCTCAATGCCTTTGCCGCGTACCGTCTTGCCGGTAATATCGACAAGACATATTTCGCCATAGCCGAAGGTATCTGCAGTGAGGGCGGCAGTATTGAGGCGCCCATCTTCCGCCCCGATCCGATAAAGTCGGTGCGGACAGTCGATGAGCGCGGTGACTTTGCCCTCACGCACTACGAGGTCCTTGCGAGCGGCACTCTGCCGGACGGCACCGAAGCCTCGTACCTCAAGGTCACTCTGGAGACCGGCCGCACGCATCAGATAAGGGTCCATTTCGCTCATCTTAAAATGCCGCTGCTGGGGGACACCATGTACGGAAAACCGCGCAGCGATATATGCCGCCAGGCCCTTCACTGCGGGCATGCGGAATTGTTACAACCATTTACAAATTGTAAGATTATCCTGGATGCACCTCTGCCACAAGATATGCAGGAAATTATATGCAATATATACAAAGATTATTAATTTTTATAAATATACTTTAATTTTATGTTTTTGTGTGGTAATATACTTGTAACTGATTTGTAATAAATTTTAATTGAGGTGTTAACCACTTGGAGAAGTTTGTTATCAATGGGGGAAACAAGCTCTACGGTGAAGTTGATATAAGCGGCGCCAAAAACTCCGCAGTTGCTATCCTTCCGGCAACGTTGCTCGCTCAGGGTGTATGTCGTATAGAAAACATCCCCAACATAAGCGATGTAACCGTTATGCTTAAAATAATCAAAAACATGGGTGCAAAAGTTAAACTTGTTAACGAGTGCACCTATGAGATAGATACACGTACGGTACAGTCTTTCACGGTTCCCTACGAACTTACCCGTCATCTCCGCGCATCCTATTACTTCATAGGTGCGCTTCTCGGTCGTTGCAACTCCGCAAGAGTTGCCATGCCGGGCGGCTGTAACTTCGGCGGTGTCCGTCCGATAGACCAGCACCTTAAAGGCTTTGAGGCCCTCGGCGCAACCGTAACCATGGAAGAGAATGCCATTGTAAATACATCGGCAGACCAGCTCACGGGCAACTCCATCTACATGGACGTCGTCTCCGTCGGCGCCACCATCAACATCATGCTCGCAGCCGTCAAGGCACGCGGTCTCACGGTCATTGAAAACGCCGCGAAAGAGCCGCACATAGTTGACCTTGCAAACTTCCTGAACTCAATGGGCGCAGACATCCGCGGAGCAGGTACCGACGTCATCAAGATTCGCGGCGTATCCTTCCTCCATGGCTGTGACTATTCGATTATTCCCGACCAGATTGAGGCCGGAACATATATGACCGCTGTTGCCGCAGCAGGCGGAGACGTGCTTGTTAAAAATGTAGTTCCCAAGCACCTTGAGTCCATCTCGGCAAAACTTATCGAGGCAGGCGCCGAAGTCATCGAGTATGATGACTCCATCCGTGTCGTCTCAGACGGTCATCTCACAAAGTGCAACATCAAGACGATGCCGCACCCCGGTTTTCCGACGGACATGCAGCCGCAGTTCGCAGTCGCTCTCTGCTGTGCCACAGGTACGAGCATAATTTCCGAGGGCGTATGGGACAACCGTTTCAAGTATGTCGATCAGCTCATGCGCATGGGCGCTGAGATTGAAGTAAACGGCAAGGTTGCCGTAATCACGGGTGTTGATCACCTGAATGGTTCACCGGTCAAGGCCGATGACCTTCGCGCAGGTGCCGCCATGATAATCGCGGGCCTTGTTGCAAAGGGCACAACTGAGATTGAGAACGTTGTCTACATCGACCGCGGCTACGAATCCGTAGTTGAGAAGTTCAGGGGAATCGGCGCAGACATCGAAAGAGTAAGCTTTGAGGACGAGCCCTCACACGAGGTTCGTACGGCAGGCTAAGATGTATAAATTCTGCTCTCTCTTTTCCGGCAGTTCCGGAAACGCGACGTACATAGGTACGGAGCATGAAGGCATCCTCATAGATGCCGGCAAAAACTGCAAAACGATAGTAAACGCTTTGGCTGCAATAGGTATTGAACCTACTGCGGTCAAAGCTCTTTTCATTACGCACGAGCACGGCGACCACTGCCAGGGAATGCGCGTATTCTGCAATAAGTATAAGATACCCGTGTACTCGAGCGAACCCACTCTTCAGATCCTTGATGAGGCCGGTCACTTAAACGGTGACTTCCCCGTATTCGCCATCTCGGACTATGCCGACATAGGCAGTTTTCATATTGAGTCACACAAGACCTCGCACGATGTAATCGACTCCCACTGCTACAGCGTCCTGCTTCCGAACCTCGACAAGGTCTCGGTCGTCACGGACACGGGCATAGTAACCGAAGAGACAATGGACGGAGTCAGAGGCTCGAAAGCAATACTGCTCGAGTCCAATCACGACGTAGGTATGCTCTCCAACGGCCCCTACCCGTATCCGCTCAAGCGCAGGATTCTGGGCGACTTCGGCCATCTGAGCAATGACGCCTCGGCCGAGACCTCGGCTGAGCTTTTAAAAACCGGTACCGAGCACATTGTTCTCGCGCATTTAAGTCTCGAGAACAATTTCCCGGAACTCGCGTACAACACGACCCTCTCGCGACTCATGCTCGAGGGCGCCACCCTCGGCACCGACTTCACACTCGAAGTCGCAAACAGGGACGAGCCGACAATTCTGGAGGTGTGAAATGCAGACAATCAACATCATCTGTGTCGGCAAACTCAAGGAGCAGTATCTGAAAGATGCCCAGAAGGAATATGCCAAGAGGTTGACGGCATTTTGCAAACTAAATATAATTGAACTCGACGAAAGCATGAAGGGTCCCGAAGAAGAGGGCAGGGCAATCTTGAACAAAATCGAAAAAGACGCCTTCGTCTATGCCATGTGCATTGAGGGGAAACAGATGTCCTCGGAAAAACTTGCACAGGAGATCAGCAGAAAGGCGACAGAGGGAAAGAGCAATCTCACCTTCATAATCGGAGGCTCGCTCGGCCTCTCGGACGATGTAAAAAACAGAGCCGACATACGTCTCTCAATGTCCGAAATGACCTTCCCGCATCACCTGGCCAGAATCATGCTTGAAGAACAGATTTACAGAGCATATCAGATCAATTCAAACGGCAAATATCACAAGTAACTACGTTGTTTTTTAAGGAAAGGAGGGGACAAAATGGCAAAGAAAAGCGAGCCTGTAAAGGAAGAAGCCTTTACAGAAGAGAAAAAACCGGCCAAAAAGACGACCAAATCTGCCGAAAAGCCCGCAGCTACGAAGAAATCCACCACTAAGTCCTCCTCTGAAACCAAGAAAAAGACAACGACCAAAAAAGAGACCACCAAAAAAGAAACCAAACCGGCTGAAAAGAAGTCGACTGCCAAGAAGACCACCGAGAAAAAAGAACCGGCTAAAAAAGAAACAGCAAAGAAGACTACAACCAAAAAGACAACCGAAAAGAAAGAGACAACAAAGAAAACCACAACCAAGAAGACTACTGAGAAGAAAGAACCGGCCAAGAAAGAAACAACAAAAAAAGAAACAGCCAAGAAAGATACAGCCAAGAAATCCACAAGTAAGAAGACAACCGAAAAGAAAGAGCCGGCCAAGAAAGATACAGCCAAGAAAACAACAAGCAAGAAAACCACTGAGAAGAAGGAACCGGCAAAGAAAAAAGAACCGGCAAAGAAAAAAGAGCCGGCCAAGAAGAAAGAGGAGCCTAAAGAGGAACCCAAGAAGGAAGAGCCCAAGGCTGAAGAGATCAAGGCGGAGGAAAAGCCGAAGCCCGAGAAGAAGCCTCTTCCGCAGCCCGTAAAGCCCGTTGTATTCCAGTGGCACTATGTTGTAATCTACATCCTTGTAGGCCTCATGTCCGTATACGGTCTTCATCTTTTCAAGACAAGCGTTTCAAATGCCCGTGCGGCCACCAGACTTGCCAATGAGATGGCGACTGCCACAACCTACGCCAAAGAAAAGAGTACAACTACGACAACGGCTCCCTCAGATGAGACGACCACTGAGACCTGGTACATCCTCTGGGAGGAACTCTACAGAGAAACGACCACTCAGCGTCGTGAGGAGCCCGCCACAACAGCCGCTCCCGCAACAACCAAGGCAAACACTGCAACAACTACGGCAGCGCCACAGGGCACGACAAAGTCGACTACTGCAGCGCCTCCTGAGACTACGACAGAGGCAGCAACGGCAGCAACTACAACAGATACTACTGCTGCTCCTCCGGAGACTACGACAGCAGCACCGTAAAAAAAATAAAACCCCTTCAGGTTTTGCCTGAAGGGGTTCTTGTTTTATTATCAGTAGCTGATGGACCAGTTCTGTACCTGGCTCATGCTGAAGGCATCGCTGCCCTTTGCGAAGTTATACTGACCGTTTGTGGTAAGAGCTATGAGTCTGTTGCTTGAGTCGAGTGTGGCTTTTACCGAAACGTTGGAGCACTTGATTGTCATGCCGCCCGTGAATGTTCCGGCAACACTTGCGAGTGCTGATGAGGAGATAGCCTTGTTGGAGTAGTTCTGAGAATCGTTTGTGTCGTCCTTTACGCGGATGGTGATGATCTTGTTGCTGCCGCTTTCAGTGATTGTGGCAGAAATGATGTCAGCATCTGTAAGAGCGCAGACATAGGATTCCTTTTCAACAACAAAGTTCTTCTGAATGTCAGACTGCTTGTTGTAGGTCTTGTTCTTGGCCTTTGTGCCGGTCGGGAAGAATGTCTTTACAAGTGCCGGAGGATCGCCTGAGCCTACCTGGTTGTAGGTCTCGTCAATGAAGGTTACGGAAACGCCCGAAGACATATTCTTAACCTGGTTGGCTGCGGTCTTGTAGAGATTGAGAATCTCAGACTGTGTCATGGCTGCGGGTGTGCTGTCGTTGCCGNNCCGCCGCTGTTGCCGCCGCTATTGCCACCGCTGTTACCGCCACTGTTGCCGCCGCTGTTACCGCTGCTGCTTCCGCCCTGTGAGCTGTTGCCGCCCTGTGAGCTGCTGCCGCCCTGGGAAGCATTACCGCCCTGGGAGTTGCTGTTTGAGTTTGAACTTGATGAGCCGCCCTTTGAGCCGGAGTTTGAAGAACCGCTGTTTGACTTGGATCCGGAGTTTGACTTGCCGGAATTCTTGTCCTTGCCGCCCTTATCGCTGTCGGCAGCATCGGCATCTTCTTCGTCAGCTGCTTCGGCGTCTTCATCGTCAGCAGTTTCGGCATTGTCAGCAGGCTGAGTGCCCTCATCGGCAGGCTGAGCCTGTCTGTTCGGGTTGATCCATACGACGATGCCGTTTACGATACCGTCCCAGCCGTATTTCATGAAGTCTATGTCGACTATTGTACAGCCGGAGAGGGTAAACATCATTACAATCGCCAGCAGGATTGCTGTGATTCTCTGATTGCTTTTCTTCATAGATTTCTCTCCCTCGGGTTAAAATTTTAACTAACATTATAATTATAAAAGAACTTTTTCTTGTTTGCAAGGAGTTTAGGTGTTAAAATAATCCGCATAAAGGCGGTGTATTTCTTGCTTTCCAATCTCTTGATTGTAGGACGACAGGTCCTCATATTGTTTATACTTATGGCGCTCGGCGTCATCTGCAATAAGGTTCACTGGCTCGATGCGAAGTCGGTCAAGAGCATAACGAATATTGTGCTCTATTTCGTCACGCCCTGCGTAATCATCAATTCGTTTGCCACGGAATCGGACCCCTCACTTATACCGGGTCTCTTCATTACCGCCCTTGTCGCGGCCCTTACATTTGCGGTCTCAATCGCCTTTGTGCATCTGTGCGTAAAGGACAAGGATGCGGACAGGGAGCGTATTTACAGATATGCGGTTGTCTTCGGCAACTGCGGCTTTATGGCGCTGCCGCTCGAGTATGCCGTGCTCGGTCCGACAGGCGTGTTCTACGGCGCAATGTACATAGCCGTGTTCAACCTGTTCGCCTGGACCTACGGCATATGGCTCATGAGCGGCAATAAGAATGAGATAAATGTAAAGACCGCGATAATAAATCCGGGTGTAATAGGAACTGCACTCGGTCTTGTAATTTTCTTTGCTCACATTAAACTGCCTGAGATTATCGGCACACCCATTGAGTATCTCGCGGCGCTGAACACTCCTCTTCCGATGATTGTAATCGGTTATTATTTAGGTAATTTAAGTATTAAGACAATGCTGTCTGATAAGAAACAGTACCTTATAGCTTTTTATAAACTTATTCTTATACCCGCTGCAGCGCTCGGTATGATGTATTTTGCCAAGATTGATCCGGTAGTGGCTGTCGTATGCACAATCGCGGCAGCGGCGCCCACAGCGGCAAATACGGCAATGTTCGCGACCCTTTATGACAAGGACGCCGAACTCGGCGCCCGTCTTATGTCCGTCTCGACATTGCTCTCTCTTCTGACGCTGCCGCTCCTCGTGGCCCTGGCAGAGACCATAATTAAATAAAATACATATTAGAATACAAGCCTTCTCCCCCGGGGAGAAGGCTATTTTTATGCGAAAATAAAATTTTTAATGTTTTTCGTTAAAAAAGTGTTGACAAAGATAAAAAGTGTGGTAGAATGAACTCGTAAGCAGTTGACGACTATCGTTAAAAAATTAATTTTTTGGAGGAAAACAAAATGAACAACTCAAGAATCAAGAACATCAATACAGCAGGCAAGTTCGGCCGCTACATTACAATCTTCCTTATCATAATTGCAATAAGCGCATTTGTAATGACGGCCATCGGCACAGCGGCGGCAATCGCAGTTTCCAAGCAGGAAGTAAACGTAAAGGTTCAGACAAACTTTGATGTAACTTCAAACGGCAACATCTTTGACAAGCTCAAGAACTATATGTCAGTCGGAGATCTTGAAAACATTGAGGAACTCGCAAAATATGACGGTCAGACAATCAAGGTTAATGATGAGGACATCTCTGAGATTACCGTAACTCAGATTGATAACGGCTACTCGGTAAACGCAAAGACAAATGAGATTACTCTTACAACAAAGAATCTCATAGGTAACCTTGTTGTCACACTGGTTTACATAGGCTGCATCATTTTCGCGCTCTTCATGTTCAGAAACCTGATGAAGATCATGAGCACATGTGAGACTCCTTTCGCTGAGGACGTTATCAAGCGCATGACAACATTCGCGAATTCACTTGTTCCGGTTGCAATACTTTCCATGATTACCAAGGGTTTCTGGGATTCATTCAACACCGGCAACATGTTCAACTTCAACATAGACTTCGGTGTGGTACTCCTTGTTGCGGTAGTCTATGTCCTTGTAATGATATTCAAATACGGCGCAGAACTCCAGCAGGAAGCTGACGAGACACTTTAAGAGGTGATATCATGGGAAAGATAGTTTTAAGACTTGATCGTGTCATGGCGGATCGTAAGATGAGTCTTAATGAGCTTTCAGAGAAGGTGGGCGTGGCAAATGTCAACCTCTCGAAACTCAAGAACGGCCATGTGAGCGCCATCCGCTTTTCCACGCTTGTCGCCCTCTGTGAGGCGCTGGATTGTCAGCCGGGCGATATAATCGAATACGACCCTGAAGATTAATCGATATAAAGATAAGCCGCAGGCTTAAGGCCTGCGGCTTTTTTGTTATTCCTTACTTTCCTTCTTTGTTGAGTTTAAGAAGAAGGGGAAGCCACCATGCAAAACCGTAGCACAGACATTTTGAAAGGGATGTCAGCATGTCGAGACCGTCACGTTTGCCGGTCTTGATGCCGATAACGAGCGACTGTGTTGTGTGGGCTCCTACCATAAGGAATATGGTTATGGGGTTTTTCTTTACGGCAGTGATTATGAAACTGCCGAGCCACATTGCGAGGCTTGTAAAACAGGAAATGGTCTGGATTGTTTTATCCTGAAGAAGTTCGTACATAATACATTTTCCTCCGTGATAAAATCAGGTGTAGATACCCTTACCGTCAACAGCCTTAACGTTGTCGCACTCAATGTGTTCAGCATACCAGAGAACAACTCTGCCGGGCAGGAACTTGGTGAGATAGTAGTCCCTGTGAACCTTGAGTGTCGGGAAGCAGATGGACTTGCCTCTGCGGGCGTCCTTGATAGCCTTCTTTGCTACGTGAGGGCCTGTTGTAACGCCGGGGAGCTTGATAATGGGGGAAAGCTCATCATCTTTGAACTGCATGAGTTCCGTGTCAACCCAACCCGGGCAGCAGCAAGTGATCTTGATGCCCTTGCCCTTAAGCTCTCTCTCAAGACCCTTGGTGTAGAAGCGAAGGGCAACCTTGGAAGCAGCATAAGTGTTGTTGAACGGGAGGGGCTGGAAGCTTGCAGCTGAAGATACGTTAAGAAGGATAGAGCCCTTCTTGAGGTAAGGGATACAGATATAGCACATTGCAATATTGCCGACACCGTTGGTACGGATTGTAGCAAGGAAACGGGGAAGGTCAGCACCGGGCTTATAGAGAGCACGTGTGCCTGCGCAGTTGATAAGCCATTTGATGGTAGGTTTTTTCTCTTTGAGAGTCTCCTGGAAAGCCATCATGTCTGCATCACTTGTTACATCTACTTCGCAGGGAACGATCTTGTCGCCGAACTCTTCCTTAAGTTTCTCGAGTTTGGAAGCTGTACGACCTACAGCCCAGATCTCATCAATGCCTTTTTCGTCCTTAAGCTGTCTGATAAACTCTTTGCCTATTCCGCCGGCAGCACCGGTAACGATAATAATATTCATAAACTATTCTCCCTTTTAAAATGATAATCAGTGAATTTTTGCTGCGGTCTCAAATGCGCTGCGTGTAGCACCGCGGATTGTTCCGACTTTGTCGGCGTCGCCTACAGCATAGACCTTGTTGCAGACTTTCTTTGCTACATCAACAAGCTCGTTCTGGCTTCTGACGCCTGTTGCAAAGAATACATAGTCGGCCTTGGGTCTGAGTTTCGATCCGAACTTGTTCTCCACTACAACTTCGCCGTCACCGACTTCGGTGAGCTTGGAAGAAGTGAGGAACTGTACGCCGTTGTCGGCAAGTTTCGGATAGAGATCATAGTAGAGAAGGGTGTATATGCCGGGGCCTACCTTGTCCTGCATCTCGACCATGGTGATTCTGTTATCCTGGTCCATGAAGTACTCGGCGGTCTCCATACCGGTGAGACCCGTGCCTACTACAACGATATCCTTATCCGTGAGCTTAAGCTGTTGCATCATGGCATCAGCACCGGTCATGACATTCTTTTTGTCTGCGCCGGGGATACTCTTCGGAACGCCTGCCTTGCCGCCAGTTGCGACAACTATGGCATAAGGATTGAGCTTTTTGAGTGACTTCTCGTCGACCTTCTGGTCATAGAGAATCTTGGCACCTGCAAGTTCCGCACGGTGGGTGAGATCCTCAATGGCCCAGTTCATCTTCTCCTTGTGAGGAGGCTTGTTTGCGGCATTGAGCTGTCCGCCGGAGCAACTCTCCTTCTCAAGTACGACTACATCGAAGTCTCTGTTGGCGAGTTCGCGTGCGGCGGTCAGACCGGACGGACCTGCACCGATGACGACAACCTTTTTGCCTGCGCCGTCTTTTGGAAGATTCTTGTATTCAATCTCACGGCAGCAACGCGGATTGAGTGCGCATTCTGTCGGATAGAACTGGAAAGCATTTTCAACCAGTGTCTGGAAGCAGGCCAGGCAGCCTATGCAGCGCTGGATATCCTGCGGACGGCCTTCCTTTGCCTTCTTTGCCCATTCGGGGTCGGCAAGGAGCGGGCGGCCGAGACCGATGAAGTCCTGTACTCCGTCTTCGAGAAGCTTTTCAGCCTGATCGGGATCACGGATGACGCCGACCGCGATGACGGGAATGTTTACGGCTTCCTTTACGGCCTTTACAAAATATGCACGCCAGCCTGCGGGAACGCTCATGGGTTCAACCGTGCGGTTGGGAGTCTCATAACCGCCGCAGGAGAGGTCGAGGACGTCTATACCGGCCTTTTCAAGGCGCTTGGCTATCTCGATACCCTCGTCCATCTGGAGACCCTTGCCGGGCTCGCCAATACTTGCATAGAACTCATCAACCGTAAGCCTTACGCTTATGGGGAAATCAGGGCCGCATTCCTTGCGTACGCCCTCGATGAGTTCGAGAAGGAATCTCATTCTGTTCTCAAGGCTTCCGCCGTATCTGTCTTTTCTGCGGTTCGTGTGCGGTGACAGGAACTGCTGAATGAGATAACCGTGAGAGGCGTGAAGTTCAACGCCGTCTGCGCCGGCTTTCTTTACACGTCCCGCAGCTTTGATAAACTGGCGTTCCAGTTTTTTTATCTCCGGGATTGAAAGAGCGCGTGCCCTTGAGGGCATGGAGCCTGCGCGTGTCGGGTCAAGCGGGACCTTGGACGCGCTGACAGTTGAGCGGAAGAAGTATTTCTGATATTTCAGCAGGAAGGGGTTTTCCTCAAGGAGAGGATAGCCTACTGACATGAGCTTCCTTCCGAAGGGAAGCATATAGTCCCAGTAGTGGGGGATGGGGTCACCCATCTCCATAAGACCCCAGATTGTCTGAAGAAGCGGGATGTTCTGGCGTCCCGCGTGATGAAGCTGAACGAAGATTTTCGAGCCGTTGGCATGTACCTTTTCAATGCCCTTTCTCAGGGACTCGATGTTCGCGTCCTTTGACATTGAAACCTGGAAGGGAAGGCCTACGCCGTTTGACTCGTTTACGCGGACAATACCGGTGATTATGAGTCCTACGCCGTCCTTTGAACGTGCGTCATAGTAGTCAATCCACCTCTGCCCGACCTTTCCGTTCGGCTCGGCAACGTCAACTCCCATGGGAACCATAACGATTCTGTTGGGAATTTCCACATTGCCGATTTTTCCGGGTGTGAACAGTTTTTCGTAACTCATGGTATCTCCTACTTCATTTTTTTGATGTTCTTTTTGTAGTGAGGGATTTCCTTGGCGATATCGAATTTTCTCGGCTTGTTCTTGCAGTCGCCGCGATATGCCTGATAAGGACCCTCAATGAGCCAGAAGTGCGGTCTCATCTTCGCGCCTTTGAAAACGCCTCTGTAAGTTCCGATGAGAAGATAAGTGCCGTCGCATACTTTTCTGACTTCATCGACCATCTGCGTGAAAGTGATTATTGAGTGATAAGCGCCGTAGATAAGCGTGAACGAGGGCTTGCCGTCGTATCTTGACGGAGCGATTGTCGTGTACATCGGGCCGTCCTGATAGAGCTTACCATTGGTCTTTCTGAACAGGTTGTAGCCGGTACCGTGTTCATCATCTATCTTGCGGAATGCCTTGCCTATCCATTCGGGGTTAAGCAGGGGATTGTCGCAGGAGAGATGCCACTCCCAATAGTCTCGTCTGCTGTGGTGAGAAAGCTTGGTGCTGTGGAACTCGCCCTGGAACTCATCCAGCGTCGGAGGCTCAAGAGTCAGAAAGACTTCCATCAGCTCTTCCTGAGTAAGATCCATGAGGTTCGGTGCACCGGTATAGGTCTTCTCAAGCTTACTTAAATCAACCATATTTTTTCCTCCTTTATTTATTTGTCATTACGCGACAAAAATACCTATTTAATTATGATTTAAGGTTTGTAAAAAGTTTCAAAATAAAAAATCATAAGTGTCCCGATTTGGACACTTGCGCCATTGTATTCCAAATTTGGATACAAGAATTATTGATTTGTTTGTTGAAATCCACTAAAATATTTTTGCAGCATCTCGAGGTGATATTATGAAACTGGATTTTCGTAACAATCTGACTACATCACAAAAACGCACGACACAGATGGTTACCAACGCATTCTTCCTTCTTCTTTCAAAGAAGAATTTTGATGACATAACCGTCCGTGAAATCTGTCGCCTGAGTCTCATACCGCATTCAACATTTTACAATTATTTTGAAGATAAGTATGATGTTTTCCGCTGGGCTTTCTTCCATATCATCTACGGTTACTATCCGGAGATGGATGTCAAGATGAATCACTATGACAATATTGAGGATTACTCTGAGCGTGTGTGTGACTTTATTGATGACTACAAATCAATAATCAGCAAAATCGTTATTCATAATCCCATGAACGGAACCTTCCATCAGCTGGTTCGTCAGTGTATGTATGAAATAGGAGAGATAGTTGCCGATAATTGTACGCGTGACAAGAATTTTGATTTCCCCTATGAGGTTCTTTTCAACAACTACATAAACGGCTTCCTTGAGATTTTCAATCAGACTTTCTATTACAAGAAGGAATACACGAGAAAACAAATAAAAACCTATATGTGTGATCTGTTCGATCTCCGTCAGGTGAACAATTTGGTTTAAAAAATGATAAAGCCGCAGGCCTCCGGCCTGCGGCTTTTTGTTTGCTTATTTCTTTTTCTTGGCCTGCTTCTCGGCGTTGCGCTTGTCGTTGATGATCTTTACGTGTTCATCGTCGATGAGTTCTACGCCGTTTTCCTTTGCCCAGTCAACGCAGCCCATGAGGACTGTCTTGAGGAAGGGTCTCGGGACCTTGACGAAGTTTTTGAGGGCTTCATCCGTGAACTTGATTTTGTCGTCGCAGCGGTCGGCAGCGTAGCGGAGAGACGCGAGGTCAACTTCCTTTGCTGCCGGGATGGGCTCGGCGTGAGGCTTCTTGAACTTCGGGAACGGTGTGTACCAGAAGTTCTTGGAATCACGGTAGCCGTAGTCAACAGGTACGGGCGGGAAGTCGCCGGCCTCAACGCCGTTGACGATTGCGTTGTAGTATTTCTCTTTCATGAGAATCTTGTCAATCTTCAGGATGAAGGTTGCACCGAACTTTGAGGTGATGCCGTTGAAGTTGTTGAACGGGCCTTCATAGCCGTCCATCTCGCCGGCCTTCCATCTGCCGCCGTCCTCAAGGCTGTCATCCCATGTGCATTCTATAACCTGGAAGGCATCCTTCATTACCGGAGGACGCTCCTTGTCTGAGGGGTCTGCAAGACCGGGTTCCATCTTGAACCATGCGTCAGGCATCTTCTCTTCGGAAGGGCCGGGGAATCCGAGACGGACGGCCTCTTTGAAGTACTTCTTGTCATCGGGGATGAAGTTGATGGCAAGCTTCTTCGTGCGAAGGATGTTCTGGCATGTGTTCGAGTTGTTGCGGCAGTTGAGTACCATTGCATAGTAGTCACGGCCGGCTACATAGTACGGGAAAACGAGTGAGTATGAGCCGATGTTTGTGCTGCCGTCGGGGTTGATTGTTGAGATACAAACCGTAGGCATGGGGAAGAAGAGCGAGGTCTGATAAAAGTTGTCTACGATTCGAAGATCCTTGAATGAACTCATTATTCTTTCTCCTTTTAATTATTTTATAACTCTTATACGGATTACTCCGTCGATAGCCTTGATCTGTTCCACAAGCTCCGTGTGGACATATTCGTCGATGTCTATCATCGTATAGGCGTAGTCGCCCTTTGAACGGTTGGAAAGGTCGACGATGTTTATGTTTGCGTTTGTAAATACCGTTGTTATCTGGGTCAGCATATTCGGGATGTTCTTGTGGATGATACATACGCGGAAAGCGGTGTTTCTGTCCATGACCGAATTGGGCATGTTGACCGAGTTTCTGATATTGCCGTTTTCAAGGTAGTTCACAAGCTCGAGCGCGGCCATGCGAGCGCAGTTGTCCTCGGATTCGGGAGTTGATGCGCCGAGGTGCGGGATGGCGACTACGCCGGGTACACCGATGAGCTTCTCGTTGATGAAATCGGTGACGTAGGCGGCCACTTTGCCCGTGCCGAGGGCCTCGATTATGTCATCGGTGTTGACGAGCTCGCCGCGCGAGAAGTTTAAGATGCGGACGCCGTCCTTCATACCGGCAATTGACGAGTCATTGATGAGGTCGCGTGTCTCATTGTTGAGCGGTACGTGTATGGTGATGTAGTCACACGTCGCAAAAATCTCCTGCGTTGATTTCGCATGGTGGACTGAGTGTGAGAGGCTCCAGGCAGCATCTACCGAGAGGTAGGGGTCATAGCCGTATACTTCCATGCCGAGGTTCTTCGCCGCGTTCGCGACGAGAACGCCTATGGCACCGAGGCCTATGACGCCGAGCTTCTTGCCCTTGATTTCAGGGCCTGCGAAGGCGCCCTTGCCGTTTTCGGCCTGCTTTGCGACGTCCTCATCGGGTGTGTCCTTGAGGCCTTTTGCAAACTCTGTCGCGGCAATGACTTTGCGGCTTGCGAGGAAGAGACCGCAGATAGTGAGTTCCTTTACCGCGTTTGCGTTCGCGCCGGGCGTATTGAAAACAACAATACCCTGTTCCGCGCAGCGCTCAAGCGGTATGTTGTTTACGCCTGCGCCGGCGCGCGCGATAGCGACGGTGTTCGGTGAGAACTCCATGTCGTGCATCTTGGCGGAGCGGACGATTATTGCGTCCGGATTCTCCATCTCCGTGCCGTATGTGTATGTCTTGCGGTCGAAGTTGTCGAGGCCGTAAGGTGAAATCTTATTTAAAGTAAGTATTTTATACATTTTTATTACCTCTTATTTTGCTTCCTTGTGCTCGAGTTCAAACTCGCGCATGAAATCGACGAGTTTCTCAACACCCTCAATGGGCATCGCATTGTAGATGGAGGCACGCATGCCGCCTACCGAGCGGTGGCCCTTGATGTTGATGAAGCCGTTTTCGGTGCAGGCCTTGATGAACTCGGCGTTGAGTTCATCGCTGTCGGTTACGAAGGGGACGTTCATGATGGAGCGGTCCTTCTTCACAACCGTGCCTTTAAACATCTCTGATTCGTCGAGGAAGTCGTAGAGAATCTTGGCCTTTGCCTCGTTGTGCTGCTTCATCTTCTCAAGTCCGCCGAGTTTCTTTATCCACTCGAGGACGAGCATACAGATGTATATGTTATAGCAGGGCGGAGTGTTGTAGAGGGAGTCGTTGTCCGCCATGATCTTGTAGTCGAGCATTGTGGGAGTGTCCTCTCTGGCGTTGCCGAGGAGGTCCTCACGGATAATACAGATGGTGAGGCCGGCGGGAGCGATGTTCTTCTGAGCGCCGCCGAATACCATGCCGAACTTCGTGACGTCGAGGGGCTCCGAGAGGAAGCAGGATGAGATGTCCGCGATGAGCGGTACGTCTCCGACGTCCGGAAGGGTCCTCATGAGGTTGCCGTGTACGGTCTCATTTAAGCAGACATAGACATAGTCTGCGTCAGGACGGAGTTCGGACTTCGGTACGTCCGGAACACATGAGAAGTTCTGCTCCTTTGAAGATGCGACAACTTTTACATCGCCGTACTTCTGGGCCTCTTTCATGGCCTTGTTGGACCACTGGCCGGATACGACATAGTCGGCCTTCTTTGAACCGTTCATAAAGTTGAGCGGTATGGCGGCAAACTGTGTGGAAGCGCCGCCCTGAAGGAAGAGGACCTTGTAGTTGTCCGGTATATTCATAAGCTCGCGGAAGAGAGCTTCCGCGTTCTTTATAATTGCGTCGTATTCCTTGCTGCGGTGGGACATCTCCATGACCGATTCGCCCGTGCCGTTGTAGTCGAGCATCTCGTCAGCAGCTCTGTTTAAAACTGACTCGGGGAGCATGGAAGGACCCGCCGAAAAATTGTAAACTCTTGCCATTTTTCTGCCTCCGAAAGGTTTAAAGATTTCGAGGAATATTATAGTCTTGCGGGAGGCCTCTGTCAACGGGATTGATAAAAATATAACAAACTTTTCTGTGAAAATAAAGTGAACGATACGAAAATTGTTCACTATTTTAACAATCTAAAAATAAAGCACGTAGTTATGGGAAAAACAAAGGCCCTCCGACGAGACCGTCGGAGGGCGTATTTGTTGAATGAATTATTTGGCGCAGCCGTATGCAACGAGCTCGAGGCACTTCTTCGGGCAGCCTTCTACGCAGGCGCCGCAGCCTATGCACTTCTCGGTGTCAACAGTCGCGTTGTTGTTCTCGACTTTGATGGCTTCTGAAGGGCATGCCTTGACGCACTTCATACAGCCGATACAGCCGACTGTGCACTGCTTGCTTGTAAGATTACCCTTGTCCTTGTTCATGCAGAAGTTAATTGCTTTCTGCTCATAGAGAGGTACGAGGTCAATGATGCCCTTCGGGCATGTCTTGATACAGATCTTACATGCTTTACATGCGAGGGGATTTACCTTAGCTATGCCGTCAACAAGCTCCAAAGCGCCGTAAGGGCAGGCCTTAACGCAGTCGCCGAGACCGAGACAACCGTAGTTGCAGGCTTTGGGACCGCCGAAGAGCTGAGCTGCAGTCTTACAGCTCATGTCGCCGCGGTAGTTCATAGCGTTGCCGCACTTGTCAGGTGTGCCGTGGCACATGACAACTGCCGTCATGGGTTTCATTTCACCAGCGGCGACGCCCATGATTTCAGCGACTGCAGCTGCGCAGTCGGCGCCACCGGGTGAGCAGAGCGTGCAGTCCGTGCACTCGCCCTTGGAAAGGGCGGAGGCGTAACCTGCACATCCTGAGTAACCGCAGGCGCCGCAGTTGGCACCGGCGAGTACTTCCTGGATTGCTTCCGCTTTCTCATCTACGGGTACAGCCATGACTATTGAAGCTATGGCGAGTACGAGACCGAGCACAAGACCTATAACGGCAACGATAATTACAGCCAAGAGAATTGGTGACATAATACATTACCTTCCTTTCTTATGCTCCGAAGATGCCTTCAACAAGACCTGTGAATCCGAGGAATGAGCAGGCTGTTATAGCGGCAGCAACGAGTGTGATGGGAAGACCGTCCCAGAACTTGGGATAGTCATTGCCTTCGAGTCTCTCACGGACACCGGAGAACATGAGCATTGCTACCATGAAACCGATACCGCCGCCGAGAGCGTTTATGATTGAAGGCAGGAAACCGTAGCTGTTCTGTACGTTGAGCTGTACAACACCGAGTACGGCGCAGTTTGTTGTGATGAGGGGAAGGTAGATACCGAGTGCGTTGTAGAGACCCGGGATGAACTTCTTGAGTACTATCTCAACAAACTGTACAAGGCTCGCGATAACAAGAATCTGTACGATTGTCTGAAGATACGCCATATCGTTCTTTTCGAGGAGAACGTTGAGCGGATAAGTTACGGCAGCGGCGAGAACCATTACGAAGATAACGGCGCCTGACATGCCGAGTGCTGTGTCTGTCTTCTTGGAGACACCGAGGAAAGGACAGATACCGAGGAACTTCGAGAGTACGAAGTTATTGGTAGTGATTGCTGCAAGCAGAATTGCTACAAGACCTGTGATTGTCATTATTCAGCACACTCCTTTCCTTCAGCCTTCATGCCGCAGGTTGCGGCCATGGGACAAGCTTCGCAGCCCTTAAGTTCTGCCTTCGGCTTACCCTTGGACTCTGCGAGCTTGTTTGCGCAGGCCATGAGGAGACCGAATGTAAAGAAACCGCCGGGAGCGAGAATAAAGATGAGTATCGGCTCAAGACCGATTGCGGTCAGGATGTCTGTCTCACCGAGGTGGAAGATATCCTTTAAAGTTGTACCGTATCCGATAACCTTAAGAGTAAGGTTGCCTGAACCGAAGAACTCACGGATGGCGGCCATGAGGGTGAGGGCGATTGTGAAACCTACGCCCATGCCGATACCGTCTATTGCGGAAGCAAGAACGCCGTTCTTGTTTGCAAAGCCTTCTGCACGGCCGAGGATGATACAGTTAACAACTATAAGAGGAAGGTAGATGCCGAGGCCCTCATCGAGGGACGGAGCAAACGCCTTTACAAGGAGCTGTACCATTGTAACGAACGCAGCGATAACTACGATGTAGCAGGGGATACGGACCTTGTTCGGGATTACCTTTCTCAGTGCGGAAATAACGATGTTCGAGCAGATGAGAACCATCGTTGCGGCAACGCCCATGCCGATTGCGTTTTCAATTGAGGTTGAAACAGCGAGGGTAGGGCAGGTACCGAGTACGAGTCGGAGAACCGGGTTCTCCTTTATGAGGCCTTTGGAGAATTCCTGGCCTAAAGTTTTCTTTTCAGCCATTATTTTCCGCCTCCAATCTCATCATACATATCAAGAGCGGCATTTACTGAGCTTGTTACGGCTTTGGATGTAATTGTCGCACTTGTGATGGCATTGATCTTGCCGTCTGTTGTGTCGTCCTGAGCGGCCTTGTCGCTCTTTACGACCGTGAGGTCACCGGACTCGCCGACAAACTGGGCCTTCCATGTGGCCTTGTCTGAGTTCTGGCCGAGACCCGGAGTCTCGTTTGAAACGTCGTCAGGCTGGATGCCGGTGATTGTACCGTCAACCGAGACACCTACTGTTACGGAAACGTCTCCGCCGTAACCCTTGGCGTCGCCTGAGCAGTCAAATACATAACCTACTACATTGCCCGAACCATCGAGACCCTCATAGTAGTCCGTGGTGCCGTTTTTATCCATGTCGACTTCTTTGAACTCTTTGGCTTCAGTGAGAACCGACTGTCTGGACTCAGCGGCCTTGGCAAGTGTGTTGGCCTTGATCTTCTCTACGGTTACCTTGTTTACGAGAGCAAGAAGAGCTGTCGCAACAACGCAGATGGCGAAGAGAGATACTGCGGGGATGAGGATGTCTTTGGGATTCATCTTTTTCATTCTGCTGCAGCCTCCTTCTTCTCTTTTTTCTCTTTGACCGTACCGAAGATGGTGGGCTTGGTCCAGTTCTCAATGTGAGGAACAAGGATGTTCATGATGATGATTGAGAACGAAACGCCTTCCGGAAGACTGCCGAAGAGTCTGATAAGGCAGGTGATAAGCGCACATCCGAGAGCATAGATAACCTTGCCCTTGTCCGTGATGGGGCTTGTCGTGTAGTCAGTTGCCATGAAGATGGCACCGATCATAAGACCGCCGCCGAGTACTTCATAGAGCATGGCGTTTACATCGCCGAAAGCTATGAGCATGATGAGGGCGACTGTGCCGATGTAGACACAGGGGATGATGGGGGAGATTACCTTACGGATGATAAGGTAGATTCCGCCGAGGAGAAGCGCCAGTGCTGAAACTTCACCGATACAGCCTGCGGTTGTACCTATGAAGAGGTGCATGAGCGAAGGAGCTCCGTCCTTGATGCCGTCAGCGAGAGAGATGAGACCCATGGGGGTGGCACCTGTTACGCCGTCAACATCCCAGCCTACAACGTTTGTTCCGACGAACGCGCCTGCAGACATGCGGGCGGGGAACGCGGAGATTAAAACGATACGTGCAAGGAGCGCGGGGTTTACGAAGTTCTGGCCTATGCCGCCGAACATCTGCTTTACGACTACGATAGCGACTATCGCGCCGAATACTACCTGCCAGATGGGAATAGTCGACGGAAGGTTGTAGGCCAGGAGAATACCCGTGACAACGGCTGAAAGGTCGCCGATTGTCTGATCGCGCTTCATGGCTTTACGTGAGAGGAATTCGGCAAGTACGCAGGAGATTACCGAAACGGCAATTATAAGGAGCGCACGGATACCGAATACAAATACTGATGCAACACCTGCGGGAAGGAGCGCGATGATAACATCGAGCATGATGCCCGTGGTGGTTTCGGCAGACTTCACATGAGGGGATGCCGAAACGGTAAGCTTATTATTAAGTTCCATTATTTAGCACTCCCTTCTCTGATTACTGCCTTTGCAAGACGCATATACTGAACAAGCGGTCTGCCTGACGGACATGCGAATGCGCAGGAACCGCATTCCATACATGTCATGGCGCCGGCGGCCTGGCAGCCCTCTACGTCCTTGAGATGAGCGCGTGTCTCGATCTTTGTGGGCATGAGGCTCATGGGACAGGCCTGTACGCAGCGTCCGCAGCGGATGCAGGCACGCTCGGGCTTAACCTTGATGGTGTCAGCTGAGAATGCGAGAACCGCGTTGTTGTTTTTCAGAAGCGGTACGTTGATATCATAGAGTGCCATACCCATCATCGGGCCGCCGCCGATTACCTTGTACGGTTCGGCCTTGAAGCCGCCGCAGAACTCGATGATGTCGGAGATGAGCGTGCCTATCGGCACTCTGATGTTCTTCGGCTCAGCTATTGCCGAACCGTCGACTGTCAGTGAGCGGGAAACCAGCGGTTTGCCGGTCTTGAGGTAACGGCCGAGGAAAGAGATGGACTGGACGTTCATAACAACAACGCCTACATCCGAAGGAAGCTTTCCGGGAGGTACCTGACGACCCGTGACTGACTGGATGAGCACTTTTTCAGCGCCCTGCGGGTACTGTGACGGGAGCATGACGAGCTTTACGCTGTCATCCCAATCAGCATTGTCCGCCGCAACTTTCATGAGCTCAGTGAATGCATCGCTCTTGTTGTCTTCAATGGCGATATAGACATTCTTGAAACCGAGGATCTCTTTTACGGTGTAGACACCGGAGAGAACGTCCCAGGAATTGTCTATGCACTCTCTGTGGTCAACTGTGATGAAAGGTTCGCACTCTGCAGCATTGATGATAAGTGTGTCAACGCCTGAGTCCTCTTTGAATGCGAGCTTTACGTGTGTCGGGAAGCCGGCTCCGCCGAGACCTACAAGTCCTGAAGCGCGAACAGCCTTAAGGAAGTCATCCTTTGTGTCGATCTTCGGTGGCTTGATGTCTTCGGAAAGCTCCATCTTTCCGTCTGATTCAATGGTAACTGCCTGTACCATTGAGCCGTTGGCAACTTTAACCGGTCCTACTGCGGTAACCTTACCGGAGACAGTAGCATGAACGGGTGTGCTTACAAACGCATCCGTGTCACCGATGACCTGGCCTATCTTGACCTCATCACCGACGGCAACGGTCGGAGTGCAAGGAGCACCGATGTGCTGCTGCATCGGAAGGACAACCTTGGCGGGAGCGGGCATACGGACGATTGCGCATTTCGACGTGTTCTTGTTGTGAGAAACGTGAATGCCGCCGTGGCCCTTCATCACCGGCTTAAGTACGCCTTCGATTTTTTCGTTTGCCATTCATTCAACTCCTCATTGGACTTATGCCGCGCGACTACTGCGGCTGCCATTTGATTGGATATTTTATAAAAAGTGCGGATGCACTATTTACCGAATTTCGTTGATTGCTTCTCCAGAGCGGGAAGAACAATCTTCAGGATTACTCCCGTGACTGCGCCGGTGATTACGGCGAAGAGCAGGAGCAGGGGGCCGTAGCCTGCGATTAAGGCAGGCGTGCCTGAGAGCAGGCAGGCGACGGCGAGCTGGCCGGCATTGTGCGCCGTGGCGGACGCCACCGAGACTCCGACGATACCGAAGGGGTTCTTCTTCAGACGAAGAAGAAGGACCATGACGATCGTCGAGAGCAGTCCGCCGGCGAAACTCATCATGCCGGCCGTGGCCCCGCGGGTGACAAAAGCGAAGAGGCTTTTGAGCACCGTTATGGCAAGCGCGGGCAGAAAGCCCATTGTGCTTGCGGTGAACATTGTGACAATATTTGCAAATCCGGGCTTGGCTCCGGGCGGCAGGCCCGGTACGGCCGGAATGAAGTTTTCGAGAAATGAGAGCGCGAGCGCCTCTGCGCCGAGCACTCCGAGCAGGGCGACAAAGGAGGTTTTTTTATTTATGTTTGTCTTGCCCATAAGCTCTCCTAATAAGTTATGACGTCAGGTGCGTCGCTGTCCTTTGCGCCTTCAAGCACGACCAGGACCCTGTTGGGTACGCACGCGGCCGTGTCGCCCGCCCGGGTAAGCTTGCCGGTATGGATGCAGACTTTGTCCGGACATTCGGAATATATGAAACTTACGCCGTCTTCTGCGACATGGAGTTTCACCGGTGAGGTGCAGGGGACGGTGTACTCATAATCGGAAGTCACTTCCGATAAAACTATGCGGTCCTTTACTTCTCCGTCCACCATTACCACTGCAGTGAGTGCCGTGTCGGGCTTGCCGAAGTACTTCGGCAGAAGCAGAGCGGCACAGATGATAAGCAGTGCGGCGATGAGGAATACATCGCTCTTTTTCAGAAATTTAAGATTCATCTTTGATAATTGTGAAAGCTCCGCTTGTGATGGTGAGCTTTCCTTCGACTCCCGGTGTGAGATAAACTCTGCCTTCGCTGTCTATGAAGATGGCTTCCGCGTCAAACTCTTTGAGAAGCTCAAGAGATGCGTCGGAATAGCCGAGGATGAAACACGCGGTGGAGAGGGCGTCCGTAATTGTTCCCGAGTCTGCGATGACGGTTACGCTCGTAACATTGCTCTCTGCCGGATAACCCGTTCTCGGGTCGAGGATATGGTGGTACTTTTTTCCGTCGGCTTCGAGGACCTTTTCGTAGTCGCCTGAAGTTGAAACACAGCAGGGCGCACAGTTTAAGATGCCCATGATTCTGCCGTCGTTCATGAAGGGGTCGCGTATGCCTATGTTCCAGGAACCGTCACTGTGGTTTGAAACGGGATTTTTGCCGTAAGCGAGCACGGAACCTCCGACTGAAACTATGGCACCCTTTATGTCCGTAGTCTCAAGGTAGGCTCTGATGCGGTCGCAGGCAAGGCCCTTGCCGACGGCACCGAGGTCGAGCATCTGGTCCTCGCCCGTCTCGATGAGGTAGGAACCCTTGTCGTCCGGGAGAAGGACTATGCGCTTGTAGTTTATTGTGGGAAGAGCCTCGTCAATCTCCTCGTCACTAGGGACGCGTGCGTCCTCCGTGCCTATGTTCCAGAGAGTTGTCAGCTTTCCGATGGTTATGTCAAACACACCGCCGCATTTTGAGGAGACGTCAAAGCACTGTTCAATGCACTGAAATGTCGAGGTGTCAACATAGGCGGAGTGCTCGTTGTTGATGTTCCAGACATCCGAGCCCTGCTCTCTCCAGGAGAGACGTGCCGTATCCAGTTTGTTTATGATGCTCGTCGTCTCCGTCACGGCCTTTTTGGCAGCGTTCTTGTCAGTGCTGAAGAAAGTCTGCTCAATGACGGTACCCATACCGATGGTGGTATTCTTGACGGGGTTTTCAAGTTTGTTTTTGTTTCTTAAAATCATGGCAACGACAATAAGCAAAACAGCCAAAGTGATGACAGCAATGACCGTGACAAGTTTTTTCTTCTTATCAGACATGGTGTTCACTCCAACTGCTTAAATAGTAAGGTTATATACGCGCGCGATAACTACCAAGATATATTACACTTTTTAACATTACATTTCAATACGAATAAGGCTTAAACATTGTCTTTATTTTCACAACTGAGGCAATAGGGTGTTGACGAAAAATTGCGATTGGATGATAATAAAAGGGTTGAAGGAGGCATGTGTATGCTTTGCCAGAACTGCGGCAGCGCAGAGGCCACAACCCACATAAAAAGAATAGTCAACGGCGAGGCCACTGAGATCCATCTGTGCTATAACTGCGCGGAACATCTCGGTTATGCCAACATGTTCTCCGGATTCGGTTTCAACATCAGCAACATGCTTCAGAACTTCTTCCCCGAGTTTTCACGCGCGCTCCCGACGGTTGACAGGAGTGAGCGCTGCCCGACCTGCGGGACGAGTTTTGAGGAGGTTGTCCGCACGGGCATGATGGGCTGTGCGGACTGCTATGGTGTCTTCTATGATAAGCTCAAGCCCTCGCTGTCCCGCATTCACGGCAGGGCAACGCACGTCGGAAAATCGGGAGTCGCGCAGATAACGGCCGCCGAGTCACCGAAGCTTGAGGACACACTGACAAAGCTGAAAGACGAACTTAAAGAGGCCGTAGATACGCAGAATTTCGAGCTTGCGGCCAAACTCCGTGACGAGATAAACGCCATAGAAGGAGGTACGAAATAATGTCAAAATGGTACCTGCTTTCCGGCGCTGAAAACGATGTCGCAATCAGCACGAAGGTGGCGATTGCGAGAAATGTAAAGGGATACAACTTTACAGTTAAGCTCACGCCTGATGAAAAGTATGAAATCGCCGATAAAATCGACGATGTTCTGGATGAGAAACTCCCGGGCAAATTTGTCTCCACACCGATGAATGAAGTGGGCCGTGACCTGCAGATTTCACTCGCGGAGCGGGGAATTGTCAGTCCCGAATTCATAAGTTTTGCAGAGGGCCGTACCCTCATCATGACCGAGGACGAGTCCTTAAGTATTATGGTCTGTGAGGAGGACCACCTGAAAATTCAGGCACTGCTTCCCGGTCTTGAACTGGAAAAGGCATATGAGCTGAGCAACACGCTCGACTCAGTCCTCGACGAGGAACTGGAGTTTGCCTTTGACAAGAAACTCGGATACCTCACCCAGTGCCCTACCAACATAGGTACGGCGATGCGGGCATCTGTTACGCTTCAGCTTCCCGCACTCGCCATGCGCGGCCAGATAGGCAGACTCTCCGCAACGGTTGCCAAGCTCGGCCTCGTGCTGACAGGCGCATACGGTGAGGCCGACAATCCCGTCGGCAGTCTCTTCCAGCTCTCAAACCAGGTCACACTCGGTATCTCCGAGCAGGCCGCAATAGAAAACCTGAAATCAATCTCACTCTCCGTAATCGAACAGGAGAGGGCACTTCGGAAGGAACTCATGGAGAACCTGAAATTCCAGGATATTCTCTGGCGCTCATACGGTACGCTCAAGAACGCACGCGTCATCAGTTTCGGTGAATTCATGGAGGCGATGGCCGTCGTAAAGATAGGCGTTGCGGAGGGCGAAATAAAAGTGAAGAATGAGAACTTAAACGAACTCATCTTCACCATGCAGCCCGCAACGCTCAATGTGGAAAACGGCCGGAGCCTTGACCGGCAGATTCGTGACGCGAAACGCGCCGAAGCCGTCCGTGAGGCATTCGGGGAATAAGAAAAGCCGTCCGGCTCCGGACGGCTTCTTTTATTTTTTGTTGCTGAGTACTTCTTTTGCAATATAGACGGGTCTGTGCTTTGACTGTATATATGTCCTGGCGAGATATTCGCCGTTTATACCGAGGGCTAAAAGCTGGAGTCCTCCGAGGAAGAGGATCAGGATGACAATGGTGGCGTAGCCGGGGACATCTATGCCGTATGCGAATTTCTCGATGATTACGGCGATGATGTAGATAAGCGCGCCGAGAGATGTCAGGCAGCCCACCCAGGCGGAAATCTTAAGGGGCACTGTCGTGAAGGCGATAATGCCGTCCATTGCGTATTTGCAGAGCTTTCCGAAGGACCACTTTGTGGTGCCGGAAAGACGCTCCTCCGCCTCATAGGGCATGTAATATGTGCAAAAGCCCACCCATGAGAAGATACCTTTTGAGAAGCGGTGGTATTCGCTCATCTCAAGAATTGCGTCTTTCATCGATGCGCGGAAAGTGCGGAAGTCCGATGCGCCGTCAACAAACTCCGTGTCCGAGAGTTTGTTGATGAGGCGGTAGAACCGTCTCTTGCAGAAGGCGCGGAACGCGCCTTCACGGCGCACTTCCTGGAAGGCCGTGACACAGTCACAGTCCGGATTCTCATTCAGGTATTCAACCATCTTCACAATGTACGCGGGATCCTGCTGAAGGTCCGCGTCAATCAGGCTTATGAGGTCGCCTTCGGCATGTTCGAGGCCGGCGTAGATAGCCGCCTCCTTGCCGAAGTTCCTTGAAAAGCTGACGACTTTAACGGGATGAGAAGAAGAGTCGCAAATCGATTTCAGATTTGCGAGGGTCTCATCCTTTGAACCGTCATTTACAAAGACGAATTCAAAGTCGTCAATTCTGTTTTCAAAAGTCCCGCACACCTTCTCATAGAAGGGGAGGACATTGTCCGCCTCGTTGAAGCACGGCACGACTACTGATAAGAGCATTTTTATCACCTGAGACGAATTATACAACAATTTGCCTAATCGGGCAATTATAAACGGGCGCAAGATTGTTAAAAATTTAACTTGCAAACACACGGTATTTTATGCGACAATATCAATGTAATTTTGAAAGGAGTCGTGCAGAATGGAAAGACTTACAACAAACCCGACCGTAAACGCCTGGCTTGACGAGCGCATCGCCCTCCTTAATCCCGACAAGATTGTCTGGATTACAGGTGACAAGGCTCAGCTTGATGCTCTCAAGGCTGAAGCCTGCGAGACAGGAGAACTCTACAAGCTCAACGAGGAACTCCTCCCTGAGTGCTATCTTCACAGAACAGCG
Organism: Ruminococcaceae bacterium UBA1227; assembly: GCA_002309175.1. GTDB lineage: Bacteria > Bacillota > Clostridia > Oscillospirales > Acutalibacteraceae > UBA1227. Next base: position 30,609 of record DBWX01000017.1, read on the forward strand.
GTAAACGACGTCGCCCGTGTTGAGGCCCGTACGTTCATCTGCACACCCACAAAGGAAGAGGCAGGACCGCTCAACAACTGGATGGACCCCGCCGAGACATACAAGATGCTCGACGACATAGCAAGAGACAGCTACAAGGGCCGTACAATGTACATCATCCCTTATTCAATGGGCCCCATCGGTTCACCTCTTGCAAAGATCGGTATTGAGATTACAGACTCAATCTACGTCGTAGCCAACATGGCCATCATGACCAGAGTCGGCACAAAGGTACTCGAGGCTCTCGGTGATTCCGACGACTGGGTACGCGGCACACATGCAAAGTGCGACATCGACGAAGAGAAGAGATACATCGTTCAGTTCCCGCAGGACAACGCCATCTACTCCGTAAACTCCGGTTACGGCGGAAACGTTCTCCTCGGCAAGAAGTGCTTCGCTCTCCGTATCGCCTCCTATCAGGCAAAGAACGAGGGCTGGCAGGCTGAGCACATGCTCATCCTCGGCATCGAGAATCCGAAGGGCGAGACAAAGTATGTCTGCGCTGCATTCCCTTCAGCCTGCGGCAAGACAAACCTCGCAATGCTCATTCCTCCCGAGGGCTACAAGTCCAAGGGCTATAAAGTATGGTGCGTAGGCGACGACATCTCCTGGATCCGCAAGGGCGCAGACGGCAGACTCTATGCCATCAACCCCGAAAACGGTTTCTTCGGCGTTGCTCCCGGCACAAA
>DBWX01000017.1:31429-31563 GCA_002309175.1 Ruminococcaceae bacterium UBA1227
GACTGGAAAGGCAATCCCTGGAACGGAGCTGTTGACACAGACAGACCGGGCGCAAACCCGAACTCCCGTTTCACTGCTCCCGCAGTAAACTGCCCCTGCCTTTCACCTGAATTCGAGAACCCGAACGGCGTTCC
>DBWX01000001.1:0-44467 GCA_002309175.1 Ruminococcaceae bacterium UBA1227
TGGTCTTCCCGTGGGTGCCGCAGACGTTGATGGAGTCATGATAGCCTTCCATCAGCTGCCCCAGGAGCGTGGAGCGCTCGATCTGGGGAATGCCGTGCTCCCGGGCATAGGCGCGCTCGGGATTGTCCGGCGCGATGGCGGCGGAATAGACCACCAGCTCCGCGTCACCGATATTCTCGGCGCGCTGACCGATGGCCACCTGGATGCCGAAGGAGCGCCGTCGCCTGACGGTGTCGGAATTGTCGTCAACGTCCGAACCGGTGATGATTTTCCCGTCGCCCAGAAGAATGTCAACCAGCGGACACATGCCGGAACCGCCTATTCCGATAAAGTGAATCCTGTTTATTTTTCCAAGCAAGTCATCAATATGCATGAACTGCCCCCAAAAAGACATTAATAAAATATACTTGAATATTATACAACACCTCAGTAAGAAAATAAACTAATATTTGTACACAATATTTTTTCGGATGTCCCATTATTCGCTCGCAGAAAAACCGCAAATATGATAGAATAAACGCATATCATCTGAAAGGATCACGAAATGCTGAATCTTGTTCTCGGCCGCGCAGGCACAGGCAAAACCGAATACGTCAGAAATCTTCTCTGCGAAAAAGCAAAGTTCGGAAACGACAAGCTCCTGCTCATCGTTCCCGAACAGTTCTCCTATTCCTGTGAGCGCGCCATTCTCGAGACCCTCGACACAAAATCCGCTCAGAACATAGAAATACTCAGCTTCACCCGTCTCGCCGACTTCGTAAACCGCAAAGTCGGCGGCATTAACGGAGCCGTCCTCGATGACGCCGATGAGGTCATCCTCATGCTCCATACATTAAACGACATGCAGGACAGGCTGACCTTCTACAAGCGTCAGGCCTTAAAGACTTATTTTGCCGAGGACCTCATCGTCCTCTTCTCGGAATTCCGCAAGGAATGCGTTACGGCGGAGATTCTTCAGACCGCCGCCGCGAAGACCGAAAACGCTACACTTAAGGCAAAACTGACCGACCTCGCACTTATATTTGAGCGCTACACAGCCATACTGGAGGAGAACAGTCTGACCAACGCGGACCTCACCGTCTACCAGGTAATCAATGCCCTTTGTGAAAACGACATTTTCAGCAAATACACAATCTGCATTGACGCGTTCAAAGGCTTCACCGGCCAGGAACTTGAAATAATAAAATTGCTTGCAGCGCAGGCAGACGACTTGTATATCTCCCTCTGCGCCGACCCGGACTTCATTGACAAAGACGACCCTTCCATGATTTTCGGCGCAGTCAGGGCAACAATCGCAAGCATTAAGAGCGTCTGCAAAGAGAAGCCAAATATCATTGCGCTGAAAGAGCAGCACCGCTTCAAAAAAGATGCTCTCGCTTTCATAGAGAAGGAAATCTTCACTGCAAGTGAAGAGAAGTTCAGTGAGAAGACAGAAGATATTGTCCTCTTCTCCGCAGAGACAAAATATGACGAGTGCAATTTCATCGCCGCGAGCATACGCAAACTCATGCGCGAAAAGGAGATGCGGCTTCGCGACATTGCAATAATCACCCGTGACGAGGACGACTACAGAACTGATCTCGTGGCCGCCCTCGCCCGCTACGGTGTCCCCGTCTACACTGACGAACGTCAGCCCCTGAACAATCAGCCTATAATCGTTCTCTGCAAATCTCTCCTCAATTTAATGATGAGCAGAGAGCTTCGTACGAACGATATTTTAACCTTCCTGAAGACCGGTTTTTCTCCCCTCACCGAGGAAGAAGCCGCGGACCTGGAAAACTATGTTTTCACCTGGAATATTAAGGGAAAAGAGTGGGAATCACCGTTCACGGGCGACCCGAACGGCGATGTCAAGGAAAAAGATGAAAACGCCATAAACCGCATAAATACGTTGCGTGAGACCATCCTATCCGAATTTGCCGACCTGAGAAAAGGAATAGACACACAAGACGGCAAGAACTGTAAAGCAAAACCGCTTTACATCTCTGAAAAACTCTTCAGTTTCCTTCAGAAAGAATATGTAAAATCCAAGTTCAGGAACTATGCTGCCTCACTCGATGAGGCAGGCTTCTCCGAGCTCGCCGCAGAGCAGAATCGTATATGGGAATTCCTCGTTGATATCCTCAACAAACTCGCCGTCATACAGGGCGAGTTTGAGATTACAATCGAGATGTACAACGAACTCTTCTGCGCCGCCTGCGACATGGCGACACTCGGAACTCTCCCCCACGGCCTTGACGAGATAACCATAGGTTCAGCCGACAGGACAAGACTCTCCAACCCGAAAGTCGTCTTCGTCTGCGGCGTCATTGAAGGCGAGTTTCCGAAAAACATCTCCACAAGCAGTCTCTTAACCGGCAGTGACCGCGTACAGCTGCGCGAGAAGCTCGGGGTCGAGCTCTCTCTTCCGAATGACCTCGCGGCCTGTGACGAGCGCTTCATAGCCTACTCTGCCGTCACATCCGCGACAGAAAAACTCGTCATTTCATATCATCAGAAGAAAGGCGCGGACGAGCCGCTCTCCCCCTCGCCCCTCTTTGAAGACATTAAAAACCGCTTTGACGAAGAAATCGTTGAAGACATTCTTCTGGACCAGAGTGAGACGGATGCCTACTACTACAGCGAAACAAAGGACTCTGCCTTCTCAACATATGCCTCGGGCTACTGCAAGCGTTCAAAGAACAATGTCGAGGAGTACAACACCATCAAAGCCGTGCTTGAAGCCATAGCCGGCTACGATGACAGGCTTCGCGCCCTTGAAACCGTAATCAATAAAAAGCAGCAGATACTTGAAGACAAGGAGACCGCAAGGGAACTCTTCGGCAGTAACATAGGCATGTCCGCCTCGCGCGCCGAAACCTTCTATAACTGCCCCTTCCAGTATTTCTGTAAATACGGTCTCAAAGTCTACCCCAGAAAGAAAGTCGCGGTCAACAACCTCATCCGCGGCTCGGCCGTTCACCATGTTCTCGAGTATATTGTCAGGGAACATAAAACCGGTATAGTAACTCTCACAAAAGACGAACAGGCAAAACTCGTCGAGAAATACTTAAACCACTATCTCGAGGAGAACAACATAACCGAAATCTCAAAAGATCCCCGCTTCAAGCACGAGTTCAAGGACATCTGCCGTCAGGTTCTCTCGGTCCTTGAACGAATGATTGAGGAGTTCAGGGTCTCTGATTTCGTCCCCGAAAAGTTTGAAAGCGATATAGTCTACGAACTCAAAGTGCCTGACGGTACAACCTTAAAACTGCGCGGCAATATTGACCGCGTTGACACATATGAAAAAGACGGCAACACATACATACGCGTTGTCGACTACAAGACCTATGTTAAGGAATTCCGGCTTGACCATGTCCTTGCAGGTCTCAACATGCAGATGCTCATCTACCTCTTTGCAGAAAGAGAGGCAGACGATTCCGTAACCCCTGCCGGCATTCTCTACTACAATGCCGGTGACGCCTCGCTGAGCGCCAAAAGAAGGGACATTTCCGAGGAAGAAAAACTTGAGCAGCGAATAGGAAACAAGAAGAGCAGCGGTCTTTTCTTAAAAGACACCAATGTTTTAAACGCCATGGAAAACGACGGCCAGGAGCGCTTCTACAAGTTCTTCAAAGGCGGCGTTCCCCTTGACAATATCGTATCGGCTGAAGAGATGGGTAAGGTTAAAGAGATGGTTGACGACAACCTGATTACAATGGCACTCGCCCTTCATGACGGCGTTATTTCCGTAACTCCCGTTATGGAAGAAACAGATAAGACCAAGCCCATAACCGGCTGCAAATACTGTGATTACGCAAATGTCTGCGGATTCGAAGGTGAAAGCTATCTTGTCCGTGACATAAGCAAAAAACTTACAAACGCAGAAGTATTTGAAAGATTGGACGGTGAAACAGATGCCTGAATGGACCGACTCCCAGCGCAAAGCAATTGATGCCCGCGGCGAAGCCATAGTAGTCAGCGCGGCTGCAGGCTCCGGCAAAACCACCGTTCTCATACAGCGTATTATTGAAATGGTAATAAAGAAAGAGTGTACAATCGACAAAATGCTGATTGTCACCTTCACGCGCGCTGCGACTGCAGAGATTCGCTCAAGGCTCGCCACTGCCATTACAGATGCCCTGAAAAAGGATCCGGACAACACCGACCTCATAAAACAGCAGATGCTCGTCCCCTCCGCACACATCTACACAATGGACGCCTTCTGCTCAAACTTTGTCCGCGAAAACTTTGAAACCCTGGGCCTCACCCCCGACTTCAAAGTACTTGACGAGGGCATGGCGCCTATCTACATTGCCGAGGCCCTGAACAACACTCTCGACAAATACTTTAGCGAGGACAGTGAGGAGTTCAGACAACTTCGTATGCTCCTCACGGAGAAAGGCTACAACGGCACCACACTCGAAAAGACCATAAAAGAAATATATGAAAAAAGCCGTGCCTATGCAGATCCTCAGGCAGCTTTAAAGAACGCTCTGTCATACTATGAGTATGACGGACCGGTCGAGAACTCACCCGCGGTAAAGACTTTTGTAAAAGGCCTTCTTGATTATACGGACTACCTCAGAGACGGTATGAAGCGCGGCATTGCATATTTTGAAAGCGATTCTGCATTCCTGGAAAACAACTCAGGAAATAAGAATCACAACATATTAATTCGCGAACTGCAATACCTTGAGGACTTCTGCACTGCGGTAAACGAAATTGATTTTAAAAAGGCCTTCTCCCTGGTAACAAAAGACGATTATGAAACCTGGGGCGGACAATTTTGCAATAAGACTGATTACGAATACCTGGCAGCAAAAAAATACCGGGACTTCTCTAAAAAGCTGCTCCTGGGCGAAAAATCTCTCTTCGATTCCGACACCGTCACCCGTTTCCGCTTCCTTGAAAAGGATATGAAAGAAGGCAGAGATCTTCTTGGTGCCCTTGTTCGGATTGTCAGCGATTTTGACATCGAATATGCAAAGTTGAAGAGCGAAAAAAACTATCTGGATTTCTCAGATATACAGCACTATGCCTACAGCCTTCTTCATAATGAGGACGGCAGCAGATCCGCTATGGCAAAGGATCTCTCCGAGAATTTTGACCAGATTCTCATTGATGAGTATCAGGACACCACTGACCTCCAGGACAAGATTTTCTCTGCCGTTTCCAGAGACGAGAAGAATCTGTTCATTGTAGGCGATATCAAGCAGAGCATCTACGGTTTCCGAAATGCCATGCCTGAACTTTTCCTGTATAAAAAGGAAAACTATCCCTGTTCTCTTCCTCTCGGTGAGAACTTCAGAAGCACATACGGCATTCTCGACTATGTAAACTTTGTCTTCTCTCAGGCTATGACAAAAACCTGCGGCGACATTGATTACAGCAATGAAAATGAGCAACTGAAATACGGAGGCAAAAAGGAAGACATCGACAAAGAACGCCGGGATGTAGAACTTCATATTTTCGGCGACGGTACGAAACATTATGTCAAAAAAGAATCTGAGTTTATTGCCTCTTACATAAATAAGCGCATGGCAGAAGACGAGAACCTGTCATATTCTGATTTTGCAATTCTGCTCAGAAAGATGTCCGGCAATACCGGCATTGAATATGCGTCAGCTCTGCAAAATGCCAATATACCGATACTTTTCTCCGGAGATTCCGATTTCTTTGAAACTGCGGACACAAGAATTGTTCTGTCACTCCTCCACGTAATTGACAATCCCGTTCAGGACATTCATCTCCTCGCAGTTTTAATGTCCCTCATCTTCAATTTCTCGGCAGACAAGGTTGCTGCGATCAGAGCCAAAGGAAAAAACACAGATCATTCCCTTTATGCAAACCTTTTAAGCGAAGAAAAAGATGACGAGGAAGTAAAGAAAGTCCTCGACGCCATCCGTCTTTACAGGCGCCTCTCAGTCGCTATGCCCGTAGGTGAACTCATCAGAAAGATATATGATGACACCCTCCTGCCCAGCATTGTCGCTTCAATGCCAAACGGAATATCACGCCAGGCAAACCTTATGCTCCTGAGTGATTATGCTGACGGCTACGAACAAAACACTGAAATAGGCATAGGCAGTTTCGTCAGATTCCTGGACAGCTTGCTTGAAAACGATCTGGACCTTAAGACTGCATCACTCACTGCCGGCAAGACAGACGCCGTGAAGATAATGACAATTCACAAGAGCAAGGGTCTGCAGTTTAAATATTGTATTGTACCAAGCCTTGGAAACGGATTCCGCAATGACCAGCATAACCTTTTCTTCGGCCGCGATATGATTATGGGTATTAAAGCAATCGACAGGGATACGGGCGACACACTGCCGTCATTCATCAATGAAGTGGCGCGTTTCGAACGGAAAAAGATTGAAACAGCAGAAGCTCTTCGCATACTCTATGTCGCAATGACCAGAGCAAAAGAAAAGCTTGTGCTCGTAGGAAGCATAAACCTGAAAGATGCCGTTTCCGTAGACAGATTTATTCCGGACCTCTGTGAAAACAATACTCTGCATCCGCAAATGGTTTTAAATGCCGGAAACTATCTGGACATTCTTCTTGCAGCAACTCTTCACCATACGCATGCATCTCGTCTGCTTGAAGGAACCGACATCAAGTACCCGACAATAACGGCTAAGGCACCCATTTACTGCGAAGTTCATCATGATCCCGAGGAAACAGAACAGGAAGTTGAGACAGAACAGCTTTCAACTGCGGTTGATAAGGATATGCTTGAAGAACTGAAGAAGCGCATGGAATATGAGTACCCTTATCTTGCGCTGGCTACAGTGCCGACAAAGAGGTCTGCGTCAGCTACGGAGGCAGCGGGCTTTGATGCAAGATACTTCGCAACTGCAATACCGGAGTTTATGCTTCAGAGAGGTCTTACGGCAGCACAGATAGGCACATGCCTGCACAGGTTCATGCAGTTTGCGGACTTTGAAAACGCAAAGACCGATCCCGGCAAAGAGGTCGAAAGGCTTACGGATCTGGGCTACTTCACGGAGAATGAAGCACTGACAATAGACACCGGGAAAATTAAGAACTTCTTTAAGTCGGACATTTATGCCAGAATGGAAAAGAGTCCGAACGTCATGCGTGAGAAGAAATTTGCAGTGCTTGTGCCTGCAAGCAGGTTCAATCCGGACCTGCCACCAGAACTCGCGAAAGAGACAGTGCTCATTCAGGGTATTGCCGACTGCGTCTTTGTTGAGAACGACAAGCTTGTAATCGTTGACTACAAGACCGACAGGACAACTGTTGAGGAAGAACTTATAAATCGCCACAAGGCACAGCTTATGACCTATGCCGAAGCACTCTCACAGGTACTCGGAATGGAAGTCAAAGCCGCCTATGTCTACGCCTTCAGCCTCGACAAAGAAATAAAAGTAATATAAAAAAAGCCCCTGATATCAGGGGCTTTTTCCCTTGATTTTAGGGGTAATATCACATATAATTGTATTGGGATACGGAAGAAGGTGTATTTATGTTCCACCGGGCAATGAGCCTTGAGTTCCTTGACGGAACAAGTCTGAAAGTCAGGTTTCAGGACGGCAATGTAAAAAGTTACGATATGAAGGTACTGTTTAAAAAATACCCTCAGCTGAAAGCTTTAAAAGATCGTGAATTGTTCACTTCCGGAAAGCTGTTAAGTCCCTATGGTATCGTCTGGAACGATGAACTCGATATCGAAACCGAAACAATCTATCAGGAAGGTGAAACTGTCGGGCAGGGAAATGCTGCAGACATGAGTTTTGCAGACGCCGTGCGCAAAGCACGGGCTGAAGCCGGAATATCTCAGACTCAGCTTGCAGAACTGACGAGTATAGATCAATCAGATATTTCCAAGATAGAAAGAGGTGTTGCGAACCCGTCTGTTTCAACACTTCAACGTATAGCCAAGGCACTCGGAGGACGGTTAACGATTACCATCGATTTGCCTCGTGCCGTTTAACAACAAAAAAGCTCCCCGCGAGGGGAGCTTTTAATTTTGGTTTAGTCCTTTGATTTCGGCAGGGCTACGGTGACCTTGAAGAGGTCGCCGTCAACACCTATGCTGAAGCGTCCGCCCTGGAGTTCCGTGAGGGACTTGGCGATTGAGAGGCCGAGGCCCGAACCCTCGTTGGTGCGTGACTCTTCACCCTGTACAAAGCGGTCGGTAAGGCGCTCGACATCAAAGTGCATCTCGTCCTTCGCGACATTCTTCATGGTGATGCTTGCGAACGTGCTGCCGGAGGCGATGTCAAGGTAGACACGTGAGCCCGGCATTGCGTACTTCTTGACGTTTGAGAAGAGATTCTCGAGAATACGGTAAGTTTTCTGGCCGTCAGCGACTATGAATACATGGTCCTCGGGAGCGTTTATCTTGAGTTCAAGGTTCGCGTCCTTTAAATCGTCCTCATATTCGCCGTAAATCTGCTCTGTGAGCTCGTTTACGTCGATTTTCACCATATTGAGCGTCACATTGCCCGAAGAGGCTTTGGAGGCCTCCACGAGGTCCTCAACAAGTTTCTTGAGACGGTGTGATTTCTCATCGAGAACGCCTATATACTCGTTTGCCGTTGCGTCTTCAATATCGCACTGCTTAAGAAGATCAGTGTATGTGATGATTGAGGTCAGCGGAGTCTTGAGGTCATGTGAGACATTCGTGATGAGTTCGGTCTTCATACGCTCGGACTTTGTAGCCTCATCGATTGCTATGTTCAGACCGTTTGTGAGGTTGTTTACGTTCTCGCCCATCGACTGAAGGGCTGCGGGCATGACATCTACATCGACCGCGAAGTCGTAGTCTCCGCCCTCCGCCTTTGTGAGAGCTGATGAGATGGCGTCAAGACCCTTGGAGAGCTTGAGAACATAGATGAACATGGCTATTGAGGCAACTACCGCTATACCCGCTCCGATGAACGGAATACATGCCGCGGCGACCATTACAACAAGGTACGCGATGAAGACATAGAAGACGCGCTTCTTTATCTCGCCGTTTGTGATCTTGTTGATGCCGGAGTTTGCCCAGCGCTTAAATGCCGGCCAGTTCTTTATGAAGACTTTATAAATGATGGTATTCTTCCAGAAATTCCTGTTCTTTACCTGCCTTGAGGCTGACATCAGCCACTCAATGAAGAAGAGATTTGAGAGAACGGTTATTACCGCCACTATGAGCGAGGGCTTGAAGTTCCAGTTTACGAACTCAAGGTAGATACCCATGGGTGCCACGGCACATCCGATGACCAGCATAACGGACATGACGAAGTGGATGCTGTTGGGAAGTTTGTCGAAAAGGGTCTCCTTCATCTTACCGTCCTCGCCCCTGTTGCCAGCAAATACCGCAAGAAGAACAAGGGACAGGATCCAGGCCGCGAAGCAGATGATTGTATTGCGCAGTCTCTCGCTCACGGAGTCGGACATTGCCTTCCAGTCTTTATAGATACCGGAGAATACATCGTTACCGTCCGGAGTTAAATCAACATAGATGAACATATCGTACTTATCCATGTCAAGCGTGCCGAAGCAGTAGTTATAGTAGTCGTTCTCAGAGGTGATGTAGTTTCCGGAGATGAATTTCTGTCCTGTCTCCAAAACGTTACGAAGCGCACGGCTTATGGAGAATTCTCCTCCGACAACACTTGCCCTGTAATCATCCTTGTCAGGATAAAGGGCTGCAGCCTCCTCTATTGTTTCGGCATTCTCGATATTTGTATATATCATGCCGTTCGTCTTGTTGAGAAGGAAGTATTTATATGAAGTGAGCTCAGAGAGTTCAGCTTTCAGGTTGGCATAATCGGTCTTGAAAGAACCCTTCTGGGTTGCAAGCTCAGCCTGCATCTGCTTTGTAAGTTCCTCAAATATTCCGTCTTTGTCGATATTTGCCTCATCAACCGGGAAACCTTTATAGTAGCGGACTCCGTCAATGGTTGTAATACCGTGAATTTCATAGTCACCCACCTGAATAAAGCTGCGGTCAGCCTGAATCTGCTGTTCTGAAGAGAACGGGACGATATCTATGTTGCTGTCCTCAAAGCCGGGATAGGTATAGATTTCCTGCTCGTAATCATATTCGTAGTTGCTCTCTATGAAATTTATCTGCTCCTGGAGAATTCGTCCGTCTATGTTCTTCTTATAACGGTCACGGAGTTCCGCCTCATACTTTGCAAAAGCTTCACCGGACTCGACGAACTCGTCGTCGACATACTTTGAAGCGAGAGAACGGACCTTTCCCGTCTCAGAGCGGATCTGCTTTGCAAAGGTAGAATTACCGTTGCCGAGCACCGTCTCCATCGAGTCCAGAGAGGTCAGATAACCGTCAGTGTTCTCAACATAGAACTGGACAAGCTGCTGTCCGAAGAAGTAGGTTGTTACAAATAAAGCGCAGGAGGCGATAATCAGTATCGCCTTTATGATTGTACGTCTAAGATTCTTTGTCGATTTTGTATCCAATGCCCCACACCACCTTAATGTATTTAGGATCTTTAGGATTGATCTCTATTTTTTCGCGAATTCTGCGGATGTGGACTGTTACGGTCTTTTCGGTAGCGAAGGCCTCTTCGTGCCAGACCGCCTCGTAGATCTGATTTGTGGAGAGAACGTGGCCCATGTTTTCCATGAGGTACTCAAGTATCTTGTACTCTGTCGCGGTGACCTTTACGGGTTCACCGTCAACCGTTACGGTCTTTGCCTCGGTATCGAGTTCAAGGCCGCCGGAACGGAGTATCGTGTCCTTCGTCTCAAGGCTTCCGAGTGTTGTATAACGTCTTATCTGTGATTTGACTCTCGCTACAAGTTCGAGCGGGTTGAAAGGCTTTGTGACATAGTCGTCGGCTCCGAATGAGAGACCGGCAATCTTGTCAGTGTCCTCCGACTTCGCAGACAAAAGTATAATAGGTATATTTTTATCTTTACGAAGTTTGCTCGTCACCGTAAGGCCGTCCATGCCCGGCATCATTATGTCAAGGATGATGCAGTGCAGTTCGACATTTTCGGCAACTGTCAGGGCCTCTATTCCGTTTGTCGCGCGATAGACCTTGTAACCTTCATTCTGAAGATAGATCTCAACGGAATCGAGTATGGCCTTGTCGTCATCACATACGAGTACGTTATACATTTCGTTCTCCTCCAAAATTTTGTCTACGGTATTGTACCACAAAATTCGTCTATATACATTAAAAACCCGTGCAATTACAAAAATTGCACGGGTTTCTTACAGAACGGTTACAATCAGTCGAGGAAATCCTTAAGCTTCTTTGAGCGGCTCGGATGGCGGAGTTTTCTCAGCGCCTTCGCCTCAATCTGACGGATACGCTCACGGGTTACGTTGAACTCGCGGCCGACTTCCTCAAGGGTGCGCGGGTGGCCGTCCTCAAGACCGAAACGCAGAGAGAGGACCTTCTCCTCTCTCGGAGTGAGGGTCTTTAAAACCTCGGCCAGCTGCTCTTTGAGAAGCAGCATGGAGGCCGCGTCTGCCGGGGCGAGCGCGTCATCATCGGGGATGAAATCACCGAGATGCGAGTCCTCTTCCTCGCCGATAGGCGTCTCAAGGGAAACGGGTTCCTGAGCGACGCGAAGGATCTCTCTTACCTTTTCAACGGGCATGTCGAGTTCCTTGGCTATCTCTTCAGCTGTGGGATCTCTGCCGTTTTTATGGAGCAGTATGGAGTTTGTCTTTTTGACTTTGTTGATTGTCTCAACCATGTGAACCGGAATACGGATGGTTCTGGCCTGGTCGGCTATGGCACGGGTGATCGCCTGACGGATCCACCATGTCGCATATGTCGAGAACTTGAAGCCCTTGGTGTAGTCAAACTTGTCAACGGCCTTGATAAGACCGAGGTTGCCCTCCTGGATGAGATCGAGGAAGGACATGCCGCGTCCGACATAGCGCTTCGCTATGGAGACTACGAGACGGAGGTTTGACTCGGCGAGCTTTTTCTTCGCGGCCTCATCGCCCTCGGAGATACGGATGGCGAGATCTATCTCCTCCTCGGGAGTAAGGAGAGGCACGCGGCCTATCTCTTTCAGATAGACCTTTACCGGGTCGTCCATCGCGGCGTTCTTCGTTGACTCGTCAACGACGCCGAGCTCAATTGCCGACGGAAGTTCAAGGTCGAAGTTGAGTGATTCAAGAGCCGCTGAACCGAGGTCGTCTATGATCTCGATATCGTTGTGCTCAAGTGTGGCATAGAGTTTGTCGAGGTCATTCATGTCCATGTCGATTTCGACAATAGCGGCATCAATATCGTTTGTCGATAAGCTGCCCTGTGCCTTGCCCTTCTCTATGAGGGCATCAATCACATTGGTTTTCTTTTCATCTGCCATTTAACTGTCTCCTCTTTTGAATAATTTGAGATATTCTTCGTCACTGAGTGATGCGGCGTTGCCCAGGTTCTGCTTTTTCTTCTCCTCTTTGAGGATTTTAATGCAGTCCCTGACCTCGTCCAGTGTGTTTGAGACGAGGAGCTCGCCGTTTTTCAGCTTTACAAGGTTTGAAATCTCCTCACCCGAGAGTTCGGATGAGATGAAGTCGAGTTCAATCGACTGACCGGAGCCGGTTCGCTCCGCGAAGACGGCATAGATATGCCTGTACCCTTCGCTTATGAAGTCATCCGGTGTAAGTTCTGTTTCAATCTTCTTTAAGAAGTCCGGACTCTTCATCAAAGTCGCGATTATTGTCTCTTCAGCCCTGTAAGCCTTGAGGTGAACTGTCGGTTTCACGAGGTCTCTCGCGAGTCCGGAGAAGTCACTCCGTGAGGCGCGCCTTGCGATGCGCCGCTCGGCATCCTTCACCTGGACCATTATCGCGTCTTTCGAGACGCCTGTTTCCTCGGCCAGACGGGAGGCATAAATATCCTTCTCAATTGCGCTCAGCGGCGCAAGCACAGGCACGGCCTTCGTTAAGTATTTTGCGCGCCCGTCGTCCGTGGAGATGTCGAGACCGTCTCGTATACCGACAAGTTTATATTCAATATCGTTCATGGCGCCGGCGAGTATGCTCTTCCAGCGCTCAGGACCGAATTTTTTGATTACTTCATCGGGATCCTTCGCATCCGTATATGTGAGCGGATGGACGGCAAGCGGAGTCCTCGTCAGCTTGCCGAGTGCCTTCTGCAGGGCGTCGCGGCCCGCCTCGTCGCTGTCGTACGAGAGGTAGACCTTTGAGCAGTAGTGCGAAATGAGTCTCACCTGCTCGTCTGTCAGCGCCGTACCGAGGCCCGCGACGGCATTTGTAAAGCCGGCCTGGTGAAGGGCTATGACGTCCATATAGCCCTCGCAGAGAATCAGGCTGTCCTCCTTTGAGGACTTCGCGAAGTTCAGTGCGAAAAGATTCTGTCCCTTTTTGTAGATGAGGGTATCCCTCGTGTTTATGTATTTCGGTTTGGTGTCATCCATGACCCTGCCGCCGAAGGCGACGACATTACCGCGCAGGTCGATGATGGGTGTCATCACCCTGTTGCGGAATGTGGGATAAAGGCTGCCCTTCTGTGATTTTCTGGCGAGGTCCGCCTCGAAAAGTTCCTGATTCGAATAGCCCTTTGAGCGCATATGGCTCATAAAGGTATCCCAGTCATCAGGGGCGTAGCCCAGACCGAAATGCGTTATGGTTTTCGGAGTCAGGCCGCGGCCGAGCCAGTAATTGAGTCCGGCACTGCCCTTCTGTGATTTCATATATTCATGGAAGAAACGCGCAGCCTCCTTGTTCATCTCGAGCATGCGCTTCTTCTTTCTGATTATCGTATCGTCATACTCCTCGTCGGGCATGTTGAGTCCCGCCTTATCGGCAAGAAACTTTACAGCCTCAATATACTCGAGGTTTTCAATATCGCGGATGAAGGTGATGGCATCTCCGCCCTTTCCGCAGCCGAAACAGTAGAAGGAGCGGGTGTCCTCATATACCACGAAGGACGGGGTCTTCTCGTTGTGGAAAGGACAGAGGCCCTTCGAGAGCCGTCCGGCGCGTTTCAGGTCGACATACTCGCCTATCAGGTCCTCAATATCTATGCGGTCCCTGAGCTGCTCCAAAAACCGGTCACTCAATCGCACTGCCACGGCTACCCCTCCTTCCGTCAGTTTCGTTTTATATGTCAGTCAACCCAGAAAACGGGTATGAAGAGTTTGTTGTAGGTCGAGAGAGCATAGTGATCGCTCATGCCGCTGATGTAATCGCAGGCGGCCCGCTCCACACTCTCGTTCGCGGCGACGGCCCTGTACTCATCCGTCATCTCTTCGGGATGCTGCACGAAGTAGTCATAAAGTTTCGTGACTATCTCCATCGCCTTGCCCTCCTCACCTTTGCAGATGGGGTTGGTATAGACCTTGTCGAACATGAAATCGTGTATGTCCTTGTACGCCTTCTCAATCTCCGGCGCCATTTTGATCTCCCTGTCCGAATTCTCTATGATTGACAGCACCATGGTATTGATGCGCTTTGATTTGCTGTATCCGAGAACATCGCGAAGCTCCTTCGGAATATCCTCTTCGGTTAAAATACCTGCGCGCTCGGCATCGTCAATATCGTGATTGATGTAGGCAATATGGTCTGCGTACTTCACTATTCTACCCTCAAGGGTGTCCGCTTCTTTACCCACGGTATGACAGACTATTCCGTCACGCACTTCATATGTCAGGTTCAGGCCGCGGCCTTCCTTCTCGAGGACATCGACTACGCGGAGGCTCTGCTCATAGTGTTTGAAGCCGCCGGGAAACGCCGCGTCGAGAGCACGCTCTCCGGCGTGGCCGAAAGGCGTGTGACCGAGGTCGTGACCGAGAGCAATGGCCTCCGTCAGGTCCTCGTTCATACGAAGGGCGCGGGCTATTGTCCTCGCAATCTGCGAGACCTCGAGCGTATGTGTAAGTCTTGTCCTGTAGTGGTCACCGGTAGGTGCCAGAAAGACCTGCGTCTTATGTTTGAGTCTTCTGAAGGAACTTGAGTGGATTATTCTGTCGCGGTCACGCTGGTAAGCGGTACGTATGGGGTCCTCCTCCTCAAATGTGAGACGCCCCTTCGTCTCGGCGCAGTGCTGCGCGTAAGGCGAAAGAGTGAGTGCCTCAATCTTCAAAGTCTCTTCCCTGATGCTTTCCATTATTCTTCCCTGATTTTTCTGAGTATTGAACCGGCGGGTATCTGTCTGTCGCACTTTATGCGAATCTTCGCCATCGGGTTCGGCGCGACGTCGACCTCCTCGCCGTCTTCATTCATCATTACCTCTGCTTTAATCGAAAACGGCTCAGTCTGCGGCATGAGGACCTCAAGTTCGTCACCCTTGAAAAAACGATTCCTCTGGATGACTTCAAGGTACTCACCGTCAGAGCCTAAAACGTTTGCCACTATGTCCCATTCGCGGATGTAAATTCCGTCATAGTAGACGTGCGCGTTCTCATTCGGGCTGTTGAAATAAAAGCCCGTGCAGTAGTCTCTGTAGCTTATCTTTTTCATCTCGTCGATTATCCACTGCGAAGGTCTGAAATCGACAGATGGGTTTTTAAGGTACTCGTCTATTGCCGCGCGGTAGGCGTTTGTGACGGCAGCGGCATAGTATGCCGACTTCGCGCGGCCCTCTATCTTGAAACTGTCGACGCCCGCGTCGACCAGCTCGCCTATGTGCTCTATCATGCACATATCCTGCGAGTTCAAGATATAGGTTCCTTCCTCGGAGTCCGTGATTTCAAAATACTGACCCGGGCGCTTCTCCTCCACCAGATGGTATTTCCAGCGGCAGGGCTGAGCGCAGTCACCGCGGTTTGCGTCGCGGCCGGTCAGATAGTTTGAGAGCATGCATCGCCCCGAAAAAGACATGCACATGGCACCGTGAACGAAGCATTCTATCTCAAGGTCCTTCGGAGTCTTCGCTCGGATCTCCGCTATTTCCTTAAGGGACACTTCACGCGCCATGACAATGCGCTTCGCGCCCAGATCGTAGAGCGCGGAGGCGGTGTCATAGTTTACGACGCCTGTCTGCGTGGACATGTGGATATCAATGCCGGGCGCGTACTTCTGCGCCGCACGCATGACACCTATGTCCGCTATTATGAAAGCGTCAACCCCCGCCTTAGCCGCGCTCTCAAAGAACGCGGGAAGCGCTGAAACCTCGTCGTTTCGCGGAAGCGTGTTTGCGACGAGGTGGACGGCAACGCCTTTTTCATGGCATTTATCGACGGCGCTTTTCAGCGCCTCATCATCAAAGCTTTCCGTCGCGGCCCGCATATTGAAAAGCTTGCCGCCGAGGTACACGGCGTCGGCTCCGAAGAGGAGCGCCGCCTCAAGCCTCTCGGCATCGCCCGCGGGCGCGAGCAGTTCAGGTCTTCTCTTAACCATCGTCTTCCTCGCCGCCCACAACGGCCTTGTACATCATGGCATTACGCTCAGCCTCTGTCTTTGCCGCGTACATGTTGCCCGATGTGTCGTGTCCGAAGAAGTAGTAGTCGGTCTCCGCCGGCCAGAGCACTGCATAGATGGCGTCGTCGCCCGGGCAGCAGATGGGACCTGCGGGAAGGCCTATGCACTTGTATGTATCGTATTTCTGTGAGAATGTATCCGCCTCACCGACAGAGACATTCGGTTTAATGAATTTTGCAACATATACCGTCGTAGCATCCGACTGGAGGCAGCGGAATGATGACGACTTAAGTCGGTTGTAGAATACGGATGCGATGATGGGCATCTGTTCCGCATCGCCCGCCTCCTTCTGGATGATGGAGGCCATGGTCAGTACCTCGTCCATTGACATGCCGAGTTCTTTGGCCTTGTTGGCATATTCCTTGGTCCACTTCTTGTCAGTGTTCTCAAGGAGTTTCCTGATGACCGAGCTCGCGCTCTGTCCGACATAGAATTCATAGGTGTCGGGGTAGAGATAACCCTCGAGATAGTTGTAGCGTGAGGACTTGTTCTCAATGCCCGCGAGGAAGTCGTACTCAAATGTCGCGCTCTCGAGGTTCTTGTAGAAGTCGGCCGATGTGCAGACATTGGCCTTTTCAAGTTTCATGGCAATCTGCTGTATGTTGAAGCCCTCGGGAATGGTTACCGTTACAGTCTCGCTCTTCTGCTCTTCCTGGCAGGAGAGAAGCATCTTCTCAAGACCCATTGAAGGCTTGAGATCGTAAACACCACTCAGGTATTTGTCGAAGTCGGTTGACTTATGCATGCCTCCCGCAACGGTCATGAACATCTTGCAGAGACCCTTGCGCTTTATGAGACCCTGCTTCTTGAACTGATTGATGAGTTTGTTCGTGGTCATGTTCTCGGAGACCTTGACTGTTATGACCTCATCGCTGCGGTTGAAGGCGAATATATCGTTTATGAAGGACATGGCATAGATTGAAAAGAGCGCAGAGATAGCCACAAGGACCGCGACATAGATTATCGCTCCCTTTGTGCCGTTTTGTTTGATGAATGCACCGAGTGTAAAGCCGCCCTGGCCCTTTGCTCCGGCCTGAACGGGTCTCCTCGTCTTTGAGGAGTAGCGTCTGCCTGTTCTCTGCGGCTGGCGCGGTCTCGGTGTCGGATACTGCGGTTTCCTCTGCTGAATGCCCGCGGGTCTCTCCGGCTGTACCGGATGCACGGGTCTCTTGGCGGCAAAGTAAACCTCTCCGCTGTAGTATTCCGTATCATCTTTTTTCTGCGACTCGAGAGGTTCATCACTTACTATGTGAACCTGACTGTCCTCCTGGTTGCTCTCGGAGCGGACCTTCCGCATTATCTCCTCGAGTTCTTTGTCTGCATCAAATGCCATTTCCTGTTTGTCCTCCGGATATCAGAATCTGCACTGCATTGAGTCAGTGACTCTGCGTGCTGCATCTTCTCCTACGAATTGGGCCGCTATGGTCCTGGCAAAGTTTAAAGCACTGCCCGGGCCGTCAGCCGTGATGATATTTCCGTCAGCGGTCACCGATGCCCCGGTGAAGACCGAGCTATGAAGCTCGCGCTCGAATCCGGGGAAACATGTCGCCTTTTTACCGGCGAGCAGCCCCATGTGACCGAGTACTGACGGTGCTGCGCAAATTGCGCAGACGAGTTTGTCATTGTCATGGCAGTATTTGACTGCCTGTCTGACCTCGGCGCTCGCGTCGAGGTTCTTTGTGCCGGGCATACCGCCCGGCAGTATGACGGCGTCGATGTCGGAATAATTGATTTCCGAAATCGGAATATCCGCTTTAACTTTGATGCCGTGCGCGCCTTCTACAACGCAGTCGGACGAATCGCCGACCGCCACGGTAAGGATATCGACGCCGGAACGTCTTAAAACATCGACCGGAGCTATGGCTTCGGTCTCTTCAAAACCGTTTGCGAGAAAAAGGTAAACCATATGCTTCCTCCTTTAATCAAGCGTCATGCCGATATAGGCATTGCGCATCTCGGACAGGCCTATCTTCGCATTCTCATTGAGTGCGAGACACATACCCACTCTGACGATTCTCTCGTCCGGGGAATGGATACGTGAGTTTACGGGCAGGTTCAGCGTGAACCTCTCCGCCTGCTCCTCAAGAAGGAGCATGGTGTAGAGCTCTCCGGGATCGGACAGCGCACACATCTCTTTAACATAGACGACATTTTTGCCCATATAATACATCGCATATCCGTCACTCGTGAAAGCGATTGAGCCTGTTGCGGCGTTGTGAGAATACATCGCAAATTTGATGCCTTCGTTTCCCCAGTTTAAGTAGTCTCCGAAGCCGAGGCACTCCTGCCTGATTGCGAGTATGTCTATGTCATACGCGTTCTTAAGATCGGGCTCAACTGCCTTGCCCTTGAGCTGTTCACGCGTGAAATGGACCATCTTCTTGTAGAAAGCCGTCTGGTAGCCGAACTTGCCGTAGTAGTTGAACATGCAGTCCTCCTGGGGCGCGATGACGATGAAGTCTATACCGCGCTCCACGGCCACCTCTTCCGCCTTCCTGAGTATGCCGGACATATGTCCCTTATTCCTGTGGCTGGGATGTGTGGCGGCGGCATAGAGGTAATATGTGCTGTACAGTCTGCCGTTTACGACGAGCTGGCACGGAAGAAGGTATGCGGCGGAAACGGCTATGCCCTCCTCACGTGAGACGATGGCGTAACCGTCGCGGTACATGGTTGTCATGAATGTGTTGATGAGTTCATCGGAATCTGCAAATGTCATTCGCCAGATTATCTTCAGGTGCTCCATGTCACCTGCGTTGGCAAATTCAACTACGTGATTCATCCGCTACCTCCGTCAGATCAGTCTTTCGACCAGGGATTCTATATCTGCGGCGATGTCTTCTATCGCCCTGGGCTCATCGCCCTCGAAACATCTGATAATGCTCCATCCGAGTTTTTCGGCTGCGTAAAGACCTGCCGTCCTGCACGCCGAGAGATAGGCGACATCGGCCTCGTGGACATCCTTTTTGCCCTCGTCTCCGCTGTAGCGGGAAGTCATGAGTTTCTGGGAAATCTCGACGGGCATGTCGAGGAAGACTACCAGCGAAGGTTTGGGAATGCCTATTTTCACATACTCGAAATCCTCGAGCCAGGCGAGATATTCGTCCCATTCATCCCTTGCGAGTTTTGTCATCTGGTGGGCGGCGTTCGATGTAGCGTATCTGTCCGCCAGTATAATCCTGCCGCTCTCATAGTCCTCTTTCCACTTCGTGACGAAGTTGGCATACCTGTCAACGGCATAGAAGGAAGAGGCAGCATAGGCACCTACGTCTGTCGGAGATGAACCGAACTCCCCTCTGAGATACATGCGTACCAGGGCAGAGGAATCGGACTCATAGTCCGGAAGCTTTATCTGGTGCACGTCCGCTCCCTTTGACTCAAGATACTCTCTGACGAGCTTGGTCTGAGTGGACTTTCCGGAACCGTCCAGGCCCTCTATGACAATAAGTTTACCCATTGTTCTTCCTCTTCGTTTTCTTAAAGATAAACATAATAACCCATAATAATGAATTATAATCCATAGTATTATATCAAATTCGCGCGCGTTATACAAGTGCGCGACAAAAAAATAAAGGGCAACGCGCTGTTGCCCCGAAAAAAGATAAGACTGTAAAGTTACTTAACTTTACAGTCTTGTGTTTTCAGTTCCTACTTCCCCATTTCGACATAGGCACGCCTGATTCCGGCGAATAGGTCGGAGGCGAGCATGCCCGCCTTTCCGGTTTCGCCGGCCATAAGGTCGGCGGCGCGGCCGTGGATGAAGGCGCCGCAGCAGGCGGCATCGTATGCTCCGAGACCCTGGGCCAGAAGCGAGCCTATGATGCCCGCAAGGACATCGCCGCTGCCGCCCTTGGCAAGTGCCGCGTTGCCCGTGGTATTGACAAACACGGCGGAAGTACCGGGAGACGCGACTACGGTCGCCGCACCCTTGAGAAGCAGAGTCACATTATGCCTCTTTGCAAACTCCTCGGCTATGCCTTCCCTGCTCTGCTCTATCTCTTCGGCAGAGAGGCCGGTAAGGCGCGCCATCTCGCCCGGATGAGGTGTCATAACGACGGGAACGGAGACTTCCGAAAGTACCGAGAGATCATGAGCCAGGGCATTCAGTGCATCCGCGTCGATTACGACCGGGCACTTCGCGGAGCGAAGGATCGTGTTCACGAACTCGGTCACGTCATCGGACTGACCGAGGCCCGGTCCGATAACTATTGCGTCCGCCTTCTGCATGAATTCCGAGAGCGGTGAAATGCACTCGAAGGTCGCGGCAAATTTGCCGTCAATATCGGGCAGAGGAAGAAGCATTACCTCACGCATATGAGTGGAAATTGCAGGATATGCCGACTGTGGGAAGGCCACTGTCGTAAGGCCGGCACCCGCCACGCAGGCGGCCCCGCTGGAGAGGCAGGCGGCGCCGGGCATATTCATGCTGCCGCAGATTAAAAGCACATGGCCGAAATCGTTCTTGTGCACCTGCGGCAGACGCTCCGGCAGAAGCCTTGAGACCTCGAACGAATCAAGAGCCTCAAGCCTCGGTGATACTGAGTTTAAGGCCTCCTCGCCTATTCCGATATCGAGCACGGAGACCTTGCCGCAGAGCTCCCTTGAAGGGAACAGCACATGCGCGGGTTTGAGCACCGTGATTGCCAGTGTCTCGTCGGCGTTTACGGCATACTCACAGACCTCGCCCGTGTCGGTGTTTACACCCGAGGGCACGTCCACGGCATAGACATATCCCGTGGAGCGGTTGATCATCTGAAATACTTCACTGCAGGCATCGTCCGGTTCACCGTGAAAGCCTATTCCGAAAATACAGTCAACTATGATGTCAGCGGAGGCTATGGCCGAAGCCGCGAGTTCAGGGTCCCAGTCGTACCTGATGATGTCGATTATCATCGAGTCTACCTTGTGGTACATGTCTATTGCGTCAGTCGCGAGAGGCGCTCCCTGAGCCAGGACAATCTGCACCCTGATACCCTCTTCCACGAGCTTTCTCGCGATGACGAAGCCGTCGCCGCCGTTCTTGCCTTTTCCGCATACGACACAGACGGTACAGCCCTTCTTTACGTGCTTTTCTATGCGCTTCGCGCAGGCCGCTCCGGCGTTCTCCATGAGCCTGATAAACTGTATGCCGGTCTCGTTTTCACGCTCTTCGACAAAGCGTATTTCATCAGCGGTATAAACCTTCATAATCAGTCCTCCGTAAGACAGACGGCAACTGCAAATGCCTTTGTCCGGTCATGGGTTATTGAGAGGTCGAGTGACACGACCTTTTTCTTTTCCGCGAGATCCGCCGCGGCGCCCAGGAGGCTGTAATAGGGCTTCCCGAGCTCATCGTGAAGTACTTCCACCTCTGCCAGGGAAAAACCGCTCACGCCCTGTCCCATGGCCTTTGAGAAGGCCTCTTTGGCACACCAGGCTCCCGCAATGCTCTGCGCTTTCATACCGTGGGCCTCAAAGTACTCACGCTCCCTCTCGGAGAAGACGCGCTTCGCAAAGCCCGCTGTCTTCAGGGCATCCTCAATACGGCTTATTTCAACCGAGTCTATTCCCGTTTTCACATTCATTTAAATCACCTGTACTTATTCTACCATAGATGAGGTTAAACAACCAAAATATTTGTTGAAATTCTTTCTCACGCGTGTTAATATACCTTAGTAACAATTAAATTAAACGACGTTGACGGAAAGAGTAAGTCTGCACATGTCCGCTACAGAGAGTGTCGGTCACCGGTTGAGAACCGACGCGCGGAACACTGACCGAAGTTCACTCCCGAGCCGTTTACGGTCACCTCACGTCACGAGGACTTGAGTGTCGGGTTCGTCCCGGAATTTGGGTGGTACCGCGGAGCAACTGCTTCGTCCCTGCTTTGTGGGGACGGAGTTTTTTTGTCCCCGAAAACGAGGAGGAAAACATGAGACAGAAACTAGAAGAAATCAGAAAGAATGCCGAAGCGGCGCTTGCAGGCACATCCTCACTTGATGAGCTTGACGCGATCCGCGTAAAGTATCTCGGCAAGAAGGGTGAGCTCACTGCCGTCTTAAAGCAGATGGGCGGTCTCTCACCTGAAGAAAGACCGGTTGTCGGCCAGATTGCGAATGAGATTCGCGAACACATACAGGCACATATCGACGAGAAGGTCGCAGAGCTCAAATCAGCCCAGCGCGAAGCAAGGCTCATGTCTGAAACAATCGATGTAACTCTCCCCGGTGAGGAGTGTGCCGTAGGTCACAGACATCCGCTTTCAATAGTACTCGACGAAGTAAAAGAGATATTCCAGGGCATGGGATTTGACATCATCTCAGGTCCCGAAGTTGAGCTTGATTACTACAACTTCGAAGCCCTCAACATACCGAAGGATCATCCAGCGAGAGATACGCAGGACACCTTCTACATCACCGACAATATTCTTCTTCGCACACAGACATCCCCGTGCCAGATCCGCGCCATGGAGGAGCGCAAGCCGCCGCTTCGCGTTATCTCTCCGGGCCGTGTCTATCGTTCTGACGCAGTCGACGCCACGCACTCCCCTCTCTTCCATCAGATAGAGGGTCTTGTCGTCGACGAAGGCATTACAATGTCAGACCTCAAGGGCACGCTCGACACACTCGCAAAGAAGCTCTACGGCCCGGAGACGAAGACAAGATTCCGTCCCCACCACTTCCCGTTTACCGAGCCCTCATGCGAGGTTGACGTATCCTGCTTCAAGTGCGGCGGCAAGGGCTGCTCAATGTGCAAGGGCGAAGGCTGGATTGAAATCCTCGGTGCCGGCATGGTTCATCCGAAGGTTCTTCAAAACGGCGGCATCGACCCTGAGAAGTACTCAGGCTTCGCCTTCGGTCTCGGTCTTGAGAGACTCGTAATGTTCAGATTTGATCTCGATGATATGCGTATGCTCTACGAGAATGACGTACGCTTCCTCGAGCAGTTTTAAGGAGGTGCTTTCATGAATTTATCAAAGAGATGGCTCGCCGAATTCGTCGACGTAAAAGCCGAAGACAGAGATTTCGCGGAAGCACTCACACTCTCAGGCTCAAAGGTTGAGGCCTATGAGCACGAGGGCGCAAAGCTCGAGAACATCGTTGTCGGACAGGTAAAATCAATCGAGCGTCACCCCGACTCTGACCACCTCTGGGTATGTCAGGTCGATGACGGCTCAGGCGAGATTGTTCAGATAGTCACAGGTGCGCAGAACGTACACGAGGGTGACTTTGTCCCCGTAGCGCGCCACAAGTCGGTCATCGCCTCCGGCGACAAGATTACTGCCGGCAAGCTTCGCGGCGTGGAGTCGCGCGGCATGCTCTGCTCGGTCGCCGAGCTCGGTCTCACAACCCATGACTTCCCCTACGCCATCGAGGACGGTATCTTCATCCTCGGCGACGACTGCGACCGCATTCCCGGCCGCGACATCCGCGAAGCCACGGGCTTTGACGACACTGTTGTCGAATTCGAAATCACTTCAAACAGACCCGACTGTCTGTCAATAATCGGCCTTGCCCGTGAGACGGCGGCCACATACAACACAGAACTTAAACTCCACGAGCCGGAAGTAAAACCCGGTCACGGAAATGTCAGTGATCTTCTCAAAGTTGACATTGAAGTTCCGGACAAATGCTACAGATACTGCGGCGCGGTCGTTGAGAACGTACGCGTGGCCCCCTCACCCCGCTGGATGAGAGAGCGCCTTCGCGCCTGCGGTGTAAGACCGATAAACAACATCGTTGACATAACAAACTATGTCATGCTCGAATACGGCCAGCCCATGCACGCCTTCGACCTGCGTTTCCTCAAGGGAAACCATGTCGTAGTCAGAAACGCAAAGGCCGGTGAGACAATCACCACACTCGACGGCGAAGAGCGCGCTCTCACCGAGGAGATGATGGTAATTGCCGACGAAGAAAAACCAGCCGCAGTTGCAGGCGTAATGGGCGGCGAGTACTCCGGTATCATGGATGATACCACCACCATAGTATTCGAGTCCGCCTGCTTCAACGGCATAGCCGTTCGCCGCGCAGCGAAGGGTCTCGGCATGCGCACGGAGTCCTCTGCCCGCTTTGAGAAGCAGCTCAACCCGGACGACTGTGACACCTGCCTTCGCCGCGCTTTAGAGCTTATTCAGCTCCTCGACGCAGGCGACGTTGTCGACGGCATAGTAGACAACTACGCAAACCCGAAAGAGCCCGTAACACTGCCTTTCGAGCCCGAATGGACAAATAAATTCATCGGTGTGGACGTGCCTGCCGACGAACAGAAACGTATTCTCGAAAAGATCGGTTTCACTGTTGAAAACGGCACGATAACCGTTCCTAACTTCAGAATAGACATAGCCCATCAGGCAGACATCTCAGAGGAGATTGCCCGCTTCTACGGCTACAACAACATTCCTAACCGTGAACTCTCAGGTGTGGCAAAAGCCACCCTTACAAAACGCCAGAAGTTCGAGCGCACCCTCGAGAGAACAGCCATGAGCTGTGGCCTCTCCGAAATTCAGACCTTCTCATTCATCAGCCCGAAGTCATATGACAAGATCAGACTGCCCAAGGACAATCCTCACAGAAACTGCGTAGTCATAAGCAATCCTTTGGGTGAGGACACGAGTGTCATGCGTACGACCGCCGTACCTTCAATGCTTGAGGTACTCGGCCGCAACTACTCGAGGAAGAATGAAAAGGCCGCTCTTTACGAGCTTGCAACCGTTTACATCCCGAACGGCCCGGATGAACTTCCGGACGAGAACAAGAACTTAGTCTTCGGTATGTACGGCAAGGGCTGTGACTTCTACAAAATCAAAGGCATCGTCGAGGAAATCCTCGCCGTTTCCGGAATTAAGGACTTCAATGTCGAGCCGAAGAAGGATGCTCCCGCGTTCCACCCCGGCAGAACGGCCGAATTCACGCTCGAAGGAAAGCTTCTCGCTGTCTGCGGTGAAGTTCACCCCGAAGTTCTCGACAACTACGGCATCGGCACACGCGCTTACGTCGCCATGATAGATGTCGAATATCTCTTTGAGAAATCCGACCTCGTCCGCGTCTATAAGCCGCTTCCGAAATTCCCTGCGACGACGCGTGACCTCGCCTTCGTCGTGGACGCCGACATGCCTGTCCTCCGTATAGAAAAGGCCATATCAGCGGCCACAGGCAGGATTCTCGAAAGAATTGAGCTCTTCGACGTATATCAGGGCGCCCAGGTCGGCGAGAACAAGAAATCCGTCGCCTTCAACCTCCGCTTCAGAAGCGCAGAGCACACCCTGACTGACGAGGAGTGCAACGCCGCCGTAAGCAAGGCAATGAAGGCCGCAGAGGCTCTCGGAGCCATTCTCAGAAGCTGAAATTATTCGTTGTAAAGTAAGCAATAATAATGTATAATGTACTTTACAAATCCGCTTGGAGGTGTAAACATGACCGATAAGACAATACAGTTCTCGATCAAGGAAGATTCCGACGCCCAGATGAAAGCGATTTTAGGCGAAGTTTACGAAGCCTTGAAGGAAAAAGGTTACAACCCCATCAGCCAGATCGTGGGTTATATCCTTTCCGAGGACCCGACATACATTACGACTCACAACAATGCCAGAAGCCTCATCAGAAAGATTGACAGGGATGAGCTTCTCCAGACATTGGTACGTGAGTTCCTGAAAGGATGACGCACATTGGCTGCAAAAAAGGATGAGTTTCTCACCTACAAGGGCAGACCTTTGGTAAGAAACGGCAACACGCTCTACTACGGCAACATGTTCGATCCGTACGTCATAATGCTCACAATCAAGAGCACGAAGAAGGACGGCGACATGGAGATGGCCGACAAAGTCACAATTCAGCTCATCTCAACCGACCCGGATATCTCCCCCGCAAAGGCAATCATCAAGACCTCGGAGAAGACCGGACTCTACAATGCCATGGACATAGGTTCCATCTGGCTCGAGCGTGCGCTTAAAGACGCCGAATAAAAAAATAAAAGCTCCCCGAATCGGGGAGCTTTATTTTTTTAAGCTTTATCGAAAATGACAGGTCCGGTACTGAAGGTGCCTTTGCCGAGGGTGAGGTCGGCGAACTTCTCGGCGAATAGAGGCAGAAACTCCTCGGGGATGAGGAATTTCACACGTACGGCGTCGGCGAAGTCAGTATCGGTGACCTTGCCGGAGAGCTCTGCAATGAGCGCGGGCAGGCGTCCGTAGAGGTTGTAGTCGAGCATCGTTTCACAGCTTGTGAAACTGCGCATCTCGACTATGCCTGCCGCCTGCAGCGCTATGGAGGCCGCGTGGGAGTAGGCGCGCACGAGGCCGCCTCCGCCCAGGAGTATGCCGCCGAAGTAACGTGTCACAACGACCACGCAGTCCGTGACACCCTGCTTTTTGAGCACATCGAGAGTCGGCACACCGGCCGTGCCCTGCGGTTCTCCGTCATCGGAGTAGCGCTGAGCGTTGCCCTCACGAAGGACGTAGGCATAGACATTGTGCTTTGCGTCCCAGTGCTTCTTGCGGATTTCCTCAATAAAGGCTGTCGCCTCAGCCTCTGTCGTGACCGGCTTCGCATAGCCTATGAAACGCGAGCGCTTTTCGGTAAACTCATCCTGCGCCGCGTTTTCTATTGTCAGATATTTCATGCCGGTCACCCCCTGCCGTATAAAAACATAAGCCGACACATGTGTGTCGGCTCGAATGTTTTATTTCTGCTGTGCCTTTTCAAAACGCTTGTTGAATCTGTCTACGCGTCCGCCTGTGTCAACAAGCTTCTGCTTACCTGTGAAGAACGGGTGACAGTTTGAGCAAATATCTACACGGAGATTCTCCTTCGTAGAAGCAGTCTCGATTGTAGCACCGCATGCGCACTTAACCGTTGTAGGTGCGTAGTTCGGGTGGATTCCCTCTTTCATTTTCGTTCACCTCGAGTCTAAAATCTTAAGTAAAACACTCGTGCATTTTAACACAATGAGTGATAAAAATCAACAACTAAATCAGCTTCTGCTTGAGAAAATATCATCAAGGGCATCAAAATAGCCGTCGTCCATGCCGAATCCGCCTGCAGATGAGGAACCTGTGTCCTCACCGAAGCCCATGATATCGTCATCGGAAGCCATGATATTTGTGATATCCTCATGGGAATCGCTGTCTTCAGCAACTTCCTTGACAGCCTTTGCGTGCTTGAAGCCCTCGGGGCCGAAGCCTGTGGCAACGACTGTAACGATAATCTCATCCTGAAGTGATGTGTCGAAGCTGACACCCCAGATGATGTTTGCATCCGGATGAGCCGCACCGGAAATGAGTTCGGAGGCCTGAGTTACTTCGTCAAGACCTACATCAGGAGAAGCCGTTATTGAGATGATGACGCCGTGAGCGCCGTCGATTGTTGTTTCAAGAAGAGGACTTGTAATAGCCAGGTTGGCAGCAGCCTCGGCCTTGTCCTTGCCGGATGCACGGCCGACGCCCATGTGGGCCTGTCCTGCATCGCGCATGATAGAGCTTACATCTGCAAAGTCGAGGTTGATGTAACCTGCGTTTGCAACGAGCTCTGAGATTGACTTGACGCCCTGGCGAAGGATATCGTCTGCAGCATCAAATGCGTTGGCGAGAGTGATTTTCTCACCGGAGAGAAGTTTAAGTCTTTCGTTGGGAATTACGATAAGGCTGTCAACGTTCTTTGCGAGTTCCTTGATACCGGCCTCAGCCTGCTCCATACGGTGCTTGCCTTCGAAGCTGAAAGGCTTTGTGACGATACCGACAGTGAGGATACCCATCTCTTTTGCAGTAGCTGCAATGATGGGAGCCGCGCCTGTACCTGTGCCGCCGCCCATACCGGCTGTAATGAAGATCATGTCAGTGCCCTTGAGAGCATCTGTGATAATGTCCTTGCTCTCCTCGGCTGCGCGCTGTCCGATTTCGGGACGGGCGCCTGCACCCTGACCTCTTGTTACTTTCTCGCCTATTTGAATCTTATGAGTTGCCTGTGACTGAAGGAGAACGTGCTTATCGGTGTTGATTGCGATAAACTCGACACCCTTGATGTCGGATCTTATCATGCGGTTTACAGCATTTCCGCCGCCGCCGCCGATACCGATTACTTTAATCTGTACAACGCTCTCAAAATCAGCTGCCATTTCAAATCCCATAGAGCTTCCTCCTATTAATCAGTTCCCGTTTATAAAACAGTTTAATATTCAGTAATAGATATATTATTACATATATAAATACACATTATATAGTATCATAACAATTAACAAATTTCAATACTTCTTTATGGTTGATTTGTTGTGGTTTCTTTAACCGTTGTACGCGCAACCTGGATTTTTTCGCCGGCGGAATTCGTCATTGTCTCGCCCTCCGGCTCGGTGGTGGTTTCACCCTCAGGAGTGGTCTCTCCCTCCGCTGCAGTGGTGGGTTCGGTCGTGGTCGGCTTCGTCGTTGTCTCAGGCTGGAAATAAGCCTTCTTGTCTATTGTGAGGTCAATTACTCCCCTCTGGTCAGGTTCGGCCGCATCCTGGTCTTTTATGACCTTCGCGGCGAACGCCATCTTGCTGTCAAGGTTTGTAATGGAACCTACCTTTACATCTATTCTGTTCTCATAACGCATGGTTATGTTGTATACGTCTTTAAGGTTGAGTTCGGTTATTCCGGTAATGCTGTTTTCAATGAAAAGATTCATTATCTCAGTGTAGATGCTGAGGGTCTTTTCGGAGTCAAATTCAACTGTTTTTCCAAGTTTTGCGCTCTTCACCTTTACACCTTTCAGGGTGACAAGGTCGTCATTGTAGAGAACATAAACCGGTTTTTCGGGCTCCGGCTCCTTTACGGGTGACTGAGCCACATTGCCGCCCGGCGTGGCATAGACCATCTCGCCGTTGCCGGTGGCGGAATTTTCGGCACCGCCTTCGGGTGCCGCTGCGGCCTCCCCTGCCGGATCTGCCGGATCANNCTGCCGGATCGGCAGCTGCCTCGGCAGTCGCCTCGGCCGGCGTCTCAGCCGTGGCCGCGGGCTCGGAGCTCTGAAGGTCCTCGTTTTCAAACTCGTCCGCCTCGCCGCGCTCAAGTTTTATTCCGTCCTCGAGGATACCGTTTTCATAGATTTCGTCCATTGTGGCTGCGGTGCCGAGCACCTTGCCGTTCTCGTTAAGTAAAACGAGTGAGTTTCCGGACTGTACGACACTGACTGCAGAGGTCTCAAAGACAGTGATGACAATCTTGTTGGGCAGAGAAATCTTAACCGTCACATCTCCGATGTACGGCAGTTTCTGCACAATATGCTCTTTTACCTTGCCTCGGTTTATGAGAAAGAGGTTGTCTCCGGTATGGATGCCGGATGAATCGACAACCAGGTCCTCGGCGTAGACGCTGTATCCGCGCACTTCTACCCTGCTCACATGGAAGAACACGGTAAAGGAGAGGATTACACCTATTATGACAACGAGCAGGACCAGTGCGATGTAGAAAATCCGCATCTGGAGTTTGCGCTCGTTTTTCCTTTGGTCACGGTGCGCCTTTCGCTCTTCGGCTTTGGACATGCTTTCAGCCATTGTTTACCTCCGGTAAAATGAGAGAAAAGGCCCGAATTCTGCCGAATCCGGGCCTTAAGGTTCACTGTCCTACGTGGCAGAGATTTCTTTTATCATGAACTCGTTGCCTCGCAGTAAGTAGGTATGCTCACTGCCGCATTTCGGGCAGTTTTTACCATGAGCCACGGTTTCGTATTCGCTCTCGCAGTCTTCACAGAAAGTAACGGCGGGTAATGTCTCAATGAGCATCTCGCACCCATCTGTGATCTCATGTTTCGCGGCCGCCCATTTCCAGGCGTCCTTCAGAAGGTCCGGAACAACTCCGGAGACCTCACCGAGCTGAATCGTCACAGATTCAATATGGGAAACGTTATTTTCCTTTCCGACATCTTCGAGCGTTTTTATTATTGTAAAAACTACTCCAAGCTCATGCATAAATTAAGCTTTACCACCCTTGAATTTGATATTAATAGCCTGTTTAAGACCATTGGGAAGGATGTACTTAAGTTTGTCTTCGCTGCGTCTCATTGTGCTGCATTCGGGGTTATCCCTGAAGAGGTGGATAGCGTCGAATTCGCACTTGGTTGTGCAGACACCGCAGCCTACGCACTTGTTCTCGTCAACGATGGAAGCACCGCAGGAGAGACATCTTGCTGTCTCGGTCTTGACCTGATCCTCGGTGAATACGAGTTTGGGATCTCTCCATGAGTGAACGGGATCCTTGATCTTATCGCTCTTTCCGGGGATCTGACGCTTGCTTGTGTCATAATCCGGAACAGTGATATTCTCCTTGTCGAGTTCTTTGAACTCGTAGCGGTTTCTGCCTATTGTGAGAGATGCATGAGGCTGTACGAAGCGATGGATTGACCATGCGGCCTTCTTACCTGCAGCAATTGCATCGATGGCAAACTTGGGACCTGTGTAAACGTCACCGCCGACGAAGATGTCGGGCTCTGCGGTCTGATATGTGACCTCATCGGCAACGGCGCCCTGTCCTCTGCCGAGCTCAACCTTTGAGCCCTTGAGGAGGTCGCCCCAGATGATGCTCTGGCCTATTGAAAGGAATACGTGAGAGCACTCGACTGTTACGAGGTCGTTCTCATCATACTGAGGAGCGAACTTGCCTTCAGCGTCAAATACGGATGTGCACTTCTTGAGTACGATACCCTTGACCTTGCCGTCCTCGACAAGAATCTCTTTCGGGCCCCAGCCGCAGTTGATTTCTACGCCGTCTTCCTCTGCCTCTGCGACTTCCTCGTCAGAAGCGGGCATGATGTCTCTTGTCTCAAGTGAATACTGCTTGACGGAAGCTGCTCCGCATCTTACAGCACTTCTTGATACGTCTATGGCAACGTTACCGCCGCCGATGACGACTGCATCGCCCTCAACCTTGAGGGACTCGTCGTCTGTAACAGCATGAAGGAAGTCAACAGCTGTCATAACGCCTTCAGCGTCCTCGCCCGGGATGCCGGCCTTTCTGCCGCCCTGGCAGCCGATGGCGATATAGAATGCCTTGTAGCCCTGTGCGCGAAGCTCGTCAAGAGTGATGTCCTTGCCGACTTCAACACCGGTCTTGAGCTCAACACCCATCTCCTTGATGATGTCGATTTCAGCCTGTACTACGTCCTTCTCAAGCTTGTATGACGGGATACCGTAAACGAGCATACCGCCGGCTTTTTCGTTCTTCTCGAAGATTGTCGGGTTGTAACCCATCTCAGCGAGATAGAATGCGCATGAGAGACCTGCGGGGCCGCCGCCTATGATGGCAACCTTCTCGTCAAATCCGCCGCGTACCTTCGGAATAACTTTCGGAGGAATGTATCTTGTAGCGGAGCTTAAGTCTCTTGCGGCAAGGAACTTCTTGACCTCATCAATGGCGATAGCCTGGTCAACCGTGCCTCTTGTGCAGGCGTCCTCACAACGTCTGTTACAGATATGACCGCAGACTGCGGGAAGCGGGTTGTTCTTCTTAATGAGAGCGAGAGCCTTGTCGTACTTGCCCTGTGCAGCGAGTTTCAGATAACCCTGAACGGCAATGTGAGCCGGGCAGGCTGTCTTACAGGGAGCCGTACCTGTGTCGTAGCAGTTGATACGGTTGTTGTCTCTGTAATCCCAGTCCCAGTCGTCCTCAGACCACTTCTTCTGTGAAGGAAGAACGTGCTTCGGATACTTGACTTCGGAACCGTCCTTGAGACAGAGCTTCTGGCCGAGTTTTACGGCACCTGCCGGGCAATACTCGACACAGCGTCCGCATGCTACGCAGTTCTCTTTGTCTACTCTTGCAACATAGGCCGAACGTGACATGTTCGGCGTGTTGAAGAGCTGAGATGTACGAAGAGCGTAGCAGACGTTTACGTTACAGTTACAGATAGCGAAGATCTTGTCCTCACCGTCGATGTTCGTAATCTGATGAACGAAGCCGTTGTCCTCGCCCTTCTGGAATATTTCAAGCGCTTCTTCCTTGGTGATGTAGCGTCCGCCCTTGCCGGTCTCAACGACATAATCAGCCATATCGCCGACAGCGATACACCAGTCGTTGAAGTCATCGGCGCAGCCCTCATCAAATGTCATACGGCTGCGGCGGCATGAACAAGGTGAAGCGGCATATTTGCCTTCGTATTTGTCAAGCCAGTGAGATATACGTTCAATATCGATGGCCTGATCGTTCATGTCTATTGCTTTTTCCACGGGGATGACATGCATGCCTATTCCCGCGCCTCCCGGAGGTACCATGGGAGTAACCTTCTCAAGAGGAAGTCTCGTCATATGCTCAAAGAACATACCGAGTTCGGGGTGTTCATCCATCATCTTCAGGTTCATGTTTGAGAACTCGCCTGAACCGGGGACGAACATGGGCAGAATCCATCTCTTTTCATTGGTCGGATTCGTACCATCAAGGTTTTCATAGTTCCACTCAATGATACCGTTGTAGGAGAGTTTCTCAAGCTTGGCTGTGAGCTCCTCATCACTGAGTCCTGAACTTGCTTTAAGCTGTGCGAAAGTCTTGGGCTTTCTGATAGCTTTGAAATTGTCGATTACCCACTTTGCAAGGTCGTCGTCATCCTCAACAAGAATGCGGACTGCCCAGTATTCCGGATCGTCCTTTGTGACCTTTGCTATGCCGAGCTTTATGGGGATACGGTCTGTGATAAGTTTACCGAGAGCCGCAATGTTCGGCTTCATGGGACCGCTTACATCCACATAGTCGGGACGAAGGGGATAATTAGGGTTTGTTCCCGCCATAAATAATCCTCCACGATAAATAAAAGGTGTCCTTATAGTTGGCTTTGCCGCCGGCATGAGGCCGAAGAGACCTCACGCCGGTGGCAAGTCTAATCAGGTTTTTCTGTTTTAAAACAACTTGTGTGCTTATGCTACTTCTGCACGAGCCATTGCTTCCTCGAAGTCCTTTGTGCCTTCGAATACGTTGTTGCTGTACGGGTTCTTGCCGGCCTTGAGAGACCTTGTGATGATAACCGTCATGCAAACTACGTTGATAGCGATAGCCATAACTGCTACGAAGCCCTGCATACGAGGATCTGCTGTGATACCCATGTCGGCAATGATCTTACCTGCCTCAGCGGTCTTACCCTGACCGGCATTGTAAAGAGCGATAGCCTTTGAGTAGAGATCCATTGTTGTAACGCCTGCTTCTGTTGCACCGCCGTAAACTGACGGAAGAGCAGCAGCGAATCTGGAGCTGAGCTGGAACATAGGAACAACCTGTGCCCACATGCACCAGATAGCAAGAGTGTTGGCACGGTTCTGAATCCAGCCGCCCTTGTTCCAGAATGCGTTAGCAAATGTAGGAGCAAGAAGAAGAGCAACACCGCAATACCATGAGTGTGTAGGAAGGTTGAGGTATGTGTACTCGAAGTTCCAGACATCGTAAGCGAGAATGAACCAGATGGTCATGTCAGGCCAGAGCATGTCTGCCTTGTTCTTATCCTTGGAGGTGTAGAGGTGGATACAACCTGTCATGCAGAAGATGTTGATAAGGCCTGCAAGGGCGTTAACAATATTCCACCAACCGCCGTAGATGAATACGCCTTCGTTTGAAGCCCACCATGCGCCTGAAAGGTTTCCGGTGATCTTGAGAGCTGCAAGAGCAGACTCCATGTCGGAAACGTTGGCTATCATGATGTTAGCTGCAACGATGAACCAAGGGAACCACTTGAACCACTGTTTCTTACCGATACCCCAGCCGTACTTGATCATCATGAAGCCTACGCATCCGATGTCAGCAGCATAGAGTTTGAAATAGTGGAACCAGCCGTCCATGAAAGCTACTGTCGGGTTCATCTTGCCACCGAACATACCGAGGTGAGCGAGGATGAAGTAAACAGTAAGGATTGTGGGGATGACTACGAAGATAGCCATGCCGCCCCATTTTGTTCTGCGGCCGATTTCGTTCATGACGATGAGGCCTACGAACACCAGTACCCAGCCTATGAGCTGCATAGAAGCATGAGCACTGTAAAGTTGGAATAACATAAAAAAAACCCCTTTCGACATTGCGTTTGTTTATAGTCTTTGCAATATCTTCGTTAGTATACCATATATACAAAAAAGTGGCAAGACAGACAAATGATTTCAGTTAATGTCTTAAAGATTGTCTTTTTTTAGTCAATCTCTTCCCTTTTGTCCGTTTTCTCTTTCTCGGGTTTTACAAGTTTTACAATATTTTCCACTATGAGGTCCGTGGCATTCAGGATTGCCATGGACTTCGCGTTTTTCTCCATCTCGCGGATCTGATCCGGATTCGCGAGGAGTTCGTTTATCGTGTCGGCGAGGAGCACGGGCGTGAGATCCTTCTCCTCGATTATCTTCGCGGCGCCGCCCTTTACGAGTTCCATCGCGTTGTAGAACTGATGGTTCTCGGCGACGTTCGGCGAAGGAATGAGAATCGAGGCCTTGCCGAGCGCCCGTATCTCATAGAGCGATGACGCGCCCGCGCGGCAAATCAAAATGTCCGCGGCGGGCATGCACACCTGCATATCGTCAATATACTCACGCAGAATTATGTCGTCGCGGTTTTCAACATCCACGCCGAGCTCCGCGAGCCTGTCCGGCACCCATTTGCCGTACTGGCCGTAGGCGTGCATGAAGATACAGTCGTGATCCTCTTCCTTTATGACTATGAGTCCCGTCACGGCCTTGTTTACGGCCTCCGCGCCGAGGCTGCCGCCCATCGACAGGATGAATATCTTGTCGTCGGGCAGGCCGAGCGCGGCCCTGGCCTGCGCCCTGTCCGCGTTTATGAGTTCGTCGCGGACGGGCAGGCCCGTGATTACGGGCTCGTTTTTGCATTCCATTCTCTCCCTCGCCTCTTCGGATGTCAGCATTACGACATCCGCGACCTTAGCGAGGGACTTATTCGTTATGCCCGGGAAGGCATTCTGTTCGTGTATCGCTATAGGAATTCCCATTTTGTGCGCGTCATTTAAGACAGGTCCGCTGACATAGCCGCCGAAGCCGACGACTACGTCCGGATTGAATTCCTTTATTATCTTCGCTGCCGCCTGCGAACTGGAGACAATACGAAACAGCGTGGCTATGTTTCGCGCTATGTTCTTCGGCGTAAAGCTGCGCTGGAATCCGCTGATTCTTATTGTTTTGAACTCGTATCCCGCATTCGGGACGAGCCTTGCCTCCATGTGGTCCGGTGTGCCGACGAAGAGTATCTCCGCCTCATCACCGTATACGGCCTTTATTCTGTTTGCCACCGCAAGCGCCGGATTGATGTGTCCTCCGGTTCCGCCTGTTGCAAATAGTATCCTCATTTCATTCTCCCCGGAATAATCAGAACAGATTTTTCTTTACTTTGGCGTACCTGGATACACCCAGGATCAGCCCCATCTCACCGAGCAGCATCATAAGTGAGGTGCCGCCGTATGAGAAGAAAGGAAGGCTTATGCCCGTGTTCGGAAGCACGTCCGTGACAACCGCGATATTGAGGGCAGCCTGAAGGCCTATCTGGAAGGAAAGGCCGAGTACCAGGAGCGAAGCGAACTTATCCTCCGTCCTGGAGGCGATATAGAATCCGCGCCATACGAGAAGCACGAAGAGCAGGATGATTATCGCCGCTCCTATTATACCCAGTTCCTCGCAGACAATCGAGAAAATAAAGTCGTTCATAGGCTCGGATACGTAGAGCTGTTTCTGCTTGGAGTTGCCGAGGCCCACGCCGAACCAGCCGCCTGAGCCTATGGCGTAGAGCGCGTTGTTCGTCTGCCAGCGCACGCCCTGCGGGTCGTAATCCTTGTCGAGCCAGGCGGTGATACGCGGCTGCGCGTGGGCCGGAAGAATCGACGGCTTGAGGATTACGAGTATTGCCACGGCAACGACAGCGACGCCCGCAACGATAAACCACTTTGAGTCAAAGCCGGCCAGCCAGAGCATCATGATACCGAGCATGAAGATAAGGATTGTACCGGATACGTGGTTCTCGAGAAGCACGAGTACGCTGAAGACTCCGAGAATGATTATGTAACGGAGAAGATAGAAGGTCCTCGCGTACAGTGTCCTGTTGCCCAGGGTCATCTTCTTGTCCGAATTGATTTCACTGTAGTGGTCGCCTATGTCCTTCGCAAGGAAGATGACTATGGCGAGTTTCGCGATTTCGGAGGGCTGGAAAGTGACGACACCGGGAATGTAAAGCCATCTGTGGAATCCCTCATATCCTGCCGGCGGCGGAACCACGAGCACGACCACAAGGAGCACCAGCGACGCGTACATTAGCGGTCTCGCCACGAAGCGGTATGCCCTGTAGTGGAACTTTGACGCACCGAACATGGCTGCGAGTCCGACGACGGCAAAGAAGAACTGACGTTTGAAGTAATAGAGACTGTCACCGTTATTGTTGTAATAACAGTAGGTGTAAGACGCGGAGAACATCATGATGAGTCCGATCGTCAGAAGCGTCAGTACCAGCGTGAGGAATGTGAGATCCATCCCGCCGTGTGACAGGAGCTTCGGGTCTATTCTTCTTTTGGTGTTTTCAGCAGCCATAAAAGTCTCCGTTTATCCGAATTTTATGAGAAGGCAGGCAAGCGCACCCGCCAGAAGGTTCACAAGTGAGAACACGATTACGATTTTGACTTCAGACCATCCGCTCTTTTCAAAGTGGTGATGTATGGGCGCCATCTTGAGAAGTCTCTTGCCGGTGGCCTTGGGGTCCTTGCGTCTGGCTATTTTCTTCGTGATCTTGAAATAGCCTATCTGAACTACGTCCGAGAGGCCCTCGAGGACGTATACGAAACCTGCGACGAGAAGAATCAGCGGGCAGTCGATGGCGTAAGCCAGAGCGACAATCATGCCGCCGAGGAACATGGAGCCCGTATCCCCCATGAAGCATTTGGCCGGGTGCCAGTTCCAGATGAGGTAGCCCGCGCAGGCTCCGAGGAGCGCACACGAGACTAGCGATGCGCCCATATAGTGGCGCAGAGCGGCCATGACCGCGAACGAGAGAGCCGCGGTGACAGTGACCGAGGCGCAGAGTCCGTCAACACCGTCCGTGAAGTTTACGGCGTTGACCGTGGCGTAGATGACGATAACCGTGAATATCGCGAAGATTATCGGCGAGCCGTAGGTCACATTGCCCATAAACGGTATGAACATGAACTGGTCTCCCGAGAGGGAGAGCGAAACTATATAAGCGGCTGAGAGAGCCAGCTGAAGCAGTGTCTTCTGAATTACGGTCAGGCCCTCGTTCTGCTTTTTGACAACCTTGATATAGTCATCAGCAAAGCCTATGAGGCCGAAGCCGAGAGCCAGGACTATGCCGGCATAGAGCTTGACCTTGAGGCTGTCGGGCACGGGGCTTCCCATTCCGACCACATCCTTGCCGAGGATCAGGTTCAGGCCTATTACGACGGCAGTTGTGACGATGACGGAGATGATGAACATTATTCCGCCCATTGTAGGTGTGCCCTGCTTGTTCTTGTGCCAGTTCGGTCCTATGTCGAGAATGGTCTGGCCGAATTTGAGTTTATGGAGCCAGGGTACGACGACATAGCCGAGCAAGGCTGAGATAAGGAAACTCAACACGATGGCCACAATGTAATTTACAACCGTATTCATTTGATTTCTCCTTTTACGAGCTCAATTACGTCTTCAAGCTGCATGCCGCGGCTGCCTTTGAACGCCACGACATCGCCGGGTCTGAGCATCGGTATGAGGTGTCTCGCAAGTTCCTCCTTCGAGTCAAACTCGAGAACCCTGAGGACTCCCTCTTTTTTCGCTTCATCTGCGGTGTATCTCGCGAGCTGACCGTAAGTCATGAGCATGTCGACGCCTGCGTCCGCAAGATATTTGCCGCAGTCGCGGTGCGCCTTCTCGCTGTAGTCTCCGAGTTCAAGCATGTCCGCGATAACGGCGATCTTTCTGTGGCCGCCCTCGCCTTTTATCCTGAGTGTGTTTGAGAGAGCGCGTACCGAGTCGGGGCTCGCATTGTAGCAGTCCTCGACGAGGGTTATGCCGCCCACGATCTCCACTTTCTCACGCATGCCGGCCGGCACATAACCCTCAAGGGCCTTCGCCATGCTTTCGGGTTCTATGCCCAGCTCGGCGCCGACACTTATCGCGGCGAGAGCGTCGTACACGTTGTGCTCGCCCGTCGTAGGGAGGAAAACGTCGAACGAACAGTCTTCGCTCTCGCATCCGTCGGCGCCGTCAAGGCCGGACAACCTCGAAGGCCTGACCGATGCCGTAAATTCGGTAGAAGCTTCGAGATATTTGATGTCTCTTGCGGTGACGTCTGCGTCACCGTGAATTCCGAAGGTCCTTATCGGGAAGCGATTGTCGAAATCGGATTCCTTCACCTTCGAGAGCATATCGTTGTCGGCATTCAGGATGAGCGTTGAGCCCTCCTTCAGGCCGTCGAGTATTTCAAGTTTTGCGGCGAGTATGCCTTCCCTGCTGCCGAGGTTCTCTATGTGAGACACTCCGACATTGGTGATTACCGCCATGTTCGGAAGTGCGGTCTTCGAGAGAACGGAGATCTCGCCCTTATGGTTCATTCCCATCTCGACGACAGCGGCTGTGTGCTCAGGCTCAAGGCCCAGGAGCACCTTCGGCACGCCTATCGAGTTGTTGAGGTTACCGGCGGTCTTGTGCGCATTGTACTTTGCGTTTAAGACACACCAGATCATCTCCTTAGTGGTCGTCTTGCCGACGCTGCCCGTCAGTGCGACGACGGGTATGTCAAAGCTCTCCCTGTAGGCTCGCGCGAGATCGAGAAATGCCTTCTCGGTGTCCTCGACCTTTATGACCGGGACGCTCACATTGACGCCGTCATTGTGAACCATGACGGCAGCGGCCCCGGCTGAAACGGCCGCGTCGACGAAGGCATGTCCGTCTAGGCGCTCGCCTTTTATGGCAATAAAGAGCGCACCGGGAGTTACCTCACGGTTGTCGATGACAACCGAGGTTATATCCGCATGGCCCGAGGCGGTGCCGCCGCAGGCTCTTGCAATCTCTTCAGTCGTAAGTCTTTTCATCAGTCTTCCTCTTTGATTTCAGTTCTGAAGTAAACGGTTACAACCGTACCCATCTGGACATCCGTTCCCGCCTCGGAGCTCTGTCTGTACGAGGCTATGTTGTCGCCCTTCGTGTAACCCGTGCGTCTTATATTGAGTCCGCAGGCTACGGCGACATTGTTCGCCTCGGCGACCGAGAGTCCGGTGAGATTCGGTACAGTTACCATTGCGGGATCCATATCCTCCGTGTAAAGAACCACAACGCCGTTCTTTGAGAGTGTCTGTCCGGGTCTCGGGAACTGCTTGACGACCTTGTCGCCCGTGCCCATGACCTTGACGGTGAAGCCCTTGCTCTGAAGTTCCTTCTGTGCCATGGCGACCGTAACGCCCGTGACCTTGACCACGCTCTCCTCGAGCCTTGCAAGCTCGTCGTCCGTGTACTGCGGTTCGACGTTTAAGTACTGCATGGTCTTCTCTATAACCTCAGCCGCGACGGGGCCGGCGACTGAGCCGCCGGTGAAGGCGCCCGCCTTGGGCTCGTCTATCGCGATAAGCACTGAGACGCGCGGGTTGTCCGCCGGAGCGAAGCCGCAGAACGAGGCGACGTAGATCTCCTCGCCGAGTGTCAGCTTCTGCGAAGTACCGGTCTTACCCGCTACGCGGTAACCGGGCACATAGGCGTTTCTCGCCGTACCGGCGCTTACGACCTTCTCCATCATCATGTTGAGGGTGTTCGCCGTCTCGGGTGAGATTACCTGGCGTTTTACAACCGGCTCGCGCTCGAATACCCTGTTACCGTTCTCGTCAAGCATTGAGCCGACAATGTAGGGCTGCATGAGCTTGCCGCCGTTCGCTATCGCGTTTATCGCGTTGATTATCTGGATGGGGCTCGCCTGGAATGTCTGTCCGAATGACTCGGAGGCCATGGCGACAGATGTGAGTCTGCTGAGTGAGTGGTATGTGACATCCGCGCCGGGTTCGAACTCCGCGGGGAGGTCAATGTCGGTTCCCTCGGCAAAGCCGAAGGCCTCGAAGTACTTGTAGAATGTCGCCTTGCCCAGGCGCTGTGCGACCTGGATGAAGATCGGGTTGCAGGAGTTCATCATGGCCGTGGTGAAGTCTTCAACACCGTGGCCCGCCCTGTGCGAACAGTGGTATGTGCGGTCTGCGACCTCATAGCTGCCCGTGCAGTTGAACATCTCTTCGGGCTTTACAACGCCCTCTTCAATACCCGCCGCGGCGGTAATACACTTGTAGACCGAGCCGGGCTCGTAAGAGTCACATATTGTCCTGTTTCTCCACTGGGCATAACGGGCGGCGACAACTGCATCGCTCTTCGCCTTCTCGTCAATATTGCCCTCCTCGTCCGCGAGTTCCTCGTCTATCTTGGTCTCCGTCTCCTCGTTTATGGCGTAGGGTGAGTTGCAGTCGAAGTCGGGCTTCGTGCTCATCGCGAGTATTGCGCCCGTCTCAACATCCATGACTATGCCGTAACCGTAGGTCGCGTCGTTGAGCTTTACTGCGTTCTCAAGGGCCGTGTCGAGGTAGTACTGGATTACCTGGTCGATTGTAAGCTGCAGGTTGAGGCCGGTCTCCGCGGCATAGTATGCCGAGTAATCGGAGGACATCCTTATCTGCTTCGCATTCTTTGCCGTTATTATTCGTCCGGCCGTGCCGGTCAGGATATTGTCGTAGTAGTATTCGAGTCCGGAGCGTCCTACATCGCCGTCGCCGGTGAAACCGAGAACGGATGAGGCGAAGCTGCCGAACGGATAGTATCTCTTTACGTCATCCTCAGTGCCGATTATCTGGTTGTAGCCCTTGTGGGCATTGCGGAATTCGATTACCGCGTTCTTGTCCTCGTACTCGACCTGTGACTTTATGAGCACATAGGCGTACTTGCTTCTGCTGCACTTTTCAAGCACCGTCTCGTAATCGAGGTCCAGAATGGCGGAGAGTCCCTCAGCGATTGTCTCCATTGTCTCCTGGTCGCTTATCTTCGAGGGGTTGATGAAGATCTTCCAGGCATCCGCCGACTGGGCGAGCGGATTCATTTTGGCATCGTAGATGGTTCCGCGGAGAGCAGAGACCTTTGTGTCAGAGAGCTGCTGCGATTCAGCCTTCAGCTTATACTTCTCGCCGTTTACGACACCTACGTTGATAAGGCCGAACGCACCCATACCGAAACCGAGGATACAGGTTATGAGAAGAGCCGTGAAAGCCCTCTTATTCAGTTTGCTCTTAAGCTCTCTTGCCACGGTTAAAACTCCCTTATAATAATTAAATATATATAAAAAAATACGACTATGAGAGTTAAGGATATCATCCCTAACTCTCATTTAAATTCCGCTCAGAAGAACATTTTTATGGTCTCCCAGAGAGACTTCTGTACCTTGCCTCCGCTCTGGGTGACGGTATCGCCGCCGGAAATGTCAATATAGGAGATCTGGTAATTCTCCACCTTCACCATTCCCAGCACGTTCTGTGCGTAGTCATCAACTTTTTCGAGTGATATTGCCGAGTCAAGTTCCATGCTCAGACGGGTGTTTTCACTCTCAACCACCGCTATCTGGGCGTTTACCGAGTCGAGCTCGCGGTCGAGCTCGTCCACCTGGACCTGACTGTAGATCTGCAGAGCTATAAAGAAGAAGAATATCGAGCATACGGCGAGAATCTTCATCGCTTTTCTGCTGTTGCGGAATTCCTCTATACGGAGCTGCCTCTTCGACTTCTCGACGACATACGGTTTCGGGGCCGCATGCCTCGGCTGATACTGAGGCTTTCTCTTCGGAGCAGCGGAACCGTGCTGTGCGCGCCGCATGTCAACCGCTTCTGTTCTGTTGTAAGCCAATGATTCCGCCCTCCTCTCTTTTATATGATGTAATTAATCTTTCAATTTAATAATCGAGCGTAATTTGGCCGATCTCGCTCTCTGGTTGTCATCAAGTTCGTCCTCGGAAGCCGCTTTGAACTTAAACTGCAGCTCTCCCCTCGGTGTCTTTCCGCAGACACAGACGGGAAACTCGGGCGGGCATGTGCAGCCCTCGCAGAGTTTTGCGAATTCCTGCTTTATCGCCCTGTCCTCCAGGGAGTGGAAAGTGATTATCGAAAGTATGCCTCCGGTCTTCAGACAGTCAAACATGTCCTCCGCCGATTCGGCCAGTGAATCG
The DNA here is from genome assembly GCA_002309175.1 of Ruminococcaceae bacterium UBA1227. Taxonomy (GTDB): domain Bacteria; phylum Bacillota; class Clostridia; order Oscillospirales; family Acutalibacteraceae; genus UBA1227. The sequence continues at coordinate 42,507 of DBWX01000001.1, forward strand.
AGTTCACCGTTTACTTCTATGCGTAAAGCCTGAAATGTCCTGCGCGCGGGATGTCCGTTTCTGCGCGCCTTCGCGGGCATGGATTCCGAGACTATTTTCGCAAGCTGCAATGTAGTTTCTATTGGTGTAAAGGCTCTTTCCTTTACAATGCGTTCCGCAATGCTGTTTGCGTATCTCTCTTCTCCGTAAGTGCGGATGATTCTCGCGAGTTCCTCCTTCGGGAGCGTGTTGCAGAGATCTGCCGCCGTAGGCCCTTCCCTGCTCATCCTCATGTCGAGAGGCGCATCGTTGTGAAACGAGAATCCGCGTTCCGCGGTATCGAGCTGGTGTGAACTGACTCCGAGGTCGGCAAGTATGCCGTCCGCTCCTCCTATGTCATTATCCTCCAGGATTCTCTTTATATTTGAATAATTATCGTGAACAATTGTTACGCGGGCGTCGGACCCGAAACGCGCGGTCAGAGCCGCGACGGCGTCGGGATCGCGGTCAATACAGATTAGACGGCCGCCGTCGCCCAGGCGCTCAAGTATGCCGGCGGAATGTCCTCCGCCGCCCGCCGTACAGTCGACATAGACTCCGTCGGGCACAACGTGCAGGGAGTCTATCGTCTCCTCATACAGCACGGGTATATGCGAAAAAGATTCGCTCATCAGAAGATAACCTCAATGTCGAGATCGTATGCATCTCTCGTCTTGTAGCTGTCACGCTCGAACGCTTCGGCATCCCATACTTCAAATTTATTTCCCGCTCCGGCGATTACAACGTCCTTCGTGAGGTGCGCGTACTCGAGCAGCTCGGCCTTTATCGTGAAACGGCCCTGCTTGTCCATATCAACCTTGTCGGCCTTTCCGAAGAAGCTTCTCTTGAAACGGTTGATGTCTTCAGCCGTCTGCCTCTTCTCGGGATCCGGGCGGAGGTTCTTTATCTGTTCGGATACCTTTTCCCACTCCGCCTGGGAGTAGACGTAAAGGCACTCGTCAGGGGCCTTACAGACAACAAAAGTCTCTCCCAAGTCCTCTCTGTACTTGGAAGGGATGAATATTCGATTTTTGGCATCCAACGTGTGGTTGTATACGCCAAGGAAATCCATATTATTGTTCCCCTTTTTTGCCCCACTTTTAACCATTTTGGTGGAAATTCGCTCCACTTTATGACACAATTATATTATACAGATGCCGTGTTTGCAAGGTTTTTTTGATATTTTTTTGAACTTTTTTTGAATTCTGACGAAAAAGCCGGTTCTTGTCTTTAACAACAAATAAAATCGACACAGCTCGAGCCCTTTTGTATCCTTTGCCGAATTGTCATAATAATGTCAAAAATATGAGTTCAAAATCATTGATTTTTATAATCTGTAATGTTAGACTAATACGCGTCAAAGACATAAATTACATTGTTAAATGGGGGATTTAAGTTATGCAGAACCTTCTTTGGCTCGTTCCCGTAGCAGGCGTTCTTGCTCTCTGCTTCGCGCTCTTCCTTGCGATGAAAGTAAAGAAAGCCGCTCCCGGAACCGAAAGAATGAAAGAGATCTCCGCCAGCATTCATGAGGGTGCACGTGCATTCCTTACTGCTGAGTACAAGATTCTCGTCGTATTCGTAATCGTTCTCTTCGCGATCATCTGTATCGCCATCAGCTGGAAAATGGCTGTTTGCTTCGTAGCAGGCGCCCTCTTCTCAGTACTCGCCGGTTTCTTCGGCATGACGGTTGCGACTCAGGCAAATGTACGTACAGCCAACGCGGCTAAAGAGGGAGGCATGAACAAGGCCCTCTCTATCGCCTTCTCAGGCGGTGCCGTCATGGGTATGTCCGTTGTAGGTCTCGGTCTCCTCGGTGTAGGTCTCATCTACATCATCTTCAAAGGTGACACGAACATCCTCTTCGGTTTCTCACTCGGTGCTTCTTCAATAGCACTCTTCGCCCGTGTAGGCGGCGGTATCTACACCAAGGCTGCCGACGT
>DBWX01000001.1:44528-45106 GCA_002309175.1 Ruminococcaceae bacterium UBA1227
GACGTTGCAGGCATGGGCGCTGACCTCTATGAGTCATATGTCGGCTCTATCGTTTCAGCCGTCACACTCGGTGCTCTCCTCGCGAAGTCCGACACGGCTGTTATCAAAGAGCTCATCCCGGGCGCGGGCGTATTCTTCCCGCTCTTCCTTGCAGCTCTCGGTATAGTTGCTTCCATCATTTCCACATTCTTCGTAAAGGGCAAAGACGGTTCCAACCCGCACACAGCTCTTAAAATAGCTCAGTGGGTTTCCTCAGCTCTCGTCGTTATCGCGGCCTATGTTCTCTGCACAATGTGCTTCGAAGGCATCGGTGCTTTCATCGCCATCATCGCAGGTCTTATCGTAGGTCTCCTTATCGGTACAATCACTGAGGTATATACTTCTGATTCCTATAAATCAGTTAAAAAGATTGCCGAGCAGTCCCAGACAGGTCCCGCAACGACAATCATCTCAGGTCTTTCAGTCGGTATGCTTTCAACAGCTATCCCGATTCTCCTTATTGCAATAGGTATCTTCCTTGCAAACCACTTCGCAGGCCTCTACGGTATCGCTCTTGCAGCCGTAGGTATGCTTTCAAC
>DBWX01000019.1 GCA_002309175.1 Ruminococcaceae bacterium UBA1227
GCGGCGACTACGGTGCCGCCCGGACACATACAGAAGGTGTAGGTGCCGCGGCCGTGTTCGGGATGGCAGGCCATCTTGTAGTTCGCGGCACCGAGTGCCGGGTGACCTGCGAAGTCGCCGTACTGAGCCCTGTCGATGAACTCTCTCGGGTGTTCTATTCTCGTTCCTACCGAGAAGGGTTTCTGAATGATATTGATACCTTTTTCATAGAGCATCTCGAGAGTGTCACGGGCAGAGTGGCCGATTGCGAGTACGAGTGTATCGGTTTCAAAATCTTCCTGTCTTCCGTTTTCGTTTATGAAGGTTACGCCCTGGATGGCATTGTTGTAGATGATGAGGTCCGTGAGTCTGCAGTTGAATCTGATCTCTCCGCCCAGAGAGATTATCTCTTTTCTGAGATTCTTTACGACATCTTTAAGTTTGTCTGTGCCTATGTGCGGGTAGTTTGAATATATTATCTGTTCGGGAGCGCCGAAGTGAATGAATTCCTCAAACACCTTTGTCTGCCGCTCATCCTTGATGCCGGTTGTGAGTTTTCCGTCGGAAAACGTGCCGGCACCGCCCTCGCCGAACTGCACGTTCGAGTCTGTGTTGAGTTTCCTTGTCGACCAGAAGGAGTTTACATCCTTTGTCCTTTGGTCGACATCTGCTCCGCGTTCGATGACGAGGGGACAGAGGCCCTCACGTGCAAGGAGGAGGGCACAGAACATGCCGGCCGGGCCGAAGCCCGTCACAACCGGCCTGAGTGAGCTCGTCCTCCTGTTCTCAGGTGATTTGTAGATGTATTGTTTTGCTTCGGAGACCTTCTTCGGGTCGGATTTCTTGAGCACCTTCGCTTCGTCTGCGCCGGAGACTACATCGACCGTGTAGACAAAGTGTATGTCGTTCTTTTTTCTGGAGTCGATGGAGCGCCTGAAGATTTTTATTTCTCTTATGTCATCGGTTCTGATTATCTTTGAAATCTGAACTTTCAGGTCCTCCTCTGTGTGGTCGACAGGCAGTTTTATGTCGGAGATTCTAAGCATTGTTTATGATCTCCTTTGCGGCTTTTATGCCTGAGCCCCAGGCGAAGTGGAGATTGTATCCGCCGCAGGTGCCGTCAACGTCAAGGAGCTCGCCGGTGATGTAGAGGTTCGGAATTTTTTTTGTCTCGAGCGAGTGATCTTTAAGTTCGTCGCTACCCACACCTCCGCGGGTTACCTGGGCATCTCTGTAGCCCTTCGTGCCCGTTGCAGTGAGGGGGAGGGACATTACGTCGAGGGCAATTTTGTTTATGTCGCCCTTGTTCTTTTTATAGACGTAGTCCGCGAGTTTCTCGTTTAAGATACCATAGAGTATCTCGGAGCCTTTTCTGCCCGCATCAAGCTGGTCCTGAAGATATCTGTTGACGTCTTTGAGGCCGAGGTCGGGTGTGAAGCAGACATTGAGGAGAGGCTGTTCACCCTTTGCCGTCATCTGCGCTATGTCGCCTGAAAGCTGCATGGCGGGTATGCCGGAGATACCGTAGTCGGTGAAGAGGAGTTCGCCCTCCTGAAACTTTATAGGGCTGTCGTCGTTGTCGCTCTCCTCACGCACGAAGAGAACGCCCTTGAAGCGTATGCCTTTGAGCTCTTTCAGGTCCTCCTTCGTCTTTATCTGTACGAGGGCAGGGGTAATCGGATTGTACCTGATTCCGAGGTTTTTAAGGATTTTATAGCCGTCGCCGTCTGTTCCGTGCTGTGGCGCGGCCTTGCCGCCGAGGCTTAAAACGACGGCGTCAAATTTGTCTTTTCCGTTGATTTTCAGTTTGCTGTCAAGTGATTCCACTTTACAGTCTGTCCTGATTTTGATTTTCAGACGCTTTGCCTCACTCAGAAGCATCGTAACTACGTTGCTTGCGTTCATAGAGTAGGGGTAGAGGCGTCCCTCCTCGTCGCGGATTTTGAGTCCCAGGCTTGAGAAGAAGCGCAGGGCCTCCACGGCATCGAATTCGTCAAGAACCGTATGGATGATTTCGTGGTCACCGTTGTAGTACTCCTCAGAGATGACAAAATTCGAGAGGTTGCACCTGCCGTTACCCGTGGCAAGAATCTTCTTGCAGGGACGGTCCAACTTCTCGAATACGGTTACGTCAATTTTTTCGTCCGATCTTTTGAGTGTGATGGCGCACGCAAGTCCCGATGCGCCTCCTCCGATGATTGCGACTTTCATGTTTTACCTCCCGGGCCATTTCTATTGACCAAATATGAGTACACGAACAGTATATTAAAAATTGACTAAAAGTGCAATAAGTAGTAAAATTGTGCATTATTATTTATTAATTGCGTTTTAAGTGAGGTGCCGACAATGAAAGGTATCATACTGGCGGGCGGTTCAGGCACGCGCCTTTATCCGCTTACACGCGTAACTTCAAAGCAGCTTCTGCCTATCTATGACAAACCGATGATCTTCTACCCGCTCTCAATGCTCATGCTTGCGGGTATAAGGGACATACTCATCATCTCGACTCCGGATGACACACCGCGTTTTCGAAACCTTCTCGGTACGGGTGATCTCTTCGGTCTCAACATTGAGTATGCTGTTCAGGAGCATCCGAACGGCCTTGCCGAGGCGTTCATAATCGGTGAGGATTTCATAGGTGATGACAGCGTTGCCATGATTTTGGGCGACAATATCTTCTACGGCAACGGCCTCGGCCATATGCTCAGACAGGCCACTGCGGCGGCATGCGAGGAGCGCGGCTCAAAGGCCACCATCTTTGCCTACTATGTCGAGAATCCGCAGGACTTCGGCGTAGTCGAGTTCGATGAGATGGGCAACGTCGTGGGTATCGAGGAGAAACCTGCCGAGCCCAAGTCAAACTATGCCGTAACGGGCATGTATTTTTACGACAACAGGGTTGTTGAGTTCGCCAAATCGCTCAAGCCCTCTGCGCGTGGCGAGATTGAAATCACGGATATTAATGAGATGTACCTTCATGCAGGCGACCTCGAGGTCCGTTTCATGGGCCGCGGATACGCGTGGATGGACACCGGAACGGTTGACGCACTGAACCATGCGGCAAACTTCATTAAGACGCTTGAAAATAATCAGAACATTATCATCTCAGCACCTGAGGAGATAGCATATAACTCGCGCTGGATTACGAAGAACCAGCTTCTCGAATCCGCCAACCTCCACGGCAAGTCAAAGTACGGCGAACATCTTCGCCGCGTCGCGGAGGGACAGGTGCTCTACTCGTCGCACTTCGGCGAGAGACCTTACTGGGGCCGCGACGCGGACTCCTCCTGGAAGGGCAGCCTCATGAAGGAGGTCACCGACGTCAAACTTCCCGGCGTGAAAATCATCACGCCGAAGGCCATCGGTGACAACAGAGGCGGCTTCATGGAGTCCTACTCAAAGCGTGATCTTGAAGAGGCCGGCATATATGTCGAATTTGTCCAGGACAACCGCTCCTACTCGGCCAAGAAGGGCATAGTCCGCGGTCTTCATTTCCAGAAGAACCCGCGCTGCCAGGCGAAACTTCTCGCCTGCCTCAAGGGCCGTATCATGGATGTCGCGGTCGACCTTCGCAAGGACTCACCGACATACAAGAAGTGGATTGCCGTTGAGCTCTCCGAGGAAAACAAAAAGCAGATCTTCATCCCGAAGGGCTTTGCACACGGCTTTGTTACCCTGACGGATGACGTCGAGATAATGTACAAGGTGGACGAGTTCTACTCGCCCGAATGTGACGCCGGTGTCCGCTGGAACGATCCGGACATAGGTGTTGACTGGGGTATTACGAATCCCGTACTGTCCGAGAAGGATGCCAACGCTCCGTTCCTTGCGGACATTGAAGATGAACTTGATTTCTACACAAACGAGAGCGAAATACTGAAGACGGTTATTGAATGATGAAAGTGCTTGTAACCGGCGTCACGGGCCAGCTCGGCTATGACGTCGCCAGAGAACTGAAAAGGCGCGGACACAGGGTGATAGCTCCCACGCACGAGAAACTTGACCTGACAGACCAGGTCAAAATCATCGAGTATTTTGAGCGTCACACCGTGGACGCGGTCGTGCATTGCGCGGCGTACACCGCTGTCGACAAGGCGCAGGAGGAGACGAAGAAGTGTAACGATGTAAACGTCTCCGCCACGCGCGGCCTTGCGAAGCAGTGCGCGCGCCTTGACATACCGCTCCTCTATGTGAGCACGGATTATGTCTTTCCCGGCACCGGCGACAAGCCGTATGAGGTCGGGGACCGCAAGGGCCCGCTCCAGGAGTACGGCGTTTCAAAACTCGCCGGTGAGGAGATGGTACGCAGTCTCTGCAAGAAGTACTTTATTGTTCGTATATCCTGGGTGTTCGGAAAGAACGGAAAGAACTTCGTCAAGACGATTCTGAAACTTACCGAGCGCAAGGAAAAGATAAGCGTGGTGAACGACCAGATAGGTTCGCCCACGTATACAAGAGACCTGGCTCCTCTTCTCTGTGACATGATTGAGTCCGACAAATACGGAGTCTACCATGCCACGAATGAGGGCTTCTGCAGTTTCTATGATTTTGCGCAGGAGATAGTTAAGCAGTCCGGCAAGTCACTTGTGATCAGACCGACCACGACCGCCGCTTACAACGCCCCCGCACCGAGACCCTTAAACTCAAGGCTTTCGAAGAAATCCCTTGATGAAGCGGGTTTCAGGCGCCTGCCTCCCTGGCAGGACGCACTGTCAAGATACTTAATCGAACTGGGAATAAAGGAGAACACCTAAAATGGAATGGACAGGACTTAACGAACTTCGCGAGAAGTATCTGAGCTTCTTTGAGAGCAAAGGCCACCTGAGGCTGCCGAGCTTTTCGCTCATACCTCAGGGCGACAAGAGCCTTCTTCTCATAAACTCAGGTATGGCACCGATGAAGAAATACTTCACCGGTGAGGTCACACCGCCGAGAAACCGTGTCACCACATGTCAGAAGTGTATCAGAACACCCGACATAGAGAGCGTAGGCCATACCGCGCGTCACGGCACATACTTTGAGATGCTCGGCAACTTCTCTTTCGGAGATTATTTCAAACATGAGGCATGCGCATGGTCCTGGGAATTCCTGACTGAGGTGCTTGCAATTCCCGCCGACAGACTCTACGCCAGCATCTACCTTGATGATGACGAGGCATATGATATCTGGGTCAATGAAGTCGGCGTGGATCCCTCACACATTGTCAGACTCGGCAAAGAGGACAACTTCTGGGAGCACGGCGCAGGCCCCTGCGGACCCTGTTCTGAGATATACTTTGACCGCGGCGAGAAGTACGGCTGCGGCAAACCCGACTGCGCCGTCGGCTGCGACTGCGACAGGTATATGGAAGTCTGGAACAACGTCTTCTCACAGTTTAACAATGACGGCGAGGGTAATTACACCGAGCTCGCCACAAAGAACATAGATACGGGCATGGGCCTTGAAAGACTCGCCTGCGTAATGCAGGACGTCGACAATATTTTCGAGGTCGACACAGTTCAGAATATTATGGGCAAGGTCTCCGAGATTGCGGGCGTGAAGTACAAGGAGGACGAAAAGTCCGACATCTCCCTCCGCGTAATCACGGACCATATCCGCTCGACCACTTTCATGGTCGGTGACGGAGTCATGCCTTCGAATGAAGGCCGCGGATATGTCCTCCGCAGACTCCTCAGAAGAGCTGCCCGTCACGGCAGACTTCTCGGTATCGACCATACCTTCCTCTGCGATGTAGCTGAGGTTGTAATAGCAGAGAACAAGGAAGCATATCCCAACCTCGTCGAGAAGCATGACTTCATCATGAAGGTCATCGGCGCCGAGGAGGAGAACTTCAACAGAACAATAGACACCGGAACACAGATGCTGACCGAACTCATTGAGAACGCGAAGTCAAAGGTGCTCTCCGGTGAGGACGCTTTCAAACTCCAGGATACCTTCGGTTTCCCGATTGACCTGACAAAGGAGATGCTCGAAGAGCACGGCATGACAGTTGACGAGGCCCGCTTCAAGGAACTCCTCGGCGAGCAGAAGCAGCGCGCGAAAGCGGACGCTGCCGCCAAGTCGGTCGCCGAGGCCTGGAAGGGCAATGCCGATGTCACAAAGGGCTTTGCCGAGAC
>DBWX01000008.1:0-184 GCA_002309175.1 Ruminococcaceae bacterium UBA1227
ATTTTTTATCCAAGGACTCCTTTTGTAATCTTGTTGCGGTATATGATAACACAGAAGATTTTAGAAGATTTGCAATTTACAAAGATGGTAGTCTTGTGAGATTGTCCCACAAAGTTCCTAAATGGTTTGACAATAAAGAATAACAAAGTTGCCACCAGCAGCATACAGTAGCCCTGAGCTTTCT
>DBWX01000008.1:194-2042 GCA_002309175.1 Ruminococcaceae bacterium UBA1227
GCAGCAGGTAAACAGCAACTTGAAGGTGAAATGCCTAAAATACGGAACTTTCACTTCATTAATAGTTCTCAAAGAGATAACGAGACAAAAAATCTCCCGGAAGATTTCTCTTCCGGGAGTTTTATTTTTGTCCTTAATACTTGTAGAAGCCCTCGCCTGAGTTGCGGCCGAGTTTGCCTTCGTCAATGTACTTTTTAAGAATAGCCTTCTGCTCCTTGAAGTTGTAGGGGAGCATCATCTTCTTGAGAAGCGGATTGATGAGGCCGGGGACCTTCTGATACTTGTCAACGATGTTATCTGCGGTTGTGAGACCGACTACATCGAAGATTTCGAAAGGACCGCGGGGAGCGCCCGTGCCGAGCTTCCATGCCTTGTCTATGCTCTCGGGATCTGAGATGCCGTTTGCAACGAGATCAAGAGCGGAGAAGAGGAAGGGGATGAGCAGGGAGTTGAGCAGGTAGCCTGCCTTCTCCTTGTTTACGGGCAGCGGAATCATGCGGATTTCCTGAGCGAACTGCATGACCGCGTCAAAAGATTCCTTTGCGGTCTCGTCCTGAGCCATTACCTCTGCGATGTTCTGCTTCCAGATAGAGTTCGCGAAGTGGAGGGCCAGGTATTTTGCCGGGCGTCCGGTTACCTTCGTGAAGTCAGAGGGAAGGAGAGAAGAGGAATTCGTGACGAGGATTGCCTTCTCGGGAAGGAGCGGTGCAAGTTTGGTGAAGAAAGCGGTTTTCTCTTCCTTTACTTCAGCCATACTCTCGATTACGAGGTCTGCATCGCCGACTGCCTTTGCCATGTCGAGCTCGAGTTTCAGGTTGCTGTAAGCAGCCTCAACCTTCGCCTTGCACGCCTCGGGGTCGAATGAGTCGAAGTCGGCTATGCCGCGGCACCAGTCGGGGTCTGCGGGGCTCTCTGCCTTCTTCATTGCCTCTATTGCGGCAAGATATGTCTCTTTAAGTTTGTCCAGCTTAGGCTGGGTACGACCGATGCTGCCTTCACTGCGAAGCCAGATTGTTACGTCAAATCCGCAGTATGCCGTCTGGAAAGCTATCTGGGAACCCAGTACGCCGCCGCCGGCTACTACTACCTTTTTAATATCAGACATTTTATTTCCTCCTTTGTCGTAATGTCTAACATTTTAATCTTATTATATAATAATTGTTTTAGTCAAGGACTTGTGATATTATAGACACATCAATTTTCTGGAGGAATGCTCTGTGGAAAATTTTAAGGCATTTTTAAAGAGAAAGGACATCGAAATCTCGGGCAAGAGATACGGCATTGACGCCCTCGGCGCAATGGCACAGGGTCTTTTCTGCTCCCTTCTCATAGGAACAATCTTCAAAGCGCTCGGCATGATTCCCGCGCTTTCATTCTTTACGGATATAAGCGGCTACGCGATGGCCATGGCCGGACCGGCCNNTGGCCATAGGCTACGCCTTGAAGGCGCCGCCGATGGTCCTCTTCTCGCTTGCCGTAGTCGGCAACGCCGCAAACACCATCGGCGGAGCGGGCGGACCGCTCGCGGTACTCTTCATCGCCATAATTGCCGCTGAGTTCGGCAAGGCGGTATCAAAAGAGACCAAGATTGACATACTTGTCACTCCGACAGTCACCATACTCATAGGCGTAGGTCTTTCAATGCTCATTGCGGCACCGATAGGCAAGGCGGCCATGTGGGTCGGCGACATCATTATGTGGGCTACGACAAAGCAGCCGTTCATAATGGGCATACTTGTTTCCGTAATTGTCGGTATTGCGCTTACACTTCCCATCTCGTCAGCTGCCATCTGCGCTGCTTTGTCACTGACCGGCCTTGCCGGCGGTGCCGCCGTTGCAGGCTGCTGT
>DBWX01000008.1:2097-2240 GCA_002309175.1 Ruminococcaceae bacterium UBA1227
TCAATGCTTCAGATGCCGAACATCATAAAGAATCCGAAAATCTGGATTGCGCCGATTCTGACATCGGCGATTACGGGTCCGATAGCGACCTGCCTTTTCAAGCTCCAGATGAACGGTGCCGCCATCAATTCCGGCATGGGCAC
>DBWX01000008.1:2290-38480 GCA_002309175.1 Ruminococcaceae bacterium UBA1227
CGCCCGCGGGCATTGACTGGGCAGGCCTCGTTTTAATCGCCGTCGTCCTTCCCGCAATCCTGACTTTCGTCTTCGGTCAGGTCGAGCGCAAACTCGGCTGGATTAAAGAGGGCGACTTAAAACTCGGAGAATAAGAGTCACTCTGTAAAGGCGGAAAACTATCGCCCGGTGGGGCGAAAAACCCTGAAAAACGGGCAAAAACGGTTACAAATCGGTTACTTGGGCATTTTCTTATAAAATGCCCAAACTTTTTACCCATATTTTTCTAAATAGGAAAAATAAAAAAGTTACAACTTGTAATTTTTGACAATTTTTTAGTGAAGGTGCACAAAAACACCCCTCTTATAAATTTGACATTATATAAATAATTACCTATAATAACCGCGCAAAATCAATTTCGGGGTTTTGCCAAAGGAGATCTTGGATGGTAAAAACAGAAGGCAAGTACAGTGCCTTTACACCGATTTCCGGACGAGTCCTTGCAATGCTGTTTCTGGCAATTTTTGTCGTGGGCACGATTATGGCTTCGGCCATGTCGACATACACGGTAAATGTGGAAGCGGACGGCGCGGTGATTAAGGTCACTACTTCTGAACAGAGTGCCCAGAAGATTCTGGATCAGGCGGGCGTAACCCTTGGGGAAAAAGACAGCCTTGATTCTTCGAGCTTCTTTGTCGGAAAAAGTGCGCGAAAGGGTAACAAGCTTATCGTCAAGCGTGCGATTCCGATCACAATCGATGACGGCGGAGAAATCTACGAAGTCATGATTGCGGGTACTGTTTCAGACGCACTCGCTGAAGCGGGTCTCAAATGCAGACCTGCCGACAAGATGAACTACAAGGAGACAGATCCCCTTGTAGCCGATATGACAATTAAAATAACGAGAGCCTTTACTGTCGATGTCTATGTTGACGGAAAGCAGCTTGAAGCGGAGTTTCTCTCCGGAACCGTTTCTGACGTGCTTTCGAAACTCGGCATCAAGCTCGGTGCAGAGGACGAGGTAAGCCCGTCCATGAATACCGAGCTCAAAGCGGGTAACTCAATCAATGTCTACCGCGTGACTTACGAGGAGCGCACGGCCGTTGAGACTATTCGCTATGAGACAATTTATAAGACCTCCGCTGATGTCTACAAGGGTGAGACCAAGGTGGAACAGGAGGGAAAGAACGGCTCGAAGACTGTTGTTTACAGAGATAAGTTGGTAAACGGCAAGGTGGCGAAATCGACAAAACTCTCCGAGAAGGTCGATTCAGCTGCAGTCAACAAGATTGTTGTCTCCGGCACCAAGGTCAAGATGCTCGCGACCGGTTCGCAGCTCTCTGCGATTCCGATGCCTTATCCGCTTAAGGACGGTATACCGACCAATGTAATCACCACGATAGTCGGTTACTCCACTGCGTACTACTCGACTCCGGGCAAGGGCACCGCCTCCGGCCGACTCGCTCAGTCAGGCCATGTCGCGGTTGATCCGAGACAGATACCTTACGGTTCCGAGCTCTATGTCGTAACAACAGACGGCAAGTACACTTACGGATATTGTATTGCGGCCGACACGGGCGGATTCGCCTACAACGGCAGCGGCATTACAATAGACCTCTACTTTGACACATATAATGAATGCATCCAGTGGGGCAGCCGCGAAGTCGCGATTTATGTCCTCAAATGGGGCAATGGTTAAACCGAATAATAAAAACAAAGGACCGGTGCCGCTGGGCACCGGTCCTTCGCATTTGAGTTTATGGATTTTTAATGCTATTTGATTTCAAGTCTGCGGGATACAGGCTTGACCTCTTCCTCCTTGGGGAGTTCGAGTGTCAGGACACCGTTTTCGTAGCTGGCCGTAATGTCGTCAGACTTGATGCCGGTCAGGTCGAATGAACGGGAGTACGAGCCGTAAGAACGCTCGACTCTGATATACTTGCCCTTCTTCTCTTTCTCCTCATACTCGGAGTGACGCTCTGCCGAAAGGGTGAGAGTGTTGTCGTTGACGTCGATTTTGATGTCGTCCTTTGAGAAGCCGGGAAGATCGGCTGTCAGCTTATATGAGTCACCTTCATCGGTGATATCAGTTCCGAAGCCTGCCATGGTGGAAGTGGATGTGCCGAAGAAAGGAGAGTCAAAGAAGTGACGTTCGAAGTTGTCCATTTCTCTGAAAGGATCATAGAGTGTTAAGAAATTCCTCATAGTTAAAACCTCCTTTTGGTTTTTACAAGTCATATTATAGCACCTTTTTTTCAAAATGTGTGAACAAATTGTAAACATTTAGCACTTAAAGATGGAGAGTGCTAAATTGCAGAAGTTCTTGTAATCTTACAATGGTATAAAGTATAATATATATGTTATATGAACGTGTTCGTAAACACATCGGGAGGTTTTCGTATGAACAGAAAGAATTTTGCAAGACTCGGTGTTGCAGTTACACTCGGAGGAACTGCTGCCGTTTCCGCACTCGGCGTTGCCTGTGTGCACGGCTGGAAATGGCTCCAGGAGACAGCCCGCGAGACTATAGTCGAGCCCGTTGACTGTAAGCCCTATGAAAACAGCCGCTACTATAAAGAGGGCGACTACAACATCCACTACCAGGTTGATTTCCCCTCTGCGGGAGTTCCCGTTGCCGGTAAGATGTTTTTGATTCACGGATTTGCCTGCAACTCCAGATTCTGGGACGAGATGGTTGAAATTCTCACTAAGAAGGGATTTATCTGTGTACGCCCGGATGTCCCGGATTGCGGTTTCTCAACCCGTGAGACCAAGGATGTTGCCCCCATTCCGCGTGAGCAGCTTCTTATGCACGTCCTCGAACTCGTTGACAATTCGGGCAGAGTGCCTGCCGGCAAGTGGATTTTAATGGGCCACTCAATGGGCGGCGGCATTGCCATGAACCTCGCAAACGAGCATAAGGATAAGTTTTCATGCGTCATGCTTTACGCTCCCATGGCAGCAGTCAATGCTCCTGAGTTCGTAAAGAATCTCGTAACACTCGATCCTGTCTGTGACCTCATGGACAAGATCTTCGGCCCCGCGTGCTCACATGACCCCGTCGTCAAGTCCGTTATTATGCTCATGACGGTCGATGTACGCTACTCCGCACTCTTTGATACAAAGAAATTTGCGGACGGCCTCACTGTTCCGAAGAGCGGTACTGCCATGTGCTATATGATGGCCCGCGCAAAACCCACTATTTATGAGGACATGGCGAAGGTTGATCTTCCGATCAAACTCTTCTGGGGTAAGATGGACCTCTTCAACATGCCTTCATTTGTAAGGAAGTTCCAGGGAGCCCTTAATAATCCCGATGTCACCGTTGTACCGATTGCCGGTCACTGCCTCGTTCAGAACTGCGCACCGGAAGTATGTGACGAATCCCTTGCATTCCTTAAGAAAAACGGCATAATTGCCTGAGTGATAAAGGGGAAAGAAAATGAAACTTTTAAAGACCATTGAGTTTGCCGAAAACAGGCAGACGGCGGGATGGCCGTTTGCCAACAGCGAATACTTCTCCTATGGCGACTACAAGATTCATTACCGCACAGACCCCGCAAAAGGAAAAGAAAAGGGTAAGATGCTCATGATTCACGGCTTCGGCTGTAACACGACATTTTACGACGAACTGGTTGAGAGATACACCAAAGCGGGTTTTCGCTGCGTGCGTGTTGACCTTCCCGACTTCGGATTCTCCACAAGGGAGACGAAGGGCATAAACTACGTACCGCGACTTGAACTCCTGCTCGCCCTCCTCGATGAGCTCGACTCGAAGGAGAAGAACCCCGGCAAGTGGATTGTTGTCGGACACTCGATGGGCGGCTCCGTGACTCTCGACATCGCGAATGCCGACTATGAAAAGGCCGCTGCATACATGCTCTACGCGCCTATGTTCATGTTCAATGTACCGAAACCCATGTCGGTAATGTTCGCGAGCAAACCCATGGGAGCCATTATGGATACGGCACTGAAATATGTCATGCCGTATGACGCGCTCGTGAAACTCGTTCTTCTCATCGCTACGGCTTCGCCGCGCTACATCGCGAAGTATGATGTCTCACTCGCCGCAGATTCGCTCAAGCTTAAGGACACCGGCAAGGGTCTCTGCTATATGAGTTCCAAGGCCTCGCATCCCGATTACGAGGATATGGACAAAATAAAGCAGCCCGTGCTGCTCGTCTGGGGCGGACTCGACCTCTTCGTTCCGAAGAGCAAGGTGAAGAAACTCTCGGAATCCCTTCCGAAGGGCACCGAAATCCACACAATAAAGTGGGCGGGCCACTGTCTCGTACAGAACTTCTCAAAGCGCTGCGCGAACTACGGAATTGAGTTCCTGAAGAAGAACAATCTTTATTAAAAAAAGAAAACCCGGCTCTTTTCGAGCCGGGTTCTTTTTTTATTCTTATGCCTTTCCGTCGCAGCCGAGTACGTCGACAATCTTGTGAGCGACCATGTCTTCAACAGCCTGGCGGGCAGGTGTGAGATACTGGCGCGGATCGAAGTGTGACGGATTCTCAGCGAAGTGCTTGCGGATGGCGGCCGTCATTGCGAGACGGATGTCGGAGTCAATGTTGATCTTGCAGACGGCGAGCGTGGCAGCCTTGCGAAGCTGCTCTTCCGGAATGCCTATCGCGTCAGGCATCTGACCGCCGTACTGGTTGATGATCTTTACGAACTCCTGAGGTACCGAAGATGCGCCGTGGAGGACTATCGGGAAGCCCGGAAGTCTGCGGCTTACCTCTTCGAGGATGTCGAAGCGGAGCGGAGGAGGAACGAGGATGCCGTCGGCATTTCTCGTGCACTGGTCGGCAGTGAACTTGTAGGCGCCGTGGCTTGTGCCTATGGCGATTGCAAGTGAGTCGCAGCCCGTGCGGGATACGAACTCCTCAACTTCTTCGGGACGGGTGTAAGAGGAATCCTCAGCGGAGACCTGTACGTCGTCTTCTACGCCGGCGAGTGAGCCGAGTTCGGCTTCTACGGTGACGCCGCGCTCATGGGCATACTCGACAACTTTCTTTGTCTCTGCAATGTTCTCCTCAAACGGTTTGGAGGAGCAGTCTATCATGACGGATGTGAAACCGCCGTCAATGCAGTCCTTGCAGATTTCAAAGTCTGCGCCGTGGTCAAGGTGAAGAGCGACAGGTGAGTCCTTCTCTTCAAGAGCTGCCTCTACGAGATGAACGAGGTAGGGGTGAGAGGCATACTTTCTTGCGCCGGCGGAAACCTGGAGAATTACGGGAGCATTGAGCTTTCCGACTGCTGACATAATACCCTGTACAATCTCCATGTTGTTTACGTTGAAAGCGCCTATGGCATAGCCGCCGTCATAGGCCTTTTTGAACATGTCTATGGTGTTTACAAGTGGCATAAAAGTACTCCTTTACTATAAATTACAATACCATTATAAACCGCGAAAATTGCGTTGTCAAAGGTATGGCAATATGTTAAAATTGGTTATCATAAAAAGAGGCGAATATAAATGGCAGTTAAAGAAACATATGAGTTTTCGAAGAAAATCGCGGGACTTAAACCCTCTGCTGTCCGTGAGATTTTAAAATCCACTTCGGACCCCGAGGTAATCTCGCTCGCGGCAGGAAATCCGGCACCGGATGCCTTCCCCGTGGAGTCCATCTCGAAAATCGCGGGCGATATCTTCCGTGAAGATCCGATTTCCGCACTTCAGTACGGCATAACCGAGGGCTATGCGCCGCTTCGCGATGAGCTGAAAACTTATCTCAAAAACAAATACAATATGGGCGCTGATTCCGACGAGCTGATTGTCACATCGGGCGCCACACAGATTATGGAACTTCTGACAAAGGTCCTCTGCAATGAGGGCGACTGTGTCGCCTGCGAGGATCCGTCATTCATAGGCTCGCTCAACTGCTTCCGTTCATACGGTGTGAAACTCTGCGGAGTTCCCATGGAATCCGACGGTCTGGATGTTGCCGAACTTGAAAAAATGCTCAGCAGCAGCTGCTGTAAAGTAAAATTCCTTTATACGATACCGAATTTCCAGAACCCGACAGGGTACACCATGTCGCTTGAGAAGAGAAAGAAGCTCTATGAGCTCGCCTCAAAGTACGATATTATCATCCTTGAGGACAACCCCTACGGTGACCTCAGAGTCTCCGGCGAGGACCTGCCGACCATCAAGTCTTTTGACACTGAGGGCCGCGTAGTCTATGCCGGAACGTTCTCAAAACTCATTGCACCGGGCATACGCGTAGGCTACGTTCTCGGCCCGGCGGCCCTCGTCTCCAAGATGACGGTCGGCAAGCAGACGGAGGACGTGCATACGGCCATGTTCAACCAGATGCTCGTATACCGCTGGATGAGAGAGAACGACATTAACGAGCACATAAAACGCATGCAGTCTATCTACCGTGAGAAGCTGAACGTCATGTGCGACGCTCTTGACGAGTACTGCCCGAAACTCGAATATGTGAAGCCCGAGGGCGGCATGTTCGTCTGGTGCAGGCTTCCCGACGGAGTTGACATGCTCGGTTTCTGCAAGACCGCAGCTGAGCATAAGGTCGCTGTTGTTCCCGGCACGGCATTCCTTCCGGATGAAACTGCATCGACACAGTATATTCGCTTAAACTTCTCCACACCGACCAATGAGGATATGGTGAGGGGTATCAAGATACTAGGAGAACTGCTTTCATGACAGAACAGGTAAAGAAGAAAAAAGTACTGAGTCTTATTCAGCCGAGCGGCACACCCACCCTCGGAAACTTCCTCGGAGCGCTCAAGAACTGGAGCGATATAGCGGAGGAGTATGACTGCGCGTTCGGCGTTGCCGATCTGCATGCCATAACCGTCCGTCAGGACCCCGTGAAATTCCGCGAGCAGATAAGGAACATGTTTGCCCTTCTTATCGCGATCGGTCTTGATCCGGAGAAGAGCATCCTCTTCGTTCAGAGCCAGGTTCCGACACATGCCCAGCTTGCATGGATTCTCGACTGCTACACGCAGTTCGGAGAGATGAGCCGCATGACTCAGTTTAAAGACAAGTCAAAGACCCACGCTGACAATGTCAATGTAGGTCTGTTCGCATATCCGGCACTCATGGCTGCAGACATCCTTCTCTACCAGGCCGACTTCGTTCCCGTAGGCGCGGATCAGAAGCAGCACCTCGAGATTGCCCGCGACATAGCCGACCGTTTCAACGGTATCTACGGTCAGACATTCACAAGCCCTGAGCCCCTCTTCGTCAAGGAGGGAGCTAAGGTCATGTCACTCGCTGATCCGACGAAGAAGATGTCCAAGTCCGACGCAAACCCGAAGGCCTTCATCTCCATGCTCGACACGCCGGACGTGATAATGAATAAGTTCAAGTCCGCCGTCACTGATTCGGAGGCTGAAGTGCGCTTTGCAGAGGGCAAGGACGGTGTGAACAACCTCATGTCCATCTACAGCGCATGCACGGGCAAGTCATATGACGAGATTGAAAAGGAATTCGCCGGAAAGGGCTACGGAGACTTCAAGGTTGCCGTCGCAGAGGCTGCAATTGAAGAGCTCCGCCCCGTTCAGGAAAAATTCAATGAACTCGTCAACGAGAGAGCATATCTTGAAGACTGTATGAGAAACGGCGCGGAAATCGCGACGAAGATCTCTCAGCGCACCCTCGACAAGGCCATGAAGAAAATAGGCTTTTATCAGTTCAAAGGTTGACTTTTGTACTTTTAAAGGTTTATATTTAAAAAGCCCGAAGGGTAATAACTGTTAAGGAGGTCCACGAAATGGACGCAGATGCGAGACCGCGAAGTAGCGTTACTTCAAAGAAAATTTACGTGTGTGAGTGGGCCGCTTACGGTATAGCGCGCCCTTAGGGGTTTGTCTTAAAAATTAACCTCTTTACTCGCATGCGGGTAAGGGGGTTTTTGTTATGGAAGAGAAGAACTTTGACTATCTCAGGGAACTGATTGAAAAAGGCGACTTCTCACTTCTTCGTCACGAGCTGTCGGAGATGAACGAAGTCGATATCGCCGAATTCCTCGGTGAGCTTGACCACGATGTCATGCTCAGGGTTTTCCGCATACTGCCGAAGGACATCTCGGCGGAAGTTTTCTCATATCTTGAGTCAGAGGATCAGGGCGACATCATCTCACGCATAACCGATACGGAGATTAACAAACTTGTCGACGACCTGTTCCTGGACGATGTAGTTGACCTTGTAGAGGAGGTCCCCGCGAACCTTGTCACGAGGATTCTGAAAAATGCATCACCCGAGACCAGAAGACTCATCAACACATATCTGAACTATCCGGAGGAGTCCGCCGGAAGCATCATGACCAACGAGATGGTCGAGCTCCACGACAGACTGACGGTAGGACAGGCGATTGAACAGATACGCCGTACAGGTGTGGATAAAGAGACAATTTACACCTGCTACTGTATTGATAACAGCAGACACTTAAAAGGCACAATAGACCTCGCCGATCTCGTCTTCCACGACAATGACGCGCTGCTTCGCGACATAATGGATGACGACAAGCAGCTCATCTTCGTGAAGACGACGGATGACCAGGAAGAGGTCGCCGAAGTCGTAAAGCACTATGACCTGCTTGCCGTTCCCGTAGTTGATACGGAAAACAGGCTTGTCGGTATCGTCACCATCGATGATATCCTCGATATCATCGAAGAAGAGACGGAAGAGGACTTCGAAAAGATGGCCGCCCTTTTGCCTTCCGAGGACGAGTACCTGAAAACCCCGGTACATATCCTCGTGAAGAACAGAATAGGCTGGCTCCTCGTTCTCATGATCTCCGCGACGCTGACCGGTTCGATAATTCAGAACTTTGAGGACATGCTCGCCGTCATTACGGGTCTTACGGCCGCCATACCCATCATCACGGGTACGGGCGGTAATGCCGGTAACCAGAGCTCCACGCTTGCCATACGTGCTCTTGCACTCGGCGAGATTGAACTTAAAGACTGGTTCAAAGTTCTGTTTAAGGAGATCCGTGTCGCGGCTATCTGCGGTGTCATACTCGGCGCCGCGAACTTCCTGCGCATGGTAGTGCTGCACAACCCCGGAGGTATGCAGGTCTACATCATCGTTTCACTCGCCATGTTCTGCGCGGTGCTTATGGCCAAGATGATAGGCTGTATGCTCCCGCTTCTGGCCAAGCTCGTGAAGATAGACCCGGCCGTAATAGCCGGACCGGTCATCTCGACCATGGTTGACTCGCTCAGCCTTCTCGTCTATTTCGCGCTCGCCAAAGCCTTCCTGCTGAGATAAAAAATCCCGCGTGCCGAAGAAATTCTTCGGCACGTTTTTTATATATTGATTTTATTGATTTAAAGTGTTACCATAGTACCACGATAAATTGCAAAGGAGATTATCTTATGAAAAAACTTATTGCTGTCGTAATCGCCCTTACAATGCTTCTCTGCTTTGCGGCATGTTCAAAGAACAATGCTCCCGCAGACGAAGGAAAGACTGACCTTGAGTACGTAAAGGACAAGGGTGTCCTTGTTGTGGGTATCACGGACTTCGAGCCCATGGACTATCAGGACAAGAACGGCGAGTGGATTGGTTTTGACGCCGATGTCGCCAAGCTCTTTGCTGAGTCTCTCGGTGTAAAGGTTGAGTTTGTCGAGATAGACTGGGACAACAAGATAATGGAACTTGACGGCAAGACGATTGACTGTATCTGGAACGGCATGACCCTCACGGATGAAGTCACGGCCGCAGCTTCCTGCTCAAATCCTTATTTCAATAACAAGCAGGTTGTAATTGTTCCCGCAAAGAATGCCGACAGTTACAAGACTGCAGCTGACTGCAAGGAGCTCAATTTTGCCGTTGAAGCGGGTTCCGCAGGTGAGGCCGTGGCAAATGACAACGGCTTCAAGGTTATCTCGGTCAAGGACCAGGCATCAGCTCTTATGGAAGTTAAATCCGGCACTGCCGATGCGGCTGTCATTGACCTTCTTATGGCAATGGCCATGACCGGCGAGGGCACAAGCTATGCAGACCTCACATACACCGCAGGCCTCAATGATGAGAAATACGGCGTTGCCTTCCGCACAGGCTCCGACCTCGTTGATTCTCTCAACGCCTTCTTCGTAAGCAACTATGCCGACATCGAGAAGGTCGCTGAAACATACGGTCTCACAGACGCTCTCATCGAGCAGAAATAAGACTTTATGACAACTTTTTCAGAACAGTTTCCGATAGTGTTCCAGGCTTTAAACGTCGGCTTTCTGCAGACGCTCAAGCTCTTCTTCGTGACACTTATCGGTGCTCTGCCGCTGGGACTTATCATCTCATTCGGCTCAATGACAAAGTTTAAACCCGTACAATGGCTCACACGATTCGTCGTGTGGGTCGTTCGCGGTACGCCCCTTATGATACAGCTTCTTATCATCTATTACTTCCCGGGACTCGTTTTGCACAACCCCGTCTGGGGCGGCGGCGAGGACGGCCGCTTCTTCGCGGCATGCGTAGCCTTCGTTTTCAACTATGCCTGCTATTTCTCGGAGATCTACAGAGGCGGTATCCAGTCCATACCGAAGGGCCAGGACGAAGCCGGTCTTGTGCTCGGTATGACGAGGGGACAGATATTCTTCCGCGTAAAACTTCTTCAGATGATAAAGCGGATAGTGCCTCCGATTTCAAATGAGGTAATAACGCTAGTCAAGGATACATCGCTCGCGCGCATAATCGCCCTCCAGGAGATTATCTGGGCGGGTCAGGCCTTCCTCAAAGGCTCGCAGGGTATCTCGGGCGCTATCTGGCCGCTCTTCTTCACCGCGGTCTACTATCTCGCCTTTACCGGCGTCCTGACTGTTTTGCTCGGCAAACTCGAGAAGCGTCTCGAGTTCTTCAGATAGGGGGTGCGTCATGGCTGTTTTAAGAGTTGAAAACATTGAAAAAAGTTTCGGAAGCACCCGCGTTTTAAAAGACATAAGCTTTGACCTTGAGGAGGGGCAGGCGCTTGCCATAATCGGTTCAAGCGGCTCCGGCAAAACAACGCTCCTGCGTTGCTTAAACTTCCTCGAGAGACCCGACACAGGGCGCATATTCGTAAAAGACGAGCTCATTTTCGACGCAGCGGATCCCGCGACGCAGCTTGAGAAGGACGTAAGACGCAAGCGCCTGCACTTCGGTCTCGTATTCCAGAACTTCAACCTGTTTCCTCAGTACACCGCCCTGCAGAATGTCATGCTCGCAAAGAGCCTCCTGGCCCGCGAGGATGAGAACTACAAGGCGAATAAAAAGGCTGTTGAGAAGGAGATAGAGGAGAAGGCCATGGCCCTCCTTGACAAGATGAATCTTGCCGACAGGGCGGGATACTATCCCCATCAGCTCTCCGGAGGACAGCAGCAGCGTGTCGCCATAGCGAGGGCCCTGGCTCTTGAGCCGGATATCCTCTGCTTCGACGAACCTACATCCGCACTTGATCCGGAACTCACCGGCGAGGTCTTAAAGGTTATCCGCGAACTTGCCGAGGAGCACATGACCATGATAATCGTCACTCATGAGATGGCTTTTGCCCGCGATGTAGCTGACAATATCATCTTCATGAACAAGGGTGTAATTGCAGAGCAGGGACCTGCGAAAGAGATTATTGATAATCCACAAACAGAGCGCCTGAAAGCGTTTTTATCTGTCTAATATTGACTTTGACACAGAGCCCTTTTCAGTTTATTATATTTGTATATAATTTCTCTGAGGAATGTGGCTCTATGGACTTAGCACAACTTGGAATTGAACATGGTTTTTCACACGCAGCGGAGTTTGACCCCAAGGTTCTTGAGGCCAGACACGATGTCCGTGCGATGTGCGAAGAGGACAAGTGCCACGCCTACGCGAAGAACTGGACTTGTCCTCCTTTTTGCGGCACGGTAGAGGAGTGTCAGGAGAAGATGCACTCCTACAACAAGGCCGTGCTTCTTCAGACAGAGGGCAAGCTGACGAAAGTCATTGACTGGCTGGGCTATATTGAGTTCGGAAAGAAGCACAACGACCTTCTTTACTCGTTTGCCGACACTGCCCGCGAACTTTATCCGGGCTGCCTTATCCTGGGCGGCGGAGGATGCCGTATGTGCACGAAGTGCGCTCATCCGAAGCCCTGCAGACATCCCGACAAGGCGATTTCCTCAATGGAGGGCTACGGCCTTCTGGTATCAAGAGTATGTGAATCCGCAGGCCTCCCGTATTACTACGGCGAGAAGACAATAACATATTGTGCCTGCATTCTTTATAACGAACAGGAGACAGAATGAAACCCAAGATCATACTGATTGTTCTTGCAATGCTTCTCATTTTCTCGGGCTGTACGCTTGAGATAAACGGCAGCCCTCTGCTGCTTGAGGAGCCGCAATTTGAATATGATCCTCCGAAAATCTACCTGCAAAGGGACATCACGATGACCTTTACGGGTGATGTTTCTTTTGCCGACAACTGGCATATTATGGATTACGCGACCAGGAAGAACCTGAGTCCCGTATCGCTCATTTCAGAGGACCTAAAGTATGAGATGGCAAATGCCGACATCGCCCACATGAACAATGAGTTCTGTTTCTCGACAAAGGGCAAGCCGGTAAACAAGGCATATAATTTCAGGGCGGCGCCCGAAAACGTAAAGTACTACAACGATCTCGGCATAGACTTCGTGACGCTTGCGAACAACCACTGTTTCGACTATGGTCCGGAGGCCTTCCTTGAGATGCTTGATGTCTTAAGCGGAGCGGGCATCAAATATGTCGGAGCGGGTAAAAACCTCGCCGAGGCCGCGGCGCCGATCTACTACACCATCGACAAGAAGACAATCGCCTTCGTCGCCGGTTCACGCGCCGAGAAGACCATAAAGACTCCGGAGGCCACCGACAAGGACCCCGGCGTCCTCTACTGCTATGAGACGGATAAGCTCGTCGCTGCCATCAAGGAGGCCAAGTCCAAGGCCGACTTCGTAGTTGTACTTGTCCACTGGGGCACGGAGGACTCGCACAAGCTCGAGCCCGATCAGAAGACTTCGGCACGCGTCTATGTCGACGCCGGCGCAGACCTCATCGTCGGCGGCCATGCCCACTGTCTCCAGGGTATTGAGTACTACAAGAATGTGCCGATAATCTACAATCTCGGCAACTTCCTTTTCAGCAACAACAATGTTGACACCGCACTCCTCAAGGTGACGCTTTCCCATGACGGAAAACTCACAGTACAGCTTATTCCGGCCGTACAGAAGGACTGCAATGTCATGTCTCTTGCGGGCACGCCTGACGGCAGGAAGGTGCTCGATGACATAGAGAGCTATTCCGAGGGCATTGAGATAGACGACAACGGCATTGTTACAGGTTGACATTAATACCTTATTATGCTAATATTATCGGGCGCGTAACCGCGCCCGACACACACGCAGAGGTATCGAAGTGGTCATAACGAGGCGGTCTTGAAAACCGTNNGTGGGTTCGAATCCCACCCTCTGCGCCAGCTTAAAGCCCGGAGCCGATGCTCCGGGCTGTTTTTAAAGGCGGTAGTTTATTTATGATGAATATGCTTGAAGAGGCCATAATCTATTCAGCCATGATGCATAAGGGACAGGTCCGTAAATTCGGCGATTTCCCTTACATTTTCCATCCTCTGGAAGTGGCCCAGATCCTCTCCACCATGACCGATGACGAGGAAGTCGTCACTGCAGGTATCCTGCACGACATAGTTGAAGATACTGACGGTTCGGTTAAGGATATCGAGAACAGATTCGGCAAACGTGTCGCCATGATTGTGGCATACGAGACTGAGAATAAGTATCCCGAAGAGGACAGGAGTGCCACCTGGAAGCGCAGAAAAGAGTACTCACTGGCTGCGCTCAGGAGTTCAAATGACCAGGGCATACAGATGCTCTGGCTCGCCGACAAGCTCGCGAATCTCCGCTCGCTTGCCAGAATCTACTCCGAGATCGGTGATGCCATGTGGGAGGGTCTGAACGAAAAGGACCCCGAGCTTCAGCGCTGGTACTATAAATCCGTCGCCGAGGCACTCGAACTCTCATTCAACAAGACGGGCGCCTTCAAGGAGTACATTAAACACATAAATTCCATCTGGCCGGGTACTTTCGACTCCGAAAAGGCCAGATATAAGAAATACAGGGAAGTTTCCGTCGACGGCTGCAAGATGGTCGGCCGCGGCGCGAAGGGCGAAGTCTACCGCTATGATGACGAGCTCGTAATCAAGGTCTACAACGAGAAGAACACCTATCGTGATGTTGAGAACGAGATTGCGACAAGCCGTAAGGCCTTTGTACTCGGTGTTCCGACAGCCATCTCATTCGGTATCGTATCCGTAGGCGACCGCTACGGCGCCATGTACGAACTGGTTGATTCAGAGACCATCTCCTCAATCATCTCCAAGTCACCGGGACGCGTTGAAAACTATGCCGACATAATGGCTGACCTGGCTCATGAGGTACACGCAATAGAGGTTACCGAAGAGGACGGATTCGGCAGGGCGGAAGACCGCCATATCCGCAGAATCGACAGAGGTCTCGCCAATGAGGACGCAGCCCTCGCAGAGCGCTGCAGGCAGCTCGTAAACGGCCTTTCCGATGCAAACACGCTCATCCACGGTGATTTCCATACCGGAAATGTCTTCCTTCAGAGAGGTGAGCCGCTTCTCATAGATATGGACCGTGTATCAGTCGGCCATCCCATATTTGAGATAAGCGACCTTCTCATGGCCTATGTCGTACGCGGCGAGGATGACCCCGCTGTCGTTTCCGACTATATGGGCTTCTCTTACGAGACCGCGAAAAAGTTCTTTGACCGCTTCCTTCGACACTATCTCGACACAGATGACGAGAACAGACTGCAGGAAGTCACTGACAAGGCAATGATTCTCTGCGCAATCCGCGTTATCGGCAAGTTCTATGAAAAAGGCGTTGAGGCAGAGAACAGAGAGATAATCGAACGCAACCTTGAGCGCCTGAGAACACTCACGGCAAAATATGACACCCTGAGCTTTTAACGGGAGGCAGTTATGGAGAACAGCAAAACACCGAAAGTTTATACCATTCTGTGGTCAGTAATAGTTGCCGCA
The DNA here is from genome assembly GCA_002309175.1 of Ruminococcaceae bacterium UBA1227. Lineage (GTDB taxonomy): Bacteria > Bacillota > Clostridia > Oscillospirales > Acutalibacteraceae > UBA1227. Next base: position 17,319 of record DBWX01000008.1, read on the forward strand.
TACACGGTCTTCATGATCGTGATGAGAAAGGTCATCCTTTTCGGATACGCCACAGAGGCGGAGCGAACGGTAAAGATAGGCGAGGCGGCGGCACGCTCCTCGACACTTAAATGGTTCCGTGCAAGCGACACCGTCGACGATGTATACGTCATCTTTGACCAGATAACCGGTCTCACAAACAATCTTGAGTACGTTATCTGGGCCGTAATATCAATTCTGGCTCTCGTGCTTTATCCGATAGCCATTGCAAAGATTCTGTACGGCAAGGAACCGGGTAAGAATATTAAGATAATCAGCGAAGTACTGCTTGTTGCAGGCTTTGTCTACATCACCTACTATGCCCTTATAGGCGACTACACCATCCTCGACAAGGTCAAGAACATAACCGCCAGCATGCTGGGACTCAGTTTTCCGATCAGGTTTAAAATCTGGGGCATTCTGACAGCGTTCTCGATTTTCATAAACTACCTTTATGCGGCGAGAAAACTGGGCTTTATCGAAGGCGGACTTCCGAAGGCAGCCGTTATCATAGGTTCGCTCGGCTGTGCCGCAATCTACGTCACAATCAACGTGCCGTCGGCAGGCCTCGACCTCATTCCTGACTCGGCACGCTGCCTCGCCCACTGGAGCGGCGCTCTCATCTTCGCCTTCTTTGAAGTCGCGATGCTCGCGTTCCTGCTCTTTAATTATATGCGTAAGGGCGACAAGCGCTTTAAGCTGACCTTCATCATCTTCATTGCGACGATGGCGGTCATGGCAGTGCTCCTTGTCGCAATCGGCAAGAGCGCACTCATCGAAAACCTTCCTGTCTGGGTAGCATACATTATCCTGTTCCTGCTCAACTTCACCAAGGTCTTCGATAAAAAGACAGCTGAATAAAACAAGCCCCGGGCTCACCGCCCGGGGCCTGTTTTTATATTCAGGTAAGGAATCTGAGATAATCCGTTCGCCCGTCAAGAATTCTTACAACAACTATTACATCGCCTTCAATACGGTAAAAAATCAAATAGTTGTTTACTATAATAAACCGATAATCTTTTTTTACGGCATCTGTCTTCTCCGAGAGTTTAACACCCATATTGGGTGAATCTTTCAAAAGTGAAACTGCTTTCACGATGCGTGTTTTAAAAGTTATTGCAGCAGTCGGATTGTTCAGTTTATCTTTGATGTAATTTGCGATGGATTCGATGTCTTCGATTGACGCGGGGGTATACATTATTCTCATGCCATATCTACTCCGAGTCTCTTGTAAACATCTTCCTCACTTACAAGTTCGCCTGAGTTTTCGCCGTACTCAAGCTCCTTTACAAGTCTCTCAATTGATTTCGCTTTAATCATTTCCGCATTATCCTCCGTTGCCTGGAAGGGCAAGCCTCCGGCATTGATTGATTGCCGGATAAAAATGTTTATGGCCTGGGTTAACGTTAACCCCGTTTTTTCATAAACACTTTCAACCTCTTTACGCACTTCAGGATTAATCCTGAAACGGAACATATCCGATTTTGCAGATGCTGCCTTTCCCATGATTATACCCCCAATCTTTAATGACATTATATTATTATCAAAGGTTCAAGTCAATAATTTGTAGCAACAATGTAGCAACAAATTATTGACAATTGAAATTGCGGTTATATTAGTGGTATTATATACCCTAATCAATACATAAACACCAAGAGGAAACTATGCGTACATTTTCAAAGTCATCAAAACTGGATAACGTCCTGTACGATGTAAGAGGTCCCGTCGTTGACGAGGCTAACCGTATGGAGGAAGAGGGCATTAAGGTTTTAAAGCTCAACATAGGCAATCCTGCCGCCTTCGGTTTCTCCGCGCCGGATGAGGTCATCATTGACATGCGTGACTCCATTGCCGGCTCGCAGGGCTATTCTGACTCAAGAGGAATCTTTGCCGCGCGCAAGGCCGTCATGCAGTATGCCCAGCTCAAGGGCATACCCAATGTCACAATGAAGGATGTCTACACCGGAAACGGTGCCTCAGAGCTCATACAGCTGTCCTTGCACGCGCTCCTTAACACCGGCGACGAAATACTCATTCCGTCGCCCGACTATCCTTTATGGACCGCCTGCGCGAACCTCGCCGGCGGCAAGGCCGTGCACTACATCTGTGACGAGAGTTCAGACTGGTATCCCGACCTTGAGGACATAAAGAAGAAGATTACCGACAAGACAAAGGCAATAGTCATAATCAATCCGAACAACCCGACAGGTGCTCTCTACTCACAGGAGCTCCTTGAGGAGATCGTAAAGATTGCGAGAGAGCATGAGCTCATCATCTTCTCGGACGAGATCTACGACCGCCTTGTCATGGACGGCTACAAGCATATCTCAATAGCTTCACTCTGCCCGGACCTCTTCTGCGTCACCTTTAGCGGACTTTCAAAGTCACACATGGTATGCGGTTTCAGAGTAGGCTGGATGATTCTCTCCGGCAACAAGAGTATCGCAAAAGACTATATTGAAGGCATAAACATGCTCTCAAACATGCGCCTCTGCTCAAACGTACCGGGTCAGTCGATTATTCAGACTGCCCTTGGCGGCTACCAGAGTGTAAATGAGTACATCGTACCCGGCGGCCGCGTCTATGAGCAGCGCAACTTCATCTACGAGGCCATAAATGACATACCCGGCCTCTCGGCAGTAAAACCGAAAGCCGCCTTCTATATCTTCCCGAAGATAGACACAAAAATGTTTAACATAAAGGACGACAACAGGTTCGCGCTCGACTTCCTGAAGGAGAAACGCGTGCTCCTCGTCCCCGGAAGCGGCTTCAACTGGCACGAGCCCGACCACTTCCGCATAGTCTACCTTCCCCGTCTCTCGATTCTCAAGGAGTCGACGGACAAACTGGCGGACTTCCTCAGTGATTATCATCAGAAATAAAAAAGAGCCCCGAGTTCAACTCGGGGCTTGTTTTATTTGGCGGCTAAATCGCACAGGGTTTTGCTGTAGAAGAAGTCGCGGACCATTTTGTCGTATTCTTCCCACATGGGGAGGGTCTGGCATGATTTGCGGCGCGGGCAGGTGTTCTTGCCCTCGGCGAGGCAGGCGACGGAGGAGAGAGTGCCCTCCATGAGCTCGAGTATTTCGCCGACAGTGTACTCCTCCGGCTTTCTGACGAGTTTGTAGCCACCGCCCTTGCCAGAGGCGCCGACAAGCAGGCCGCCCGCGACCATGTCCTTAACTATTATTTCGAGGTATTTTTTGGAGATTTCCTGTCTCTCCGCTATGTCTTTTAAGGGTACGAAGTTTCCGTCTGCGTGCTCCGCGAGGTCAAGCATGACGCGGAGGGCATAACGGCCTTTTGTCGTAATCACGGTATTTCACGCCTTTCAGAAAGATTACACCTATTATACCGCAAGGTTGATGGGTAATCAAGTGTTATTTACCTATTGACATAGTAGGCAAAAGGGTATAAAATGAACCCGTCAAACAGAAAGGAGCATTTTATGATATATGCTGATAATGCCGCAACCACAAAGATGAGCGAAGCGGCAATAAACAGAATGGTCGAAGTTGCGAAAGAGAACTACGGCAACCCCTCAAGCCTCTATGTCTTCGGACAGAAGGCAAAGGAGATCCTCGAAGAAGCGAGAGCGGATGTCGCCGGTATTATAAATGCTGACCCCAGGGAGATTATTTTCACCTCCGGCGGCAGCGAGGCCGACAACCAGGCAATACTCTCCGCAGCGGAGATCGGTAAGAAGAAGGGTAAGATGCATATCATTTCTTCTGCGTTCGAGCATCATGCGGTGCTTCACACTCTTGATAAGCTTAAGAAGAACGGTTTTGAGATTACTCTTGTCGATGTCCATGAGGACGGTCTCGTCAGACCCGAGGAGGTTGAGGCCGCAATCAGGGAGGACACCTGCCTTGTAACTATAATGTATGCAAACAATGAGATAGGCACCATCCAGCCGATCAAAGAGATCGGCGCCGTATGCAGAAAGCACGGCGTGCTTTTCCATACGGATGCGGTTCAGGCCATAGCCCATCTTCATATTGATGTTGAAGATCAGAACATAGACATGCTCTCTGCTTCGGCACACAAGTTCCACGGCCCTAAGGGTGTAGGTTTCCTCTATGTGAAGAAGGGTATCCTGCTCACAAACCTCATTGAGGGCGGTGCGCAGGAGCGCGGAAAGCGCGCAGGTACGGAGAACGTACCGGGCATTGCCGCCATGGCGACTGCGCTTTGTGATGCTTATAAAGATCTTGACGCAAGGAATGCGTCAATTCAGAAAAAGAGAGACCGTCTCATTGAAGGTCTCGGTAAGATAGAACATTCAGCCTTAAACGGCGATGCGACCTGCAGACTGCCCGGTAACGTAAACTACTGCTTTGAGGGCATTGAAGGCGAATCACTTCTTCTTCTCCTCGATGACAAGGGCATTGCCGCCTCATCGGGAAGCGCCTGTACTTCAGGTTCACTTGACCCCAGCCATGTACTTCTTGCCATAGGCAGAGTTCATGATGTCGCCCACGGTTCACTCCGTCTTTCAATCGACGAGAGCATAACCGATGAGGATGTCGAGTATATGATTACCGCGACAAAGGATGTCGTTGAGTACCTCAGAGGCTTCTCTCCGGTATGGCGTGATCTCGTCGCAGGCAAGAAACAGTTTATTTTATAATCGGAGGTAAATTATGGCTTTATACAGTGAAAAAGTAATGGATCATTTCCGCAACCCGCGCAATGTCGGTGTTATTGAGAATGCTGACGCAGTAGGCGAGGTAGGTAACGCCAAGTGCGGCGATATCATGACAATGTATTTAAAGATTGACAACGATGTTATCTCCGACGTAAAGTTTGAGACATTCGGCTGCGGCAGCGCAATCGCCTCATCATCCATGGCCACTGAGCTCATTAAAGGTAAGCCCATAGCCGAGGCTCTTGAGCTGACGAACAAGGCGGTTGCCGAGGCTCTTGACGGACTTCCGGCATACAAGATGCACTGTTCTGTGCTCGCCGAAGGTGCCATAAAGGCCGCTATCAAGGACTATTATGACAAGAACGGGATTGCCTATGACGCGAAGCAGTTCGCCGAAGGCCCCGAGTGCGCGCACTGCTGCGAATAAAAATTTTTTAATAAAACCTATTGACATAGTAGGTAAATGATGCTATAGTTTTCGCATCAGGAAAAAGGAGACGGACAAATGTTAAACTTCAGAAATGAAAAGTTTAATACCTGGTATATGTGTCGAATGCTTATCTCCCGGGCCCCAGAAACGGCTTTGGTGACAGGCACGATGCCGTCACGTCTTTAAGACTATTATTACTGTTGTTTTATAGTTTTTCTCATGCCGACAGCCCGGGAGCATAAAAGCCCTCGGGCTTTCGTTTATGTAAAATCACTTAAAACAAAAAAGGAGTAATTAAAATGAGTAACTATAAATTTGAAACCCTTCAGCTTCACGTGGGACAGGAACAGGCAGATCCGGCAACAGATGCCAGAGCGGTTCCCATCTATCAGACCACGGCATATGTATTCCATAACAGCAAGCATGCTGCCGACCGCTTCGGCCTTGCCGATGCGGGAAACATATATGGCCGCCTTACAAACTCAACACAGGATGTGTTTGAAAAACGTCTGGCAGCTCTTGAGGGCGGCAGCGCCGCACTCGCAGTCGCCTCAGGCGCCGCTGCCATAACTTATGCCATACAGGCCCTTGCGGCAAACGGCGGCCATATTGTTTCCCAGAAGACAATATACGGCGGCACATACAACCTCTTTGAACACACATTCCCTCTTTACGGAATAAAGACATCATTTGTTGACATTCACAATCTCTCTGAAGTTGAGAGCGCAATAGAGGCCGATACGAGAGCGATTTTTATTGAAACACTCGGAAACCCCAACAGTGACATACCCGACATTGATGCTCTCGCAGAACTTGCCCATAAACACGGAATCCCTCTTGTAGTGGACAACACTTTTGGCACCCCCTATCTCATCCGCCCCATAGAGCACGGTGCCGATGTCGTCGTACACTCCGCAACGAAGTTCATCTGCGGTCACGGCACATCGCTCGGCGGCATAATCGTCGAGGCGGGCAAATTTGACTGGAGCGCTTCGGGTAAGTATCCGAATATTGCGGCGCCCAACCCGAGTTATCACGGCGTTTCGTTCTACGACGTAGTAGGACCGGCAGCATTTGTGACATATATCCGTGCCATCCTGCTTCGCGACACGGGCGCCGCAATCTCCCCCTTCAATGCGTTCATACTCCTGCAGGGAGTCGAGACGCTCTCGCTTCGCCTTGAGCGTCACGCCGAGAACACAAAGAAGGTAATTGAGTATCTCTCAAACCATCCGCTGGTTTCAAAGGTCAATCATCCTTCATTGCCGGATCATCCGGATCACGCCCTCTACGAGAAGTACTTCCCGAACGGCGGTGGCTCAATCTTCACCTTTGACATAAAGGGCGGACAGGATGAGGCATGGAAGTTCATCGACAACCTGAAGATCTTCTCACTCCTCGCAAACGTCGCAGACGTAAAGAGTCTTGTCATTCATCCGGCATCCACCACACACTCACAGCTTACGGATGAGGAACTGGCTGAGTCAGGCATAAGCCGCAGCACAATCCGTCTTTCAATAGGCACCGAGCATATTGATGATATCATCGCTGACCTTGAAAACGGCTTCGCTGCATTAAAATAAGTTGATTATTTATCACAAATAACAGATAATTGATGTGTATAAAAAAGGAGAATCACTATGTCAAACATTTACAAAGGAACCTTAGGCTTAATCGGCAACACACCTCTTGTTGAGGTTACAAACATTGAAAAGGCACTCGACCTCAAAGCCACTGTGCTTGTAAAACTCGAGTACTTCAACCCGGCCGGCAGCGTCAAGGACAGAATCGCGAAAGCGATGATTGAGGACGCGGAGGCGAAGGGTCTCTTAAAGGAGGGCTCAGTTATCATCGAGCCCACCAGCGGCAACACCGGCATCGGTCTTGCGGCAATCGCCGCAGCCAAGGGCTACCGCGCAATCCTCACAATGCCCGAAACCATGAGCGTTGAGAGGAGAAACATCCTCAAGGCATACGGTGCCGAGATAGTTCTCACCGAAGGTGCAAAGGGCATGAAGGGAGCTATCGCCAAGGCTGAGGAACTCGCCGCCGAGATTCCGGACAGTTTCATCCCCGGTCAGTTTGTAAATCCCGCAAACCCCGCCATTCACAAGGCGACAACGGGTCCCGAAATTTACAAGGACACTGACGGCAATGTTGATATCTTCATCGCCGGCGTAGGTACAGGCGGTACCGTCACAGGTGTCGGTGAATATCTGAAAGAGCAGAAGGCATCCGTTAAAGTCGTAGCAGTTGAGCCCGACGATTCACCTGTGCTTTCAACCGGCACACCCGGTGCCCACAAGATTCAGGGTATTGGCGCAGGCTTCGTACCCGATGTCCTCAATACCTCCGTATATGACGAGATTTTCCGCGCAACAAACGATGATGCTTTCGCAACAGCGAAGCTCCTCGCAAAGACGGAAGGTATCTCTGTAGGTATCTCCTCAGGTGCTGCTCTCTTTGCCGCACTTGAGTATGCAAAGAAACCCGAGAACGCTGGCAAGACGATTGTCGCTCTCCTTCCGGACAGCGGTGACCGCTACTACTCAACAGCCCTTTTCACTGAATAACATGTCATTTTCTCCCGAAGAACTTGAACGCTATACGCGACAGCTGATTTTAAAAGATGTCGGCGCAAAAGGCCAACGCAAAATCAAGGACGGCAAGGTACTCGTAATAGGAGCCGGAGGTCTCGGCTCCACGGCGATAATGTACCTTGCCGCCGCGGGCGTCGGCACACTCGGTATCGTCGATGCCGACTGCGTCGACCTTACAAATCTGCAGCGGCAGATTATACACACGACTGACGACCTCGGTGTCCCGAAGGTCGAGTCCGCCGCTGCCACCGTAAAGGCATTGAACCCCAATGTCGAAGTGGTTACATATAAAGAATATGTCACAGCGGAAAACATAAAGGAGATTATTGAGCCGTACGATTTCATAATTGACGCGACCGACAATTTCCCCGCAAAGTACCTGATAAATGACGCATGCGTGCTTTTTGAAAAGCCCTTCTCGCATGCGGGCATTTTGCGTTTTGAGGGCCAGATGACGACATATCTGCCCGGCGAAGGCCCGTGCTTCCGCTGTATGTTTCCCGTTCCGCCTCCGCCGGAGCTCTCTCCCACTTGTAAGGAGGCCGGAATAATCGGCGCCGTTCCCGGCGTCGTCGGAAGTCTCCAGGCCGTCGAGGCAATCAAGTTTCTGACCGGAGCGGGTGACCTGCTTGTCGGAAAGCTCCTTATCATCGACCTGCTCACCATGGAATTTCATACCGTGAACATGCCGAGGGAGGACAGCTGCCCCATCTGTGGAAAGGAACCCGTAATCACTTCGCTTGTCGAGTACGAACAGACCGTCTGTGACCTTAAAGATATTTTGGAAAATGAGTGAGTACAAGAGTATGACTCCGAGAGAATTCGCGGAGCTCGATTTTTCACAATACACCCTGCTTGATCTCCGTGAGCCGTCGGAACTCATAGCCGACGGTATTGAAGGCGCGCTCAACATGCCCGTATCACAGGGCTTAGGAGCCCTTGCGACAGTTCCGGCCGGCAAACCCGTAATCGTCTTTTGCCGGGTCGGTGTCATAAGTGAGGAAGTCGCGGAACTTCTCGCGGATCTCGGTCACGATGTATACAACCTGGAAGGAGGCTACTGCGCATACCGCGCCGTAAAACATGAAGGGAACGATTAAAGCGATCTGCACAAGCCCCGCCAAGGGCACCGTAAAACGTCCCGTGGACAAGGCAGTTTTTATAAAAGACTTCGGTATTGAAGGCGATGCCCACGCAGGCAAATGGCACCGCCAGGTAAGCCTTCTTTCCTACGATAAGGTTGTCGAGTTCAACAAACTCGGCGGCGATGTCGCTGACGGTGATTTCGGAGAGAACCTGCTCGTCACCGACATAGACTTCAAGTCCCTGCCCATAGGCACGATTTTTCTCATCGGCGATGTAAAACTCCGCCTCACCCAGATAGGCAAGGAATGCCACTCGCACTGCGAGATTTACAAGCGTGTCGGCACCTGTATTATGCCGCACGAGGGCGTTTTTGCCGAAGTCCTCGAGGGCGGCACCGTTTTCCCCGGCGACACGCTCGAAGTTGTTGACTTTAAAGAGTGATTTGGTTATAATACTCCTTGCATTTGACCTTCTGGAGAAGTACCCAAGAGGCCGAAGGGGCTCCCCTGCTAAGGGAGTAGGTGCGGTAACGCACGCGGGTGTTCAAATCACCTCTTCTCCGCCAGAAAGACCTGAGACTTTATGCCTCAGGTCTTTTATTTTATTTGTCTTTTTGTTATCATATTTTTAAGTTATTTTTAAGTGTAGCGGTTTATTCTTCTCTTAACATTTTGTTCGTGAAGGGATTTTAAGATGCGTATTCTGATAGTTGAAGACGAGGTCCGCCTGGCCGAGGCGCTGGGCGAGATTATGAAGGGACAGCTCTACAGTGTTGATATTGTAAATGACGGCGAGGACGGATACGACTACGCCATGAGCAATATCTATGACGTCATTGTCATGGACGTCATGCTGCCTTCAATGAACGGCTTTGATATCGTCCGCAAGATGCGTGAGGAGAAGAATCAGACGCCGGTCATCATGCTTACGGCCAAGGATGACACGGCGGACAAGATAAAAGGACTCGACTGCGGCGCGGACGACTATCTGACGAAGCCGTTCATACCGGGAGAACTCCTGGCGCGTATCCGTGCCATCTCCCGCCGCCAGGGCGAGGTTGTCCTCGATGAACTGAAGTTTGAGGACTTAACCTTAAGCCAGTCCAACAGGACGCTCTCGTGCGGCAGTCATTCAATTAACTTGGGCCCCAAGGAGTTTGACATCATAAACCTTCTGATGTCGAACCCCGGTCTGATTGTCCCCAAAGAGGACCTGATTGTCAAAGTCTGGGGCATTGAGTCCGAGGCTGAGGACAACAATGTGGAGGTATACATCTCCTTCCTTCGAAAGAAAATCTCGCACCTGGGCTCGAAGGTCCTGATTGCCACGGTGCGCAAGCTCGGTTATCGTCTGGAGGTGCAGGAAGACGCTTAAGAAGCTCAGAAAGAAGTTTATAGTTTCCAATATGGCTCTTGTCGGTGTCGTCCTGATTGTCATGTTCTTCGTCCTGACCATCGTCACCTATGCCTTTGAGCGGCAGCAGACGATAGGGGCGCTCCAGGAGGCGCTGCGGGGCGGCCGCGTCCTCGCCTTCTTCCCGAACGGCGATTCCGTCATGGTTGACGGCGTGCAGTCCCTCGACAGCGAGGGGGAGACGGATGATGAGAGACGCAGTTCGGTAGTGCTTATTGCGCTTTATGACAAAAATCGTGTGCTCGCATATGATACCTCTATCAACTCGGATTTCACGGACAGTGAGATTAATGCCTTGCTGAAATACGTGCGTGAGACAGACGATGAGGGCGGTATTATAACCGCGTATAACGTGAGGTTTTTAAAGATCGCAACCGATGAGGGCACCAAGGTTGCCTTCGCGAACCGAGATTCGGAAATCGCGACTTTTGCATTTTTGCTGCGTCTTTATTTCTTCGTAACAATGGTGATCTTAGCCATAATGTTCCTGATATCGGACTATATGGCAAAGAAAGCCATAGAGCCGGTGGAGAAGTCCTGGGAGAAGCAGAATCAGTTTGTGGCGGACGCCTCACATGAGTTGAAGACGCCGCTTACGGTCATTCTCGCCAACATGGACATAATGCAGGCGAACAAGGACTCGACCATCTGGGAACAGAACAAGTGGATTGAGAACACAAAGTCCGAAGCGACCAGGATGGCTGAACTCGTCGGAGACATGCTCTTCCTTGCCCGTTCGGATGCCAACATGGACCAGCAGTACAATTTCGAAGAGCTCAACTTTACGAGTGTTGTCGAGGACTGCGTACTGACCTTTGAGTCCGTGGCTTTTGAGAAGGGCATGACGCTCTCGTCACAGGTTGCACCGGACCTCTATGCATATGCGGACCAGACAAGAATCAAACAGGCGGTCATGGTCTTAATAGACAACGCGATAAAGTATTCGGGTGAGAACGGACATATCTTCGTTCAGGCTGAGGGAAATCAGAAAAATGTAAAACTCACTGTCGCGAATACGGGAACTGAAATCCCGAAGGAGAAGCAGGAGCATCTCTTTGAGCGCTTCTACCGCGTTGATGAATCACGTACAAGGGAGCGGGGCGGATACGGTCTCGGTCTTTCAATAGCAAAGAACATCATTGAGGCCCACGGCGGTACCATAGGGCTCGAGTACTCGAATGAAAAAGGTACTTGCATAGGATTCTCAATTCCGACAAAGCAGGGCAGAGAGCCCATAAAACTCAAGAGGCAGTAATGGAATTTGTTCTTGAAAACAAAAATGGCACGAGGGTCACTATTGACTCATACGGCTGTACGGTCAAAGAGATAATCTTTGACGGTGAGAATATGATAAGCGGCGCGCCATATCCGGCTTCGGTCATAGGACGTGTTGCAGGCCGTCTCTCGGACGGCAAGGGTTTCATGCTCCACGGTAATCATGAGTTCGACAGAACGGAGTGGAACGGCACTCAGCTGGACGACAGCGTAATGCTGAGGTATATAAGCCCTGCAGGCATAAACGGTTTTCCCGGAAATGTCGATGTCCTCGTGACATATACTCTTTCCGATGAGGATGAACTTCGTATCGACTACTTTGCCGAAACGGATGAGGCCACTTTCCTGAACCTGACCAACCACGCGTATTTCAATTTAAACGGACCGGATGTAGCAACGGTCAGGAACCATATCCTTGCCGCTGACACGGAGTACTATCTGCCTCTCAACGAGGACCTCACTCCGGCCGGAGAACTGAAACCCGTGTCAGGCACAGTCTTCGATCTGTCATCGGGCAGGCACCTCGGCGAGGTGTTCATGTCAGAGGACTCCCAGGTCGCGATTGCAAGGAACGGATTTGACCATGCCTTTGTTTTCGGATGCTGTAAAGATTTTGACCTTTACACCTGCGATAAAATACATACTGCCACGGTGATGTGTCCCGATACATCACGTGCCATAACAATGAAAACGGACTATCCTTGCTTTGTGTGTTATACGGGCAATCAGATGAAGATACCACACATGGGTATCTGTCTGGAGGCGCAGCTTCTGCCGGACGCACCGAACTATGAAGAGTTCGGAAGCATAGAGCTTCTGCCTGAAAAACCCTATTCACACTTTGTGAGTTACAGATTTGAAAAGAAATAATAATAAGGAGAGATTGAAATGAGCTACCCCTATGTTTTCATCCACGGCATGCTCGGTTTCGGACAGGACGAGAAGGTCAATGATTATGTTCCCTATTGGGGCATGCTCTCATGCGACCTCGTCAAGATGATCAAGGACGGCGGCGGTGAGGCGTGCGCGCCCACAATCTCATCGCTCGGTTCTGCCTGGGACCGCGCGTGTGAGATATACGCGCAGCTTGTCGGCGGAACCGTTGACTACGGTGCCGCGCACGCAAAGAAGTACGGACATGAGCGTTTCGGCCGTACCTATGACAAGCCTCTGATCCCTGGCTGGGGCCCCGAGAAGAAGATCCATATCCTCGGCCACAGCTTCGGCGGAGCCACGGTACGCATGTTCTCACACCTCATGGCAAACGGCGCTCCCGAGGAGGTAGCCGAGACAGGTGACGATACATCGCCTCTGTTCAAAGGCGACAAGGGCGACTGGATTCAGTCCGTCACCACGATTGCGGGTCCTCACGACGGCACTACCGTAATCACGGCGATAGGCATCCTGCTTCCGATACTCAAGGTTCTGACTTTCTTCGGTTTTGCCGGCGCTTTGGGCAATACGGTCGGCAACACCTTCTACGATATGTCCCTTGACCAGTGGGGTATCACTTCGAACCCGAAGGAAAAACCCGACATAAAGAAGTTCTTCAGGTTTGACAAAATCCTGAAGGCGATGAACTCCAAGGACAACCTCTACTGGGATCTCTCTCTGGGCGGTGCCCGTGAGATGAACGAGAGGCTCGAGATAAACGAGAAGGCCTATAATTTCTCTATCTCAACAAGCAACTCGATGATTACGAGAAACGGCAACCACAGGATGAAGATGGCCTCAACCTTCCTGCCCTTCGTCATGACCGGCAACTTTGTCGGCAGACACAGGTTTGACAAGTCAATCGGAGCGAAGGTCGGCGAGGAGTGGCTCGAGTCTGACGGCTGCTCGAACACGGTCTCAGCTCTTCACCCGAGCGACGAGCCCTATGTTTATTACTATGACACCAAGGGCGATGTAAAACGCGGTATCTGGAATGTCATGCCCGTCTACCAGGGCGACCACATGGATGTCGTGGGCGGTTCCGTACGCGGTTTCCTGAATCCTTACTTCCTGAAGAATTATTATATGAATTACTTCAAGATCCTCGACGGTCTGAAGTAATGTAAAATTATACAAAAAATCTGCACTCTTTTCTTAAAGGGTGCAGATTTACTTTTTATAGGTCGCGTACTAAAATGGAGGTGTACCTATTATTTTCAAGGGGGGATATTATGAGTATTAAAAAGAACTTCTCAATCAAGGACCAGAACTGTAATGAGTGTATGCTCAGAGGCAGTTTCAGGACACAGGGCTACGACTGGTGGTGGCATTCAATGACTGCCGTCAATCGTGAGACCGGCGAGGAGAAACCTTTCTACGTTGAGTTCTTTGTCTGCAACCCGGCGCTCGCCGAGGACAAGCCTGTTTTCGGACAGCTTCCCGAGAATAAGGCGGCCGGCAAGAAGCCGTCATACCTCATGGTAAATGTCGGCTCATGGGTAGGCAACAAGAAGCAGCTTCACCGCTTCTTCGCATGGAAGGATGTCAACATCCACTACAATGCCCCTTACAGCGTTCAGGCAGGCGACTGCTACTGCGACGAGTACAAGACTTACGGCAGCATTTCTCTCTCAGAATCCGAGGTCGCAGAGCATCCTGAGTACCTGTGCGATGCAGGTACCGTCTCATGGGATATCACCATTGAAAAAGACATAGCCTGGAACGTAGGCTACGGCACAAGTTGGCTTATGAGAAGACTCAACGGTTTTGAGATGTACTGGCATGCCGAGGGTATGAAGTCCTACTACAAGGGCACGATCACACTTGACGGCGTCATCTATGACCTCATTCCCGAGCGCTCATACGGTTATGCCGACAAGAACTGGGGCTCAAACTTCACGACACCGTGGGTATGGCTCTCATCCTGTGACTTAAAGTCAAACATCACCGGAAAGAAACTTGAAAACTCCGTATTTGACATAGGCGGCGGCCAGCCGAAGGTATTCGGCATCCGCTTCCCGAGAAAGCTTCTCGGCGGTTTCTACTACGAGGGTGACTGCTACGAGTTCAACTTCTCAAAGCTCTGGACAAACTCCAAGACGAAGTTTGAGGGCTATGAGACGGATGACGAGATAGTATGGCATGTCGATCAGAAGTCCTCAAGCGGCCGTCTTATCACTGACATCCGCTGCAAGAAGGAGGACATGCTCAACATCAAGTACGAGTCACCTGACGGAGCATTCCGCCACCAGAGACTCTGGAACGGCGGCAACGGCTACGGTGATCTCAAGCTCTACAGGAAGAAGTTCCCGTTCCGTTACGAACTTGTCGATGATATTCATGCCGAGCATATCGGCTGTGAGTACGGCGAGTACGATCATCCGGAACCCTATGAAAAGGGAAGAAAGAAATAAAATAAAAAGGTGAGCCGGAAGGCTCACCTTTTTTTGTTCTATTTACGTTTTAAGAGTTCTTTTATTTCAGTGATGATGCGCGTGCCGCTTAAGATGAAGATGTAGATTTCAAGTCGTGCAATAAGCATGCCTATCATGATTATCCACATTGAGGCATTGCTCATGTCGCGGCCTACTATACCCGAGGACATGCCTACGGTGCCGAGGGCCGAGAAGAACTCGATGAAGCTGTCCTTGAAGTCGTAGCCGCACAGCGAGAGGGCAAAGGTGCCCACGAAGCCTATTGCGAGGTACATGAGTATATAGGTGTTGTTTGCGCTCTGTTCCTCTCTGGTGAAGTTCTCCTTTTTGCCGAAGTGGTAGAAGAAACGGCCTCTGTGTATTCTGTTTGATTCAGCGGCACTGCGTGTTTCGTAGTAGATGCTGCGAAGGCCCAGGGAAACCCTGTACGCCTTCATACCGCCGGCGGTTGAACCGGTGTTGCCGCCTATGAACATGAGTATTATGAGCGGCATCAGCGCGAAGGTCGATCTCGGGAAAAAGTCATCCACCGTTGAGAGACCGGTGGTCGTGATTACCGCGACAACCTGGAATACCGCATTGTCTATGGCGCTGGGAAGGTGCTCACAGATTCCGTTCGCGAAGAGCTGGCCGATGACTATCGGTGTCGTAACCGCTATGAAGAAGAGCGTGACCAGGGTCTCACTGTTTTTGAAGACACTCTTGAACTTGCCTCTGAAGAGGAGCATCGTGGCCATGAAATTTGTTGCGCCGAGCATCATCAGTATGACTGTGGTTATGTCGACGGGTACATTGTGCCAGAAGCCTATGCTCTGTGCCTTTGTAGAGAAGCCGCCCGTGGAGACGGCGGAAATTGCGTGGTTGATTGAGTCGAACAGGGGCATGCCGAATATGGTATAGAGAATAGTGCCGCCTGTTATGAGTCCGAGGTAAATTACGATAATGGTTCTTGCCGAGTAGGATACGCTCGGCTCGATTTTATCGAGGTGGCCTTCGGCTTTGAAGAGCTGCATTCCGAAGGTGTTTGAAACCACGAGACTGAGTATGAGTATGAGGCCTACGCCGCCGAGCAGGTGAAGGAGTGAGCGGTAGAGGAGGACCATATGTGACACCGTGTTGAAATCGGTTACGGTGAAGCCGGTCGTCGTAAAGCCGCTTGTCGACTCGAAGAGCGCCTGCGTGAAGGTGTAGTCCTTGGTTAAATAGAAGGGTATTGATCCTATGAAGATAGAGATAATCCAGATAAGGAGCGTGACGACCGGCGCGCTGTTTCTTTTCAGCTCGGCGACCTTGTAATCCTGTGTGAAGAGCCTTATGAGATATCCGATGAAGAGATAGGCTACGCCGGGAATGGCGAAGTATTGCATCAGGTCTTTCTCCTCAGGGTAGAAAATGAAGAGGAGGGACGGTATGACCGTGACTATGCCTACCATGAATATCGGGTATGAAAGACACTTTAGAATACCCATGTAATAGGATTTGTTCAGATCTTTTTTCTCCATAAAACTTTTAAAAAACCTTCTTTTCAGGTGATTTTGTGTTTGCAAATATCAGCCAATCCCTTTATAATGTCATTACTGTTTAAGGAATAGGTGATGTAAATGGCTGCAAAAAAAGGAAAAGTCAGAGTAGATGACAAAATCTTGAAGCTCACCGAACTTGGTGTGCTGCTTGCGATTATCATTATCATGGCTTTTGTACCCATGATAGGATACATTAAACTCGGTGTGGTGGAGATAACTCTCATCACGGTGCCCGTAATTATCGGTGCCATGGTGCTGGGACCTGCCTCGGGAGCGCTGCTCGGTTTTGCGTTCGGTCTTACGAGTTTTCTGCAGTGTGTCTTCGGACTTTCCGCTTTCGGCGTCGCTCTGCTTGAGATAAATCCGCTTTTCGCGTTCCTTGTCTGTGTACCCACGAGAACTCTCATGGGCTGGCTTACGGGACTTTTCTTCAAGGCGATAAAGCAGGAGAACATTGTCGGCTATTCGCTCACCGGGCTTGTGGGTTCATTACTCAATACGCTGTTCTTTATGACAACGCTCATCGCCCTCTACTGGAACACTGAGTTCATGCAGGGCCTTGTGAGCTCGCTCGGTGCAACGGGAGTATTCTCGTTTGTCGTTGCGCTCGTAGGCATAAACGGCCTTGTTGAGGCTGTCTGCTGCACAATACTCTCAGCGGTTATCTGTAAGGCACTTAATACCTGGTTTAAGAGTTAGTACCTTTATTGAGCAGTTTTCTGTACTGTTTCCACTCAGGCATAAATTCATTTAAAATATTTTTGAATTCACTACCATGATTTGGCACGACGGTGTGGGCGAGTTCATGCAGAATGACGTATTCAAGACATTCTACAGGATGCTCGGCAAGCCTCACGTTGAGCCAAATCTTTTTTGTCTTGGTGTTGCAGGTGCCCCAGCGGGACTTCATATCCCTGCTCTGCCATCCGCTGCAGTGAAGGCCCGTATAGGCCTCCCACTTCGGAAGAAGGATTTCAACATGCTCGGTGAGCTCCTTACGGTACCACTCGAGAATGAAGGCCTCCTTCTGCTCCTGCGTGCACCCCTCGCGCACTATCAGATCGGCAGTGCCGTTCTCGTGCGCTGTGAGGCTGTATCTCGTGTCTTCAAGGACACTTAAGGTGTAGAATTCTCCCCAGATGGGAATTCTGTCACCGGTGTCATAGGAGATTACGGGGACAGCCTTTATTTTTTCGACGTTTTCAATAATCCAGTCTCTGCGCGCCTCTATGAAAGCCTTTATCTCCTTGTCGGAGACATACTTCGGTGCGGTGACCTTAACGTCGCCGTACGGAGGCTTCACATAGAGGTGCAGATTTTTTATCTTTTTTCGTTCTACCTCTACGGGTATGTCGTCAAGATAGTAGGTCATCAGTCAACGATGATTGACTCGCCGGTCATCTCGGGAGGCTGCGGGAGTTCCAGCAGCTTCAGAATGGTCGGGGAGAGGTCGCACAGGCGGCCGCCTGCGCGGAGTTTCACGTCACCGGCGCCTATTACGGCAAACGGTACGGGGTTGGTTGTATGAGCGGTGAACGGTGAACCGTCAGGCTCATACATCTTGTCCGAGTTGCCGTGGTCGGCGGTGAGCAGAATTGCGCCGCCCATCTTGTTAACTGCCTCCATAAGGCGGCCGAAACATGTATCGACGGTTTCGACGGCCTTTACCGCGGCCTCGAAAACGCCTGTGTGACCGACCATGTCGCAGTTGGCGTAGTTTATGATGATGACGTTGTATTTGTCGGAAAGGACTGCCTCGACAAGCTTGTCCGTGACCTCGTATGCGCTCATCTCAGGCTTTAAGTCATAGGTCGTGACCTTCGGGCTCGGAATGAGGATTCTGTCCTCGCCCTCGTTTACGGTCTCGACACCGCCGTTGAAGAAGAATGTTACATGCGCATACTTCTCGGTCTCGGCAATGCGAAGCTGAGTCATATGGTTTTTAGCGAGGTACTCACCGAGAGTGTTCTCGAGAGACTGGGGCTTGAATGCCACCTCAACATTGGGCATGGTTGCGTCATACTGTGTCATGCAGACATAGAAGACGGGGAACCAGTCGTGGTCGAATCCGGTTACTTCCGGATCGACGAATGCCCTGGTTATCTCACGCGCGCGGTCGGGACGGAAGTTGAAGAAAATGATGCTGTCATTTTCGTGTACGCGTCCGTCGTCCTCGCGCTCGCAGTAGTCGCAGCGTCCGTCGCACTCTGCCTCGCAGTCGATGACTGTGGGCATGACGAACTCATCCGTCAGGTTCTTGCCGTCGGAGTCAACCGTATCATATGAGAGCTCGAGAGCCTTTATGGGGTCAGCCATGTGTACGCCTTCGCCCTTGACGAATGCGTTGTATGCCTTCTCCACGCGCTCCCAGCGGTTGTCGCGGTCCATGGCATAGAAACGGCCGGTGAGGGTCGCAAGGCGGCCTACGCCCTCGGCCTTCATGAAGTCGAGGAGCTGACGCACATATTCAATGCCCGAGGTCGGAGGCACGTCACGGCCGTCCAGGATGCCGTGGACATATACCTTCTCAAGACCCTCGCGCTTTGCGAGTTTCAAAAGACCGTAGAGGTGGGTGTTGTGGCTGTGCACTCCGCCGTCTGAGAGGAGTCCCATAAGGTGGAGGGCAGAGTCATTCTTCTTGCAGTTTTCGATGGCCTTTCTGAAAGCTTCGTTTTCAAAAAAGTCACCGTCGTCTATTGATTTTGAAATACGGGTGAGTTCCTGATAAACGATACGGCCTGCGCCGATATTGGTGTGACCGACTTCGGAGTTGCCCATCTGGCCGTCGGGGAGACCGACATCAAGGCCCGATGCGCCTATCGTCGTATGGGGGCACTCACTCATTACCTTGTCGATGTTCGGTGTATTTGCGGCTACTATGGCATTGCCGTAGGTTTCCTCCGGCACCCAGCCGAAGCCGTCGAAGATACATAGTACTACGGGTTTCTTCATTTTGTCCCTTTCTATTTGCTTGCAGCTTTTACTATTGTTGAGAAGTCAGCCGACTTCAGGGAAGCGCCACCGATAAGGCCGCCGTCAACGTTGACTTTTGAGAGAAGGCCTTCGGCATTGCCGGCGTTCATGGAACCACCGTACTGAACGGTTGTTGCCTCGGCAACGTCCTTGCCGTAAACTTCTTCAACGGCGGCGCGGACAAAACCGTTGCCCTCGTCAGCCTGGTCATCCGTGGCAGTGACGCCCGTGCCGATTGCCCATACGGGTTCATAGGCTATGATGACGTCCTTCATCTGCTCAGCGGTAACATTTGTAAGTGCCATCTTTGTCTGGAACTTGAGGAGTGTCTCGGTGTAGCCGAGCTCTCTCTGCTCAAGTGTCTCACCGACACATACGATGGGCTTGAGACCCTCGGAGAGGGCTGCAAGTGTGCGGAGGTTGACTGTCTGGTCGGTCTCACCGAAATACTGTCTTCTCTCGCTGTGGCCGATTACGACGTACTCAACGCCTGCTTCCTTGAGCATTTTAGCGGAGACTTCACCCGTGAAGGCGCCGCTCTCTTTGAAGTGTACGTTCTCTGCACCGATTTTGATATTTGAACCCTTGGCTGCCTGGGCTGCAGCGGCGATGTCTACGAAGGGTACGCAGAGTACTACATCGCAGTCAGCGCCTGCTACGAGCGGCTTCATCTCGTTGATGAGAGCAGTAGCCTCAGAGGGTGTCTTGTTCATTTTCCAGTTGCCGGCTATAACGGCTTTTCTTACTTCCTTTTTCATTGCGGTTTCCTTTCTTATCTGTCATTCATTGCAGCGATACCCGGGAGTTCCTTGCCTTCAAGGAATTCGAGTGAGGCGCCGCCGCCTGTTGAAATGTGAGTCATCTTGTCTCCGAGACCGAGCTGGTTTACGGCTGCAGCTGAATCGCCGCCGCCGATTACGGTGATGGCATCTGACTTGGCCATTGCTTCGGCAACGGCAAGTGTGCCCTTCGCAAGTACGGGGTTCTCGAAAACGCCCATCGGGCCGTTCCATACAACTGTCTTCGCGCCGAGTACTTCGGCGGCGAACATCTCTGCAGTCTTCGGACCTATGTCAAGGCCCATGGCATCTGCGGGGATTTTATCGGCATCTACGATTTCAACATCTATCGGAGCATCGATAGGATCGGGGAATGCCTTTGCGACGGCAGTGTCTATGGGAAGGAGAAGCTTTACGCCTTTCTCCTCGGCTTTCTTCATCATGTCTTTGCAGTAGTCGATCTTGGTGTCGTCAACGAGGGATGTGCCGACGCCGTAGCCCTTGGCTGCAAGGAATGTAAATGCCATGCCGCCGCCGATGATGAGGGCGTCGGCCTTGTTTAAGAGGTTGTCTATGACGTTGAGCTTGTCAGCGACCTTTGCGCCGCCGAGAATACATACGAAGGGGCGCTTCGGATCTTCAACGGCGTTGCCGAGGTACTTCAGTTCCTTCTCGATGAGATAGCCGGATACGGCCTCATCGACGAAAGATACAACACCCACTGTTGAGCAGTGAGCTCTGTGAGCCGTACCGAAGGCATCGTTTACGAAGATGTCGGCGAGTTCGCCGAGTTCCTTTGAGAAGTTCTCCTCGTTCTTTGTCTCCTCAGCCCTGTAGCGTGTGTTCTGAAGGAGTATAACGTCACCGTCGTTCATTGCGGCGACGGCGGCCTTTGCGTTCTCACCGACAACGTTATCGTCAGCAGCGAACTTTACCTCCTGTCCGAGGAGCTCGGACAGACGCGCCGCGACGGGAGCGAGTGAGAGCTCGGGCTTGGGCTCGCCCTTCGGCTTGCCGAGGTGGGAGCAAAGGATTACCTTGCCGCC
>DBWX01000005.1 GCA_002309175.1 Ruminococcaceae bacterium UBA1227
TGTCGTTCATCAGAACAGGAAGTTACCCATCCAGCGGACATCCTTGATGGCATCCCAGCGGCCCTTCAGGTCGAGTTTCGGCAACGGGACCTCTACGAAGTCGCAGTCGAGGTTCTTCTCGACGTACTCGGGGATGGTGAAGATCTTGTCGGAATACGCGTCGAATTTCGGTTCGGTCACGTGGCCCATCGCGGTGTGAGCGACCTTGATGGCATACTTGCGACAGTAGCCGGCGATGTGCAGCGGCAGATAAGGCGGATGGAACTGTCCCGGCCACGAAGGCATCATGGCGATAAACAACCTGGCAGCTGAGTTTACGATCTCACCCCAGCCGCGCACGAAGAAGAACTTTGTGGCTGCTTCCTTCGCGGGTGCGCTGTTCTCTCCGAATACCATAGTCGGGCCCTTCAGGGCTTTCAGTTCCTCGAGCGAATATGCGTGTCCGTCTGCGCCGAGCCAGTACTTCTTGCCATTAAACTCCGCGCCTTCGCCGACGATTATGTTCAGGTGTCGGTTCTTGTTCAACTTGTAAGTGTAGGAAGCGTACATTACTTCCATGGTCGTACCGATGGTGGAGGGCGTTCCGCCGTAGTCATAGGACTCCATAGCGACGACGTCTTCGAACGGGATGCCGTCGAGTCTCGTCAGCTTCGGCACGTGGGGATTTGTGTAGCCCACATACTCTTTGACATTCGGCCAGTTCTTACGAAAACGGTCGGAAAGGAGCGACGGGTCGGCGGGCACGAAAGGAGTGACTTCCTTTTCGCCGATGACCTCAACGTTCGGGTCGCCGAAGCCGCGCTTGTCGGCCTCCTGCATAAGTTTGTTCTCGGCCGGATCGAAGCCCATCATGTATGTGGCCACGCGGTCTACTTCGACAGCGTTTGTGCCGGTAATGATTTTGTTGACGACTACCGGGATGTTAGGGCCGGGCGTGTTGCCGGCGCCGCCGATGAGGGCGTCAATAATCGTCAGGTCCGGCTTGAACAGGTACATGAGGTCGGTCAGTTTCTTGTTGATCTGATAGGTGTGGTTGCGGAACCGCATGTTCTGTGAGAACGTGCCCATAGAGTTCTTGAAGCCCAGAGTAACACCGGTGTAGATGTTGGTCTTCATCTTCGGGTGCGATACATAAAGCCGCTCTCCGCGGATGACTTCTCCGATGGCCTTCGGAACATAGACGTCCTGTCCTATTTCCGCTTTCGGGCAGAAATAGCGTTCAACGGGCTGCTCCTCGAAGAATACCATCTTGGTGTTGTATTTCTTCGCGATGCGGTCGTAGCCTGCCATCTTTGCGTTCGTCCAGGTGACGAAGCCGGAACCTTCGCCGATGACGACATCGGAGCAGATCTCCGTCAGCACTTCCATGGTGGCGTCGAAGACACGCGGGTCGGTCGTCTGCGGGATCTCGTACGGGAAGCGGTAACTGCCGGGCGGCGTGACGAACACGAGGTTCGGTTTGATGAGGACTTTCTGTCCTTTGAATTTTGCCTTCCAGCCGGTTGCGGCGTCGAGATCGTCGAGGCTCTTGCGTACCGTCTCTTTGATTGCTTTTACTTCGGGTCGCGCCTCATAGGCGGGCGTGCCGTAGTCCTTCGGCAACTGGACCTGTCCGACGGAAAAGTCGAAGCCTGTCGGTGCTTTCGTGATGACTACTGCGTTGTGGTCATATTTTACTCCCATGAATCTTATCTCCCTTTCTGTTTTGCTTATTCGTCTATTGAAGGAAGGTTGTCTATGCGGTGGAGTATGTCATAGAAGAACACCGCATAATCCGCTTTGGATTCTCCTACGCCGCAGTAGGACATGTGGTCCTTATGCTCGGTGGGCATGTCATACCAGATACCGGGTTTGATATCCTGATCGCCGTGCCAGGGTTCCCAGCGCTCGCGCTCGGGAGCTCTTGAGGAATGGGTGTTGACAAGACCGTCGTTCTGTTTCCAGGACTCATCGATTGCCGCATGGTCTTTGTCCTCAGGATTTCCGGGATATTTACCGACTATTATCGCCGTGGGTTTCATGAAGAATACAAGGTTCTTCTCCGGACGCCAGTTGCCGTTTGCGTCAGGCAACGTGCGGCATGCGGAATAAGAGAAGTAGTAGATGTCATCGTATGTCTTCCAGTCCTTAGTACGGTCTCTCTGAGTGTGAACATAGAGGTCTTTCAGACAGCAGTCATCGGAATAGTAGTAGCGCTTGGCGTTTTTAAAGTCGAGATGGAACTTCCTGTACTTTCTCTCCTCCGGAGGA
The DNA here is from genome assembly GCA_002309175.1 of Ruminococcaceae bacterium UBA1227. GTDB lineage: Bacteria > Bacillota > Clostridia > Oscillospirales > Acutalibacteraceae > UBA1227. The sequence goes on from DBWX01000005.1 coordinate 2,251, forward strand.
AGGCCGAGGCCCCACTGCTCCATCTGAGGGTCATACCACTCAGCGAAAGGAATGCTGCCGAGGCCTGCAAGGAAGGCGACGAGAGCCTGGGCGATGTAGGGCGCGGGCTTCTCAATCGCATAAAGGAATGAGATACCGTCATTTGCGGAAACAAGAGTCGTGCAGGAATGAATCCAGCCCTTGTGACCGCCCTTGAAAAACTCGGAAAGATCATCGGGATCCGTGCCTTCAATCTCTTCCTTCGAGCCCTCCATCATCATATTTACAAAGAAACGTACGGTAGGTCCGCCGAATGAATGACCTATTACGTTGATCTTCTTGATTTTGCCCTCTTCATCGAGCTGGCCCCAGTCGGGAACCATGGCCTTATATGTACGTCCGTAGCGAGCATGACCGTATTTTTCCGAGTGAACTTTACCGTAGTCGACACGGCCGCCGACTATCTGGGCATAGGCCTCGCAGGCTCTGTCCCACATGGATGTGAAACCGCTCATTGAAGGTGTGTGCATTTCCGTTCCGCACCTCTCAAAAAGCTTCGGTATGTTCGTTGAGAAGAAACCGAAATATGGACAGTATTTCGTTGCCTTTTCCTGGTCGCCGAAACCTGCAAAACCGTGAAATACAACCCAGGGGTAATTATTGAGTCTGGAAAATTCGCTGTTCATTTAGTCCGCCTCCTAAAATTTATAACGTTTTTATTATAATTCCAAAGTTTGTGTCTTGCAATATTGTCAGATGCTCTGGTAGGGGCTCTCGTTTGAGAGGATGGCTTCGAAGGCGCGGATGCCGTCAACGGCGGCGGAGACTATGCCTCCGGCGTAGCCGGCGCCCTCACCGCAGGGATAGAGGCCCGCGAGTGGCATGTCGCCCCGTGCAGCCTGGAAGAAGTCGTCACGTACGATTCTGACAGGTGAGGAGGAGCGGGACTCGGGTGCGGTGAGCACGGCTTCCGGCATGGCGAAGCCTTTGAGCATCTTGTCCATCTTGAGAAGGGCATCGGCTATGTTGTCGGTGACCTTTACCGGCAGGATTTCCCTTATGTCGCTCGGGACTGTGCCCGTGGGACAGCTGGGTTTCACTGCGCCGAATTTTGTGCTTTTTTCGTTGTTTAAAAAGTCTTTGACTGTCTGTGCCGGAGCCGTGTAGTCTCCGCCGCCGAGTGCAAAGGCTTTTCTTTCTATTTCTCTTTGGAGGTGCATGCCCGAGAGAGGGTGTTCTGTGGGAAAGTCCTCCGGGTTTATGCCTACAAGGAGGGCGGAGTTTGAGTTCTCCTTGTCTCTCGCGTATTCGCTCATACCGTTTACAACAAGCATGCCTTCTTCTGATGAGGCGGCGACTACGGTGCCGCCCGGACA
>DBWX01000002.1:0-1816 GCA_002309175.1 Ruminococcaceae bacterium UBA1227
GTAACTTCCTGTTCTGATGAACGACACAAAGAGCTGTCTTGTCAAGTTCAATTTACTCATTTTATCGCAAAATGAGTAAATTGAATTGCAAAATGATCAAATTAAAACTCCCTTCAGCCGAAGGGAGTTTTTCTTTATTTCAGTTTCAGTTCCAGTATCCTGAGCACCGATTCATCTATTCGCTCCATCGAGATGGTGCCGTCCTGCACTGCAGCCAGGACACCGGCGTAGGCCTCGGGCAGGTGCGACGACAGGAGCAGCATATCGCAGCCGGCGTTTACGGCAAGCACGCTTGCCTCTGCGGGGCTGAAGAGTTCCGTTATGGCGCCCATCGAAAGGTCATCGGTTGCGACAAGGCCGTTCCAGCCGAGTTCTCCGCGAAGCTTGTCGGTGACAAGCGCCGCGGAGAGGTCTGCAGGCATCATGTCGCCGGTGACCTTCGGACACGAGATGTGCGCCACCATAATTATGTCAGCCCCCGCGTTTATTCCCGCAATGAACGGAACAAGTTCGCGGTTTAACATCTCATCCCAGGTCCTGTCGGCCGTCGCGAGTCCGTAATGGGTGTCATTCGTGGTATCACCGTGGCCGGGGAAATGCTTCAGGGTACAATAGGTTCCCGCGTCATGGAAACCTGACACCGCAGAGGAGACCATGTCGGCGGCGACATTCGGATTGCCGCCGAAGGCCCTGTTACCTATTACCCGGTTTTCCGGATTTGTATTTATGTCAGCCACGGGCGCCAGGTCAATGTCGACCCCGTAGTCTTTCAGATATTTGCCTATGGTGAGTCCGACATTGTAGGCCCTGGCAGGCTTGCCCGTGGCCGCAATGCTCTCCATGCTGTCGAAGCGCTCAACATCAAAGTTTTCGTTGGCGGCAATTCTCGAGACTCTGCCGCCCTCCTCATCAATTGAGATGTAAGGAGTAATTTCGTTCAGGGAATGAAGCTGCGCGGTAAGCTCCTTCAGCTGATCCGGCTTTTCTATATTCTTCGCAAATAAGACGAATCCTCCCACGGGATACTTCCCGTAGAAAGCCTTCATTTCATCGGATACGGATTTGATGCCCTCGGCATTAGGGTCAAGAAGCTCCTCAGCCGTTTTTGTCTCATCAAGACAGTCAGCGCGCACAAAAAAGAGCTGCGCCACCTTCTCCTCGGTGGTCATACCCGCCAGGAGTTTTTCCGCCTCTGACATTTCCTTCTCCGTTGTCGTCTCAGGCTCAGCAGGTTTCGGATCAATCTTAGTGCAGCCGAAGAGAAAACAGAGGGAAAGTATTAAAATGATTGAAATAATTCGTTTCATAACATCACCTTTAAAATTATACTACGCTTTTTTGCTGTTTGAAAAGTGATAGGTTGGCCTTTTCGGGCGATTTAAAAATTGATAGCGGCAATTATTTCTAATATAATTAAATCAAACAAACCGATCGGAGAACCGGTATGAAAAAAACTACTCTCATTTACACGGCAATAGTGGCTGTATGCTTCCTGTATACGGGCTCTGCCTATATGTCCCAGATGTACGTACTTACGGACTTCTTCGACGATACAATGGTCGATATAATCACCTCGGGCGTCTATTATATACTGCAGGCGCTCGGCATGCTCGCTCTCTTCCTCTGTCTGAGAAAAAAGCCTGATGTGTTCGGTAAAAAGACCATGTTTGTCGGGTCGTTGGTATTCGGCATCTTCATGATGATAGGCATGCTGATTCTGACAAATCCGGTTCTCATGCTCATCTGCGCATGCATTTTCAATTTCCTCTGCGGTGTATACTTCTGCTACTATCTCACAATGCTGGCCGCCAATGTT
>DBWX01000002.1:1904-77587 GCA_002309175.1 Ruminococcaceae bacterium UBA1227
AAGGAAATAATAGCCGTGTACACGATTCTCGCTGCCGTTACCGCGGCGCTTGTAGTATCCGCAGATAACATAGCACCGGAAGCGACAACAAAGACAAAGGACGAGAAGAACCTGAACTTCCTCATCCCCGTCATCATCCTGATGACGATTGTCAGCACACTGGGTTCTTCCCTCTTCCTCTCTATACCGTTTAACGACAGTGTAAACTTCACGCTCGTCCGTGCCTTCTACGGCATAGGCCTCATCGCTGCCGGCTTCATAATCGACAGAAGCCACTTTATCGGCAGCATTGTCGTCCTCGCGAGCTTTACATATCCGCTCATAGCCACTGCCCTCCTCACGGGCGGCTCGAGCAACACGGTGTACCTCATCATAAGTTACATCTGTATAGGCTTCTTCTCGGTCTACCGTGTCACGGCCTTCGCGGACATCGGTCCGCTCTTCGCCTGTGTCGGTCTGATGATTTCACGTGCGGTTGAAGCTGTTGTCTCGGTCATTTCGATGTCAATTGACATCTCAATCACGACACAGCTTATCATAACCGCCCTCATCTACCTCCCGCTCATCATCCTCTTTATGATAATGACCACAAGAAGAACCGAGCCCGTAAAAGCCGAGCTCACCGATGAACAGAGATTTGCAATATTCTCTGACAATTACGGATTTACGGCGCGTGAAGCTGAAGTGTTCCGCGGCCTCACCGCAGGCCTCACGGACGATGAAATAGCCGCAAACTGCTTCATCTCAAAGAACACTGTCAGGTTCCACGTCTCGAACATACTCAAAAAGACAGAGACAGCTTCCCGCACCGAGGCAGTACGTCTCTTCACCAAAAGCTAAGGAGGTCCTCATATGAAGAAACTCTTATCGACAGTACTCGCCCTGGTCTTCATCATCTCGTTTGCGATGATACCGGCAGAGGCAAAAATCCTTCACCAGTGTCACGTATGCTACGGCACCGGCAAGTATAAGTGTGATGCATCCGACTGCGTAAATGGAATGATTCCATGCGGCAAATGCAATAGTACCGGTACGGAAAAAGAGCAGTGTGCTGAATGTGGCGGTACCGGAATTTGCAGAATGTGCCAAGGAAGTAAGACTATTACTGATCAAAATGGTGAAACGAGAGAGTGCGGTCATTGTCATGGATCTGGCAAGTGCCAGGGAGGCCCGGAAAAGGCCCTTGCACAAATGGTTATTATATCAACACATGTCCTGACTGTGGCGGTAAAGGCTCCAAAGTGCATGACAGTGAGTGGTGCAAATATGCTCAGTCACACAATGGTAATTGCCCCGTATGCAAAGGTACAGGATATGAGGGTGACGGAGTAGAGGGTACACCTAACAACGGCAGTTCAAACAGACCTCAGCCCGGTGATGGTATTTACAATCTTGACGGTTCTTACTATGTATATGGCGGCGGTTCAGGCGGAAATTCCGGTGGAAACTCCGGTGGTAATTCATCCGATACAACTGCAGCAACAGAAAAGACCAATAATGATTCCGCACCTGCTGCTAATTCCAACATAGGAAAAACAGATGTTAACTATGCGCCTGTTACATTGCCGGGAAACAGACAGGCTACTATGTATCTCGGCACACCCGCCATTGAAAATGACGACTTCGCGGGTACAACTGCGACAGGTATGGTTGATTATTCACAGATGAGCCCCGACCAGCAGGCAGTATACAACAGCATTCCTGACGAACAGCTTGCTCAGATTCTCGGCAATGTTCAGGGTATTATCTCAACTGTAAAGGTCGGAGACACAGCTGACGAGTCAAAGCCGTTTGTTGATGCGTTTATGAAAGAGAACGGTATTGAAAAACTCGACGATGCCAATATCATCCCGATTACCTTTGACGGTCATATAGAAATCGGTTTCCCTGTTCAGGTAAGCGTTGAAGTTGATCAGGACAAATTTGACGGCTCTAAACCGCTTCATGTATTCCATATCAAAGAAGACGGATCTATTGTTCAGATACCCGATGAAAACGTCACCTGGGTTACCAGGGAAGACGGCAAAATCAGCCGTGTTGAATTCTACACGGATTCATTCTCGGACTTCCTGCTCACTGATACAGAGGGTCTCATAGTACCCGAGAGTGCAGACATTGCCGCTCCGGACGAGCCGGTTATCACTCCCGGCGCGACTGAGAAATCGCACAGTGCCCTGAAGATTGTCGCAATTGTTATTGTTGCTCTTATAGCAATTGGTGCACTTGTTTTCTTCATCCTGAAGAACAAGAAGACTCCTGATCCGATTGATGATATCCCGGAGCCTGAAACTGAAGAAAAGAAAGACGAATAAACAAAAAAGGGCCTCCCGGAAAGGGAGGCCTTTTTCTTATTTCTGAAGTTTCAGGGGTAATTCCATATGGTTTGCCTCGAGGAGTTCCTTGTCTGTCAGAATTTCCTCTGCAGGGCCCTCTCTGACGATTTTGCCGTCATGCATAAGGATTACTCTCTCGCAGGTGTCGAGAATCATGTCCAGGTCGTGTGAGGCGATGAGTTTCGTCGTTTTAAGACCGTTTATCGTATTGATTATCTTTCGCCTGTTCTCGGGGTCGAGAGCGGACGTGGGCTCGTCCATAAGTATGGCTCTCGGGTGCATGGTGAGGATGGTGGCAATAGCCGCCATCTTTTTTTCGCCGCCGGAGATTTTATGGTTGTACTTGTTCTTCAGGTATACGATACCGAGTTCCTCAAGTACCTTGTCAACCCTCGCTTCGGCCTCCTCTTTTGTGTGGCCGTAGTTGAGCGGTCCGAACATCATGTCCTCATAGACGGTGGGCATGAACATCTGATTGTCGGAGTCCTGAAGGATAAAGCCTATGGTCTTTCTGACTTCGTCGAGTGTGTCTTTTCCGAGTTTTACATCGCCGACCGTTATCTCGCCCTCGTGGGGCAGAAGGCCCAGGAGAACTTTCATGAGCGTGGACTTGCCCGCTCCGTTGCAGCCGATGAGGCCGACCGACTCGCCGTCTTCAATCTTAAAGCTTATGTCAGAGAGCACGGGGGTGCCCTTCTCATATTCAAAATTTACGTTTTTAAACTCAATCATGCGAAGACACCTCCTATCAGTTCAGTGATGTTTATGAGCCGGGCGAGGACGAAAGCGGCGATACAGACGAAGAAGAACACAGCATCTTTAACGTTCAGTTTTCGCTGAGCCGCGTAGAAGAACTCGCCCTTGAACGCACGCAGCTGCATACTCGAGTAGAGTTCGTTCGCCCTGTCCATGGAGCGAAGCAGCAGCTGTCCGAGGAAGGAGCCCCAGGCTTTGGGGGCTATGCCCTTCTGCCCCGGCGCGCGGAGTTTATATGCATCCGTCATTATCGCAACCTCTTTCACAAGCACGCTTATGTACCTGTATGTGAGCAGGAGCAGCGTGACCAGGATGCTCGGTATGTGAAGTTTACGCAGGGCGGCGCACAGGCCGTCTATCGGCGTGGTGGCCACCATTATGAATGAGGCCATGAGAGCAAAGACACCTTTCATCATCAGGGTTATCATTGAGATGAGACCCGCTTTACCCTCGAAAATCGGATTGAATATACCTACCATTAAAACGAGCGGAAGCACCAGCCTCAGTTTCCAGAAGCAGGTGCTCAGCGGTATACCGGCGGTACTGAACATGATTACCGGGAAAAGGAGCATGACGAAAAGTCCGGTAAGGTCATATTTGGAAAAGGATACCACACAGTATATATATGCTATTGTGACGAGAAACTTTACGAGCGGATGGAGCTTGTGGACGGGTGAGGTGCCGGCCGCAAGCTCATCCATATCGTGGAGTTCCTTTAAAGCGTTATTCGCCTTGTTTGTCGCTTGTTTCAACTTTTCCCTTCTTTACGAGTTTCGGTACAAAAGCCACAACAAGGATTACACCGGCAACGAGAATCATACCGACAATACCGGATGTGGATGTACCTATGGCAGAATCACTGCCCTTGAAGGCATAGTCAGGAAGGAATGAGAGTTTTTCCTGAATGCCTGCAGCCTTGTCAGCTGCATTGCTCTGTACGCCGTAGTCCTCTTCATCGAGGCCCATGTTTGCGCTGTAGCCGCCGTCCTGGTTACCGAAGAGAGTCCACTCAAGGCCGTCAGGATTGCTGCTTGCGAAGAGTGAAAGGCCTGCGCCGAAGAAAACAGCTACGCATGCGAGTACCGCAATCGTTGCTTTGAGTGAAAGCTTTCCGCTCTCGCCTTTGCCTTCGCCGAGATCCATGATGAGTTCGGGTCTGGCTTCATAGATGAAGAGAAGAATGGCTGATGTTGCAAGGCCTTCAACAAGACCGATTGCAAGATGGATGGGCTGCATGAGGCCTACGAAGGCGCCGAAAGGAAGCTCGGTAATGCCTGAGAGTTTAGTCTCGAGTACAACCGAGAAGGCGCCCAGCTGCAAGGTCAGTACGCAGCCGAGGACCGGAGCGAGAATGAGTTTCAGTCTGTCGGCCAGCTTACTCTTCATTATCGGACGCCAGATCAGGAAATAGCCCACGAAGCAACCGTAGAACGCCATGTTCCAGCAGTTCGCGCCGAGGGCCATAAGGCCTCCGTCAGCAAAGAACAGACACTGGATGGCGATGATTACAATCATGGACAGGAATCCCGCGAAGGGACCGAGCAGCGATGTAAGAAGCATGCCGCCGCAGATATGTCCCGATGAACCGGTGCCCGGTATTGTGTAGTTGAGCATCTGACCCGCAAATACGAGCGCAGCCGTAACCGCCATGGTCGGAAGCTTCTTCTGAATGTTATCTTTGTTTACTTTGTAAATGCTGGTACCTGCAGCTATCGCTGAAGCACCATACATAACAGTTGCCACTGCCGGTGAAAGCAGCGCGTCCGCCATATGCATATACAAATCCCCCTTGTGTTTTGTTACATTGGTATTTTAAAACAGGAAAGTGACCCTCACAAGCCCGTAGGGGGGATACTTTTTTGCAAAAATTTTACCTTGAGTATATAATAATCACATGATGAATTTATCGTATGCGCTGAGTCTCTTTGAGATGAAGGTCCGCTATCCCCTGCATTTTGCCTTCTGGAAGGCGATTTATAAGCAGGACAAAAACCGGATTCTCTTTGCAGACCCCTATGCCACGGACCTCACTGACAATATGAAACCCATCTGGGCTGCCCTTGAGAAGAGGGACGGCCTGACTCTCGTCAAATGCTTCCCGCAGACCGCGGGCCTTTCAGGCAACTCGCTTGCCGGCAAGATAAAAGGCCGCGCAAACAGGGCATCGGCATTTGACAGGTTCATCAGGGAATACGCGCGGGCAGGGACCGTCTTCCTGACCGAGTCGTACCTGCCCGCCTATGCGGTGGCGGCACGTACGGGCACGCAGGTGGTCCAGCTCTGGCATGCCTCGGGCGCATTCAAAAAGTGGGGCTATTCCACCCTCGACAAAAGTTTCGGTGCATCTGACGACCGGATACCTATGCACAACTGCTACACACTCGTGCCCGTATCCGCAGCGGAAGTTGCTCCCTGCTATGCGGATGCTTTTCGCTGCGACCCGAGCGTCATAAAGCCGCTCGGCGTGCCGCGCACCGATGAACTCTTTGATCAGAGCACCGATGCAAAGGCAAAACTCATCAAAGAGCACCCGAAACTTGCAGGCAAAAAGCTCATTCTCTATGCCCCGACATTCCGCGGAAACAACGTAGTTGACGCAAAACCGGCAGAAATGCCCGACTTTTCAAAACTCGATTCATCCTATGCGGTACTGCTTCGTATGCACCCGTTTGTGAAGGGAAAATACGAAATTCCCGAAGAGTGTAAAGGCATTATACTTGACACCTCTGACTATGACACCAATTTCTGCCTGAGGGCAGCTGATATTCTGGTCACGGACTACTCATCCATAATCTTTGAATACTCACTGCTGGAAAAGCCCATGGTGTTCTTCGCACCTGACCTTGACTCCTACCGTGACAACCGTGATTTTTATTATAACTACGAGAATTTTGTCCCGGGACCCATAGTAAAAAATACGGAGGAATTGCTTTCTGCCCTCGCCTCGCCTCCCGATTTGAAACAGGTGAAGGATTTCAGAAATAAATACATGTCCGCCTGCGACGGACATGCGACAGAGAAAATAATAAAGGAGCTGCTCGGTTAGAGCAGCTCTTTTATCATTTCCGCCACTCTCTCGGTGGACTTACCGTCGAAGTGGTCGAAGAATTTTTCTTTGAAAGGTTTAATACGTTCAGTCTCAAAGTCACCGTTTTTAATCGCCTCTATGACTTCATCCTGATTCTGCGCAAGCTTGCCGGGCAGGCTCGGCTTGTACTCATAGTAGAAGTCACGGGTAGCGGTGTACTCGGAGAGGTCATAAGCATACATAACCATGGGTATGTCGAGGAGCGAGGCCTCGAATACCGCGGACGAGTAGTCCGTGATGAGAATATCCGTTACAAAGAGCAGGTCGTTGAGCTCCGAATTTTCAGAGAGATCGATTATCCTGTCCTCATAGCCTTCGGGAATCTCGAACTTGTTGTTTACGAACGGATGCATCTTTACGATTATTCCGTAGTCGGGGCCCAGGGCGTCAGAAACTTCCTTCAGGTCAAAACGATCAGTGGGATAGTAACCGGTCAGGCGTCCGTTGCCGCGGAAGGTCGGAGCGAACATGATTATCTTCTTGTCCTTCCAGGCCGGGAATTCCTCATAGAACTTCGCCTTCATCTCCTCCGCAACCTTGTCGTCGAAGAACATGTCGGTTCTCGGAACGCCCGTAGCAACGACGTTTTCTATCGGTATTCCGAAGCCTTCGGCATAGAAACGGCGTATGGCGCGCGAGCTTACAATCGCGCGGTCATACATGCGGTGGTTGACGGAGGTCTGCTTCGGACCGCCGGGTTTGCCGAGGCGGGAGAAACCGAAGGTCTTGAAGGCGCCGCACGCGTGCCAGACCTGAACGAGTTTCACTTCCGGTTTCTTCTCGACGAGGCTCGTGAGCTCGTAGAAGTCATCGACGATTACAACCTTTGAAGTGGCATAGAGTTTCGCGAACCTGAAGAGATTGGCGAGGCTCATCCTGTGCATGGGATTATCATCGAGAAGCATTTTTATCTCAAGCGATGTATCGTTCTTTAAAACATCATAGACATCCGCCGGGTTGCCCGAGAGCTCTCCCCTTCTGTTTGAAAGGAATGTGACCCTGTTTTGTACAACCTTGCTGTTTCTGAAACAGAAGGTCCAGAACTTAACCCAGTTCTCCTTCATATGTTTTCTGCCTATTTCCGTATGTGTGATTGAGCGGAAACCGACACGGACATTGTCCACGAAGAAGCGGAAAGCGGTTCTCTCCTCCTTCGAGACCCAGCCCTTCTTGAGACCGAGAAACGCAGCGACTGAATCTATAAGCAGAAACGGAATAAGCGCTATTCCGAAAATCCAGACAAGCAGTCCGTAGATTGTGCCGAAAAAGCCTTTTACGGCGATGAGGAAATAGTTCTTCCTTTTCTCTACATAGGGTTCCTTGCGTCTGAGCACTATCCGCTCCGCGTCAGCATCAAGGGTGAAATCAGAATCAACTGAAGATACCTTGGCCGAAAGAAAGAGAGGCACATCGCGAAAATGCTCCTCACCGTAGTGAATATCCACTTCCATCTCTACCGGCTCATCTTTGATCGGCGAGTTGAAGAGATATGAGATATCATACTTGTATCCCGCTATAATCGTACAAGTCTTGCCGTCCGTATTCGGATAGTAGGACTGCACGAGAATCGGGATAAAGCGGGTCTCCTCGCCCATCTGGTAGACAAGTGTCACCTTGGGTGAGTGGACTGCCGAATCATACGGGAGCGTGATTTCAAGACTCAGCTCCATCTGATTCTTCACTATTTCAATATTCCTTATTTCAGCCTTTTTCATAAAAACACCGTTTTAATAAATAATTTATACATTGCAGATTATACCACATTCCGTGTAAAATATAATCGTAAATTTGAAAGGTTGGTAAATCTGATGTCGTCAAACGCAAAACTTCAGGTCGGTCTCATCGATAAAGCGGCCGAACTTGTAATCACCGATGAGGACTTCAACATAGTGTTCAGAAACAATGCCCTGGACTTTGATGAAAAGACCTGGGCGAAGTGGACGATACTCATAAGCGACGAGATTTTCACTGAAAGTGTCTTTGAGTGGGAAACTACCGACAGAGCCACAGGAAAGTACTACAAGGCCAACAGTTACAAAGAGGAGTATGAAGGAAAAACATACCTCCTGCATCACATATACGATGTAACTAACTACGCCGAACTCATCAAGGACCTCTCAAAGTACTCGCGTATTCTGCGCAACTCATCGGACTGCCAGAGCAACCTCATAAAGAACCTTTCATCACATGCCGAGGACTGTCTGCCGGCCGCAGTAAAATATTTCAATGTCGATACGGCCGTTTTATATCTGGAGAGATTGGACCACACCGAGCGCCATGTAATGAAAAAAGGGGCGGACCGCCCTGATGTGAGCATACTGTCTGCCGGCACGGAACACGACTACGACGGTTTCAAATGCTGCTGCAGCGGAAAAACCGTAACGGACGTCGGATACAGACTCCTTATCACAGAAAAGGAAGAAGAGGACCATACAGCGTTTTCAATGCTCGTCAACGAGTTTAAATTCTATATTGAAAACGCGCTCATGCAGGAGGCCATTATCTTTGAGAGTGAGCATGACCGTCTCACCGGACTTTTCAATAAGGGTAAGTTCATAGAACTTCAGAAGAACCTCTTTGAAGGCGCAGACAGTATAACCATATACAATATGGATGTCAACTACTTAAAGCGCACTAATGACCTTCTCGGCCACCGTGCGGGCGACCTTCTCATAAAGAAGGCGGCTGACAGCATAAAAACCATAACAGGCCACAATACATCGCACGACGTCTACGGTTTCCGTACCGGAGGCGATGAGTTCATTGTTGTCGCGGTGAACAAGACTCTCCCCGAATCAGAGGAAATTCTCGGAAACTGGAAGGCCGGTCTTGAAGAACTCAACCGCGGCGACGGCCCGGAGTGTATAATCGCGTGCGGAATGTGCCATAAAAAAGCACCGTTTTCCTTCAACGAGGTTTTCAGCGAAGCCGACAACCTCATGTATGAAGAAAAACGGGCAATTAAAATATCACGTGGTGAGGATCCTGACGGAAGATAACCGTCTTATACCTTTCCCATGTCTTTATATCCGTCCCGAAGGAAGATCTTCTCTTCCTCAGAAAGATCGAGACCTATTGTGCCACCCGGATTCATCATGTAATCCGGGTCAAAATATTCTTTAAGGGCCTTGAAGGTGCCGTATTCCGTCCTGCCGACTGAGCCTTCAAGCCACGGCGCAAACATCTTGCCTATGCCGTGGTGGTGGGACAGGGCCGCGCCTGATTTCTGAATGGCGTCAAGTATTGTCTTGTGATAAGCCTTGAACTCGGCGGCCGTGTCCATCTTCGCAATGAAGATGAAGTAGAGGTTTGCGCCCTGCGGATAGCAGTGCGACATATGTGTCGTTACGACACAGTTGGGAAGCGCGTGGCACACGGCGCGTACGTCCCTGTGGACCTGCGCCATATTGGACCAGTTTACGCAGCACTCGAGAGTATCAATTATAATACCGAAGTCGTGGAGTGAATCACGCATATAAGGGTCGTCAAAGCGGCCCTTTTCCCATCCCCTGCAGACATAGCCTGTAAGCGGGAATCCGCCGTGTTTTACCGCGACTTTGAAGATATTCCTTGCCACGTTCTTTGAATAGCCCTTCTCGCCGTCTGTGAAGCCCAGGAAGAGGCAGCGCTCCATATCCTTATAGCCCAGTTTCTCAAGAAGAGGCTGGGCGGGAGTCTCGTCAACATTGTAGAGACGGAGCATCATGTTTGTCTCCTCGGGGTCCGAGAGACGGAAGACTGATGAGAAACCGAACTCACCCTGAAGACATTCACGGGCAAAGTCCATGGCGTCATCCCAGGTCTTGAATATATATGAAAAGCGCTTTCTGTTCTCGGGATTGTAGTGGAAGACCTTGAGCGTGGCCTCGGTGAGAACACCGAAGGTTCCTTCAGAGCCCATCATTATCTGATTGAGGTTCGGTCCCGTCGCCTCGCGCGGGTAGGGCGATGTAAGTACGACACCGCGGGGCGTCGCGTATTTCTGCTGAAGGCAGATGTCGGTAATACAGCCGTAGTAGGTGGAGTTCTGGCCCGAACCGCGTGTGGTAATCCAGCCGCCCACTGAGGAGTACTCAAAGGACTGCGGGAAATGACCGCAGGTAAACGCGCGCTTTGCTCCGAACTCGGAGACGGCGTTGTTTAAATGCGCCTCAAGCTGAGGACCCGACATACCGGCCTGAACCGTAATAGTCTGGTCAGTCTCATTGAACCTGATGACCTTGTTGAAGTTGCGGCGCATATCAAGTGAGACGCCGCCCTTTGTCGGCTCTACGCCGCGCGTAACAGAGGAACCTCCGCCATAGACATAAAGAGGTATCTTATGTTCAGTACAATACTCAACCGTCTTCTCAATCTGTTCTGATTCAGACGGATATAAAACCACATCCGGCAGGCTGTCAAACTGACGCTCGCGGATTCTGTAGAGGTCATATGCCGTCTGTCCGTATGCGACGGAGAGTCTGTCGTAGTCGGACTGAGACATTTCGCTGCCGTAGACCGATTTAAAGAAGTCGAGGTGCTCCTGAGCCATGTTCGGCGGGTATTTGCCCTCAAAATCGACTTTCTCGAGACCTACATCGCAGCGGTAATCCCTGACATAGTCATCCGTTATGTCAAGGCGTTCCTTCATGAGTTTATAGAGTGACTCTTTGGGGAACTTAAAGTGATTCGGATCGCCCCAGCGGAAAATCGAACGATACGAGTCGGCGGGAGCGGCTTCTTTTATCCATTTGGGCTCGAAGCCTTCATAAGGTTTGTATCCCATGGTATTCTCCTTAAAGCTGTGTCAGAAGGTCGGATGTCGCGATTACGTCAACACCGAGACCCAGAACATCCTTGATAATTACATCGCCGCGGTTTAACTGCTTTGAGACCGTGACTTTGCTTATCTCTTTCATAACGTCAAACATCTTGTCTTTAGGTATGTCGGCAGAAACCCTGCACGGCAGAGCGGGCGCGGACTTGAATGTTGTTCTGACAGTCGTGCAGACAGTCCTCCGTGGGTCTGTCATCTCAGCGATGGCAAAGTCCCTGCCCTTTCTGCAGGCGTTGCCGGTGACCGTCCAGTCGCCGCCCGCCTTTTCAATATTCATGGTGCAGCCGCGCGGGCATGTTATACAGACAATTGTACTCATTCTTCATCCCTCACAATCTCTGCTCTGACGACAGTTGTCGCACGAAGGTTAATACCCTTGAGGTTTATGACAACCCTCTCCATTTCAGGAGGTCTGACTATCGGATACCTCTTCTCAAATACCGTCCTGCCGTCAATCTTCAGTCGGAAAACACAGTTCTCATAGATTCTGTTGCTTCTGAAATACATAACAAAATCATTAATGTATCCGTTCAGGTTCAGCGTCTGCGGAACGACATAGAGAAGTGTCTCGCTCGGTACAATCTCAATTACCGATTTATTCTCTGCCCTCTTGAAATGTGCGGCGTTTTTACCGGCAATCTCTCCGCTCTCCGACACATAATCTACGAGGTCGTTTACGTGCAGGGCATTACCGCAGGCGAAGATACCGGGTATATTGGTCATGAGATTTGAGTCGCAGATGGGGCCCTTGGTTCTGTTGTCTATTCGGACCTCAAGTGTCTCTGCAAGCTCGTTTTCCGGGATAAGTCCCACGGAGAGGATGAGTGCGTCGCACTCGATTTTCTTCTCAGTGCCCGGGATGGGTTTTAAGTGCTCATCGACCTCGGCTACTTCAACCGCCTCAAGCCTGTCCATACCGAACACTCTTGTGACTGTATGCGACAGATGAAGAGGAATGTTGAAATCGTTTAAACACTGATGTATGTTTCTGGTCAGGCCCGAAGGCGTGTTTTTAATCTCATAGACACCGATGACTTCGGCGCCTTCAAGAGTCAGACGGCGTGCCATTATGAGGCCTATGTCGCCCGAGCCCAGGATTACGCAGCGCTTTGTCGGGAGCTGACCGAGCAGGTTGGTATAGTGCTGTGCCGTGCCCGCAGTGAAAATACCTGACGGGCGCGTGCCGTGAATAAAGACCTGCTTGCTCGTACGCTCACGACAACCCGTGGCGAGGACGAGGCTCTTCGCCTCATATACTTCCACGCCGTCGCGTGATACGAGTGTGACCTTAAAGCCCTCTTTGATTCGCTCGACAGAGGTGACGAAGGTCAAGAGTTTAGCTTCAATTCCGCGGGAGCGGAACTCGTCTGTAAAGCGTTCAACGTACTCGGGACCCGAGAGTTTTTCCTCATAGCGAACGAGTCCGAATCCGTCGTGAATACACTGTTTTAAAATGCCGCCGAGGCGTGCCTCACGCTCAACAAGGACTACACGTGCGCCCTCCTTATCGGCGGATATGGACGCGGCAAGTCCGGCGGGGCCACCGCCTATAACCATGACATCACAAGTCCAGATCATTCTTCGGCACCCCCTTTGTTTTCACCGTAGAGAATTACCGATTCAGCTGAAGACTTCTTTACTTCCGAGATATCAATATTCTCATGTTCGGCGATTATCTGAGCCACCAGGGGCTGACAGAAGCCGCCCTGACAGCGTCCCATACCGGGACGAATGCGCTTCTTAACCGCGTCAACTGTCGGCGGGCAGAGCGGACGCTCAAGGCAGTCTATAATCTCACCTTTTGAAATTTCCTCGCAGCGGCAGACGATAATGCCGTAGTCGGGATTTCGCGCAATCATTGCCGAACGGCGTGCGGGAATCATCTCCTTGAGCCTCGGCACACCGCGCCTTACAGGCGTCCATTTCTTTTTCTGAAGAATCTCTCTCTTCTTAGAGAGTCTGTCTACGATAATCTTTTCAACATCGGCGGCAATTGCAGGAGCCGCCGTAAGACCGGGCGACTGAATGCCGCCGCAGTGGAACATGTTCGGGCACTTCCTGCCCCACTCAAGGACGAAGTCCTCCTCAAAAGTGGCGGCGCGTATTCCGGTGAAATAAGTGATGATGTCTCTCTCGGAAGCCGCGGGTACGGTGCCCTTCTGTTTGGTGTATGTGGTCTTCAGACTTTCGGGATAAGTCGATGTGTCCTCCTTGTCGAAGCACTCAACGGCATCGGGACCCACGAGCACATTGTCATCCACGGTACGCATAATACCGCCGCCCTTTGTCTTGCTCTTCAGCGAACCGACGCTCGCATACTCTACAGAGGCTATACAGTCGATTATATTGGCAGATTTGGTGTCCTGGATGGCATTTGTACCGCGTCTCGGATGAATTGAATAGAAGCGGTCGTGGGCCATCTCAGCGACATCATCGGCAAATACGCCTGCGGCATTTATTACGATTGTCGGTTTTATGGTGCCGCGGTTTGTGTGGACGGCAACAATGTTGCCGCTGTCATTTGTATCCATGGACAAAACCGCGGTGTTTAAATATGCCTCGACGCCGTTCTCGGCGGCGTTCTCGGCACAGGCAATGGTCAGTCCGTACGAGCAGACGACACCTGCATTGTCATTGTAAATACCGAATTTGATCCTCTTGTCAAATGTAGGCTGTTCCTTCTTTATCTTCGAGCCCCACATGAAGCGTGAGCTCCTGACGCCGTCAATGTATTTACGGCGAATATAGAAGAAGAGAATGGGAATTAAAAGCCAGAACTGCGTGAACAGGATATACTGGCCCGGGCGCCTGAAAGGAACATCGAGGTCGGAACAGAATTTGTCATACATGGCATTGCCCAAAAGCACATACTTCTGCTTCAGGCTGCCTTTTTTAAGATCGATTCCGACATGGACCTCGCCGTCATTCGCGCCCGAGGCACCCATGGCGAAATCGGCATTCTTCTCGATGAGCATGACATTCATTTCCCACTTGGAGAGCTCTCTCGCTATGGCACAGCCGGTAATGCCTCCGCCGATGATAAGCACATCCGGAGTCTTTCCGTCAACTGCATTGTCACGCAGGGAAGGAACACGCATGGGCGGTATCTCTCCCCCTGTAAATTTAATATCATTTACCACATGGACAAGGCTGTTTTTTGTGGCAGCTGTTTCACAGGCGGCAACGACGTCATCCCAATTATCAAGTTCTCCCGTCAGACGTATAATATCATCCTCAAGCACAGCCTGAACACGACCGTCGAACTTCTTGTTCAGTCTGCGTTGGATTCTTCTGATGCCTGCCAAGCGGATTCACCTCTCTTTGCTTTAGTCGGTCGTTTGACCGACACTGGCTATATTATACAATACAGCCCCGATAAAGTCAACTGGACTAACACTCGCAAAGTGTAATATAATACTAATATACCATACTATTCTCCGGAGGTACATATGGCTGCGCCGAGAAAAGAAAACATCAAAGATATGATAATGGATGCCACGGAAAAACTGCTCGATTCGCAGTCCCTGGACGACATAAGTCTCGCCCAGATTGCGACTGAAGCAGGCATTTCAAAAGGCACCCTCTACTACCACTACAAGACAAAGGAAGATATCCTTCTCGCCATCGCAGACCGACACCTGGAAGAACAGCTTGATGACTTCCTCGTATGGGTCGACAACAAAGACAAGAACACCTCTCTGCACAGGCTGATGAAATATGTCATAGAGTACAATGTAAACGGCGCCGGGCCGCGTATTCACCTCATCTACAATGCCTGCCTGGGCAACGAGGACCTGCGCGAAAAGATCCTTGAGAGGTACACCAAATTCCAGAAACTCCTCAAAGAGAAAATCGAGGAACGTACCGACCCGCAATATGCAGACTTTCTTGCATGGACTGCCCTGCTTGTCTCAGACGGTCTTATCCTCCAAAACGGTATGAAAAACCCGAATATCAATTGCGAAGACTTTGTCCGTCAGACTGACGAGATTTTTAAGAACCTTTCAAAAAACTGAACAGTTAAAGAAAAGCGGTCACTCAGATGAGTGACCGCTTAATCTTTTATCAGTCGTCTGCGCTCTGTTCGAACGGAACGCTGCCGAATGCTTTACCTGCCTCATAAGGAAGCGCCGGAGGAGCATCGTCAATGTAGGGCTGAGCATAAGAAGGCTCAGGTGTAGGCTCTGCAACAGGCTGCGGAGGCTGGTATGTCGGCTGCGGCTGGTATGCAGGCTGAGGAGCCTGGTAAGCCGGAGCAGGAGCCTCATAAGCCGGAGCGGGCTCTGCAACAGGCGCTACGGGAGCCACCGGCTCTGCTACAGGAGCAACAGGTGCAACAGGTGCTACAGGTTCAGCGACCGGTGCCTGATATACAGGCTGCGAAGGCTGATATGCCGGAGCGGGAGCCTCATAAGCCGGAGCAGGAGCCTCATAAGCCGGAGCAGGCTCTGCAACAGGAGCTACCGGAGCTACGGGTTCAGCAACCGGTGCCTGGTAAGCAGGCTGCTGAGGCTGGTATGCGGGCTGCGGAGGCTGGTATGCCGGAGCAGGTGCCTCATAAGCCGGAGCGGGCTCTGCAACAGGTGCAACCGGAGCCACAGGCTCAGCAACAGGTGCAACCGGAACTACGGGAGCAACCGGCTCTGCAACCGGAGCTGCGGGTGCAGGCTCAGCATAGAGTTCTGCAGGAGATGCTGCAGGAGCCTCAAATGCAGGAGGATAGTCTGCGGGCTCTTCTACAGGTGCAGGCTCAACAGTCTGCTCCGTGTAAACAGGATCGCGGAGTGACGGAGCCGCATTGTCATCGTAGTAACCCATGTCATCCTCTTCAAAGCTCTTGTTGTAGTCATAGTTCAGACCCATGCCTGAAGAGAAGTTAAAGCCTGTTGTGGCAAATGGTGTTGTCGGATTGTAATCGTCAGCGCTCTGGTCGAGATCAGCACCTGCACCGCCGTTATATGTCGGATAATCAAGTGTTGTTCCGCCGTCGCCGTCATAGTAGTCATAGGACTCATACTTTCTCTTGCCGATAAGGAATCCTATAATTCCGCCGAGGATGAGACCGAGCAGGAAGAGACCTATGCAAAGAGCAATGACAAGACCTGTTGAAACGCCTGTCTTCTCTGCGGGAACTTCCTTCACGGGCTGCTCGTCATACTTGACGTTGAGTACATAGTTCGTAACAGTACCGTCCTTGGCCGTTACGCTTACGGCAACCTTGCTGCCGTCTGAGATATCATCAGCTCCGTAAACCTGGATCTGATCATCTGCGTTTGCAGTCTTGGCATCGATAACCATGGCTGTTGATCCGTAAGGTACAACTACGTCATACTCAGTTGTGCCTGCCGTAAGAATCAGCGGAACCTGCTTACCTGCAAAGATCGTAATATCGGAAAGCTCAGGTCCTGCCTTCTCAGGAGCCTTTGTTGTCGTCTCGCCGTCCTTGGTTGTCTTTTCAGCAGCCTTGGTTGTTGTTGTATTGCCTGAACCGCCGCTTGACTGCTTGGTCGTGGTTGTGGTTGCAGGAGTTTCAACATTAATTGTTACTTTTACAGCCTGACCATTAATAACTTCCTTTTCTGCTGTCGCCATATCTGTTGCAGTAATAACGATAACAGCCGAGCCAGCCTTTTTTGCTGTTACTGTGAAAGTGATTGTTTCATTATACGTATCAAAAATTGCATCAGCCTTGCTTGCAGATACAGTAGCAACACTTGTATCTGATGAGGAAACGCTATAAGTACCCAAGCAGTTTGATGATGTAACGGTAAACGAGCCACTTTCACCTGGTTTGAGTGAAAGCGAACCAGTTGAGATTGAAAGTCCGCCTGCCGCAAAAGCGTTAATAGAAAAAATGCTAATCAACACCAAAGCAGTTATCACAATTGATATTATTCTTTTCATCATTGTCACCAACCTTATTTAACCTTTCAAGAGTAAATTCCTAATGTCAACCAGATCTAACGCGGATATTTTCGCATTACCATCAGTATCAGCAGCTAAAAATGTTATGCTACCGGTTGGTATTAACTCTTTCTTTAACATGTGGTTTCTGAGATAAACAAAGTCAACTGCTGATATCTTTCCATCCTGGCTTGGATCACCCTTTACAACGATTGTAACCTTTGATGTTGGATTACCTGTCACCTCTACGGTGTAACCAGTTTTTACAATACCACTTGTTACTGTACTACCTTTTTCGTTCTTTACCGTATAATTACCATCCACAAGAGAGGATTTAAACTGAGCAACTGTAATACCGCTCTTGCTTGTGGGAAGTGCGGTTATAAGATAGCCGCCCGTGCTGTCCTTTGAGTAGCCGCTGCCACTCTTGGGTTCAACCGAAGGAGCAAGAACAGGTGTGTAGCTGTCAACGAAACTGTAACCACAAGCGGTACAAGTATGTGTTGTGTAACCCTGGGCCTCTGTTGTAGCAGGAGTCACTACATCTTTGAAATTGTGGCTTGCATATTCAACATGTTCGGGATCGTTTGCACAGACACGCTTGTGCTGCGTTTCATTGTACTGTTCCCAATTACCATATGCGTGTCCTGTTTTCTTGGTTTTAATATCACTGTTATAACTTGCGGATGTAGCATTAGGATTGTTGGTAGGATCAGTTGTGAAATACTTTTCACAGGTTTCGCAGTACCAGTATTCCTTATTACCGTCATCAGTACATGTAGCGGCTTTTGCCGGAGTATATGTCGGAGTCGTATGTGCACAGACTATATGTCTTACATAATATGAATATTCAGTACCTACAGTCTTTGATACAAGCTGGTACTTATTGCTGTCCGGTGTGCCAAGTGTACTTCCTTCACCGAAGTAAGATGCGGCATCGGCAGAACCGACAGTCTTATATTCATCGGGAAGCGGAGGTGTTATATCGTTGTCCTTATCACCAGACACTAAAACACCAGCGGCATGAATTCTATTTACACTTTCAAGTACTCCACCGATATAGTTTACTTTGATATCACCGTTATATGTACCAGTTATAGATGAACCGGAAATACCTGCAATACCGGCTATGGAAATAGGCGAGATGTCTATGATAGAAAGAGAATCATCCCCGGAGAAAGATGCTTCAGCTACAACAAAATTAATTGTTCCGCCGAATGTGCAGTTTGTTAATGCACATCCCTTTGAGGAGTCACCATTTGAGCCTACAATACCACCAACAAAAGCGGTAGCAGGAAGTTTTACCATAACATTAACCGTTGCATTGGAAGTTATATTCTGAACTATGCCGGCATTCGTTCCTGCAACAGAACCTATCGAAATGGAAACCGAGTTTACGGCTGATACAATTCCGATAACTGATGTATCATCAATTGTAAAGTTTCTTACGGTACCGACTTTATCTCCATCTTTAGCGACATTGATAAACATTCCGGCCTCTTTGGCATTTGTTTGAATGCGAAGACCTTTGATGGTCTTGTTGTCACCGTCAAAAGTACCGAGGAAGTCAACATTTTTAGGTGTGATTACGGGAACTACATCGCTGTTATTCTGAAGAATGGTTTGTCTATCAGCCGATGTGATAGCTGCAAACTGCTCTTCTGTCAGAGGAGCATCTGTGCTTGTCTCTTCTGCAGTCCTTACCCAATAAACGGTAATATCAGGGATTGTATCCGCATCCCTGGCACCTTCATAAAGGGTATATACATCGCCTTCCTTGGAATAGATAGGCGTGTCATTTGTTCTATCGGCCTCTGTTGCCTTAGCATAGGTCGCAGGGGTGACAACCGGACTCATGCCGAGATCTTCTGCAGCCTTGATCCTATTGGCCTCACTTGCGAATACCCAATCATGAAGTGAATCTATATCATCCGCAAGTTTGTAGAAGGCATCAGCAGGATAGGTTGCACTGCCCAGGCCCTCAAGTACATCCTTGAGATCAGTATAGTTCTCTATCATTATAGAATCTGTAGAAGATGTGCCAGTACCTGACGTGGCAAAAGCAAACATCGTCAGAGGAACGATTGTGAGTACCATGACGAGAACCATCATGACAGCCAGCAATCTCTTTCCGTATTTCATGCCCATTCCTCCTTCGGAATAAGGTTATATTCAACTTAATAATATATTAATGCGCGTTTTAAATCAATAACGCTTTTCTTTAACCTTCGTAGCCGTCGGCACCTTCAGCGGCGTCTCCGGCGAGGAGTGTGAAGGCCTGCTGCATCTGCGGATCGTCGGCGTCAGACATGATGCCGATCTGCGCGGTCTGCTCGGCCGTAAGTTTTACAATATAGTCCGGAGCGACGCCGGTGCCGTTAATTCCGTCACTTGTGTAAGGAAGGACATTGGCAACCGTGAGTACTACAGCACCGCCGTTTGAGAGGCGGAAGAGCTGCTGCATTGTGCAGACACCCTTTGTCTTGGTGCCGATAAGCT
The DNA here is from genome assembly GCA_002309175.1 of Ruminococcaceae bacterium UBA1227. Taxonomy (GTDB): domain Bacteria; phylum Bacillota; class Clostridia; order Oscillospirales; family Acutalibacteraceae; genus UBA1227. The sequence goes on from DBWX01000002.1 coordinate 21,301, forward strand.
GTGCCTTACCGAAGTCACGAAGGTCGCAGGCAAAGAGCTCTGCGGGGCCCTTCGTGCCGCCGTTTACAAGCACGAGCATGGGCATGGCGACACTTTCGGAGTCGGAAGGGAAGGTCTTGATTGTCTTTCCTTCCGCGTTGACAACAGTCGCCATGGCGGCCGTGCCCTCCGTCGCGACGGGTACGAGAATATCGAGTACCTTCGTCGCGTATTCTATGGTACCTTCATCACAGTTTCTGACATCTATTATGAGAGACTTGCAGCCCGCCTCAGTGAGAGCCTTTACGGCATCTTTGAACTGGTTGATGGCGTTCTCATAGAAGCCGGTTATTGAGATGATACCTATGGTACCTACGTTTCTGTATGTCACGGACTGGAGACTGTAACCCATTACGAGGTTTACGGTATTTGATTTCCCCTCATGGGAATATGTTACGTTGACGTTTGAGAGTTTCTGTCCCTCGAGGTTTGACGCGAGTTCGGCGTAGTTCTCAAAGTCCACGTCGATATCGGCAATCTTGGTGATGACATCGCCGACGGCAATGCCGGAGGCCTCCGCGGGCGAGTTCTTCGCAACGGAGGTGACAAGAAGCTGATTGGTCTCGGTATTATAGGCGGCGGTCAGACCGGTTCCGCTCATCTTACCGAGAAGTTTGTTGTTGTAGACCTCGTACTCCGCCGGCGTCAGATAGAATGAAGCCGGATCACCGAGACCGTTGACGAAGCCCGCGGCAAGGCCCGAGTAGACGTTTTCGGAGTCTATGGTGCCGTTGAATTTCTCGCGCGTGAGCTTGTCGACTTCGGCGATACCGTCATACATCGCCGAACGCTCGGAGAGGTCGCTGATCAGATGGTTGTAAACGCCCATCGAAATTTTCATTGTTATGGCTATTGTGGCAGCCATGACGACGAAGAGTATGGCGAGGGCCGTTCCTACCGGAATTTTCTTACTCATGAAAGTTTAATCTCCTGTCCGTAGAGGTTAAGGTACGTGAATATAGTTTGCAGGGTTGACGTTTGTGGCACTTCTCGCACCCGAGAGGTTTGTTCTTATCTCGAAGTGGAGATGCGCACCGGTCGAATAACCGGTACAACCCATGATGCCTATTGTATCGCCCTGGTTTACAACCTGTCCCGCTGAGACATATGAGGTTGTCAGATGGGCGTAGAATGCTATAACACCATTGCCGTGGTCGATTACGCAGTAGTTGCCGTAACCGCCGTTGCAGCCGCAGCTGCTGTACTTCTTATAGTTATGTGTGCAGCCGTTGCTGGAGATGAGGACCGTACCCGCTCCTGCAGCGACAATTCGCTTGTCATACTGGTCAGCTCCGCCCATTGAGATATCAAGGCCGTAATGGAAGGAACTCTTTGAGCCGAGTGTCCTGTATCCGTAGCCGGAGGAGATATATGCATTGCCGTAAGGTACGGGACAGATGAGACTTGCGGAACCGTCACCTTCGGAAGCGGTGCCGTTGATCATGGCGTAGATTGTGGCCGCGTATGCTGCCTTCTGTGCCTCTGCCTGTGCCTCTATCTCCTTGAGCTGTGCATCCTCACGATTGAGTTTCGCGAGGTAGGCTTCGAGTACGGCGAGTTTTGCATCGACCGACTTCTTGGCCTCCTTGATTTCAGCCTGGGAAGCCACTACCTCATCCTTGGATGCCTGAAGGTCAACCCTGTCCTCCTCAAGTTTTACCTGAAGAGCCTCGAGTTCCTTTATATCGTTCTTGAGGTCTGTGATTATCTGCTGGTCATGCTTTGTAATGCGCGTGACGAGCTCTATTCTGTTTAAAAGGTTTTCAAAGCTGTCCGCCTCGAAAACTATCTCTATTGTCGAAACATTTCCGGCCATGTACATGGCGCGAAGACGCTGGCCCAACAGTTCACGTGTGGCCTCAATCTGGAGTTTCTGGTCCTCCATCGCCTCCTCGTTCTCGTCGAGTTGCTGCTGAATGAGACCTATCTGAGTGTTGAGTGCGTTAATCTCTGCCTGGTAGGCGTTTATCTCTGCCTGGAGGGCATTGACCTGAGTCTGGACTTCCATGGCGGATGCCCGTGCCTCGTTGATCTGTCCTTCCAGATCCTGTCGCTTCTGCTTGGCTTCGGCGGCTTCACGCTTCAAGCCTTCTATCTTGCTCTTCATCTCAATGATGCGAGGGTCATCCTCGGCAACTTTGTCACCTGCCGCAAAGGCGGGAGTGACAAGCGCTAAGCAAAACAGGAGTGCCAGGAAAAGCGATATGATTCTCTTACTCATTGTCATTTGATACCACTGAGCCTCCGTGTTCCTTAAGGTAACGGCCCATCGAGAAGATACTTCCGAATACGCCGGCTCCCACGCCTATCACAACGAAGGCGCCGAGCATCGGCAGTGCATACGGAAGGAACGAGATGGTTGCCGTTCCGAAAAGGGAAAAGATTGAACCGAATGATTTAACTGCGAGCTGATAAAGACCGAATACAAGTCCGAGGGAAACGATGCCGGCAAGTATTCCGATTAAGATACCCTCGATGATGAAGGGCCAGCGTACAAACCAGTTTGTAGCACCTACCGCCTTCATGATGCTTATCTCGAGTCTTCTGTTATACATTGTTACACGAACGGTGTTCGCGATTATGAAAAGGCTTACCGCGAGCAGGAGAACGATTATTCCAAGGGCGATGTAGGTAACACCCGTGCGCACCTCTCTCACCTGACCCGCGAGGTCACTGTTGCCTCGAACGCTGAGTACGTTTTCAACCGTGCCGAGCATCTTCAGGACATTGTCGTAGTCCGAGAGTTCGGAGAGTGTGACCTTGTATGCATCGGGCATCGGGTTTGTGTCGAGACCCTCAAGAAGGAGAGCGTCCTCGCCCATCTGCTCGAGCTGAGCTTTATATGCCTCATCCTTTGAGACAAAGTCGGCCGCGCCTACGTTCGGGATCATTCTGATGTCCTGGCCGGCCTTATTTATCTGATCCTCGTTCAGACCGTCATTCAGGTAAACCATGATGACGTTCTGATCCTCAACGTTTTCAAGCATGGCATCTATGTTGATGAACAGCATTACAGCCACGCCTATGAGAACAAGGCAGGAAGTCAGAACGGCTATTGAAGCCAGTGACATGAGCTTGTTGGAGCGGACATTGCGTACGCCCTCTTTGGTGAGATAGCCCAGGTTAAAGGACGCCTTATGTTTCGTTTTAGCCATCAGTCATCATCCTCCTCATCCTCTGAATTTTCAAAGTACTTGGAGTAATCAACACCGTCAATGTTGGCAAAGACGTTTATCTGTTCCTCCGGTGAAAGCGCGTCGGAGGCCGCCTGCAGCGGGCCGCCCATCTGCGGCTCGGCCATGGCCTCGCGAATCTTCGCGGCGGCTTCCAAAGCCGCTATCTGCTCAATATACATTGTCTGGTCGGGACCGGCCACGGGTGATACATCCGAAGCGGGCTCCGCGACAGGTTCGGGAGCAGGTTCTGCGACCGGTTCGGGAACGGGCTCTGTGACCGGCTCGAAAACCGCTGACGGTTCCGGTGCCGCGGGCTCCTCAAAAGCCGCCTCAGAGGCTATTGCCTCCTCTATGAATTCGTCGATTGTGACTTCGGGAACATCCTCATCCTCGGGACGAAGAGTCTTATAGCCCGTTGTCTCATCATATGTGAGCTGTCCTCCCCTGCCCGTGTCGGAGATGACCGAGCCGTGGTCGATAACAACTATTCTGTGGTTGAACTTCTTTACGAGTTCGTGTTCATGGGTGACCATGATGACCGTCGTGCCGTTTTCATTGATACGGTTTAAGAGGTCCACAATCTCATAGGACATCTCGGGGTCAATGTTACCTGTAGGCTCGTCCGCGATGATTGTGTTCGCGTTGTTTACGAGCGCACGGGCGAGGGCCACGCGCTGCTGCTCACCGCCGGAGATTTCGTTCGGCATGGAGCGCGCCTTGCTCTGAAGGCCTACGAGGCTGAGCACGTAGGGCACGCGCTTCTTTATCTCCTTCTCATTCGCGCCTATAACGCGCATGGCGAACGCTACATTGTCATATACGTTCATCGTCTGGATGAGACGGAAGTCCTGGAAAACGATACCCATTGTGCGGCGGAAATAAGGAATCTCCTTATCCGTCATCCTTGTGAGGTCATAATTGTTTATCATGATGGTACCGGAGGTCGGCACCTCTTCACGCATTATTGTCTTAAGAAACGTACTCTTACCGGAACCGGATGCGCCGACTATGAAGACAAACTCTCCGCGCTCAATACGCAGGTTGATGTTCTTCAGCGCCTCCGTACCGCTGTCATACTTCTTGTAAACGTTTTTGAATTCTATCACGTTTGCGGTCTCCTCAGAAATGTAATTAAAAAAGACTGTATAAGCATAAATATACCTATACAGTCTTTAGTATACCATATAATAATGTGTTTGTAACCCATTTGTAACCGGAAATCAAAATTTCGTGGTATTGCACAAAACGGAGCACAAGATTTAGTGCTTAATTAGAACTTCGTAGGGCTGGAATCGAGATATTTCTTAACCATGAGAGCTACTTTGAAGACTATGGCGTCATCAAATTCTCTCAGATCAAGACCCGTGAACTTCTTGATTTTCTCAAGTCTGTAGACAAGAGTGTTCCTGTGAACGAAGAGTTTTCTGGAGGTCTCGGAGACGTTCAGATTGTTCTCGAAGAACTTCTGGATGGTGAAGAGTGTCTCCTGGTCGAGGTTCTCGATTGAGCCACGCTTGAAGACCTCGTGAAGGAACATCTCACAGAGGGTCGTGGGAAGCTGGTAAATGAGGCGGGCGATACCGAGGTTGTCGTAGCTTACGATGTTCTTTTCGGTGTCAAATACCTTGCCTACTTCAAGAGCCACCTGAGCCTCTTTAAGCGAACGGGAGAGGTCGCGGATACCGACAACCGATGTTCCTATGCCGACAAGGGCATTATTATAAAACTCAGTATTGAGAGCGTCACAGATAGAATGAGCGAGCTTTTCGAGATCCTTCGGCTCTATGTTGTTGCGGACTTCCTTGACAAGGGCGATGTCGGTCTCGTTGATGTTGATGACAAAGTCCTTTGTCTTGTCCGGGAAAAGGTTCTGAATTACGTCAAATACCGAAGCGTCCTCGTGTCCCTTGATTCTGATAAGGAGGACTACGCGGGTGGCATCGTTATTGAAACGGAGCTCGCGGGCCTTGACGAAGATGTCGCCCGGAAGAATGTTGTCGAGGATAACATTCTTGATGAAATTGCTCCTGTCGTATTTCTCATCATAGAACTGTTTGATACTCGAGAGGGACACCGAGAGAATGCGGGCATATTTTTCTGCGAGGTCGTCATCCCCTGTTACAAATACCGCATACTCATGGCGAAGGTGTGAGCCGAAGGTGAGATATGTCACACCGTCAAGGCAGATGGTCTCGTTTGTCGAGAAGATATCCGCCACATTGACTCCTACCTGTTCTCCTATTCTTTCAAGTTCGCTGCAGGAAATCACAGAGCCGGTCTCGTCAACCACGCCCACGGTGCGGTCGATGGCGTCGCGCATCTGGTGAATTACTCCCTGGAATAATCTGTTAGACATAAACTGAGCCCCTTTGTGCAAATTGAATAAATAACGCTTTATACATTATACACAAGGATTTGTTAATACGCAACATTTTTTACAACCTTTTTCATAAAAATGCACAACAAAAAACGACCCATTAGTGTATTTCGCATAAAACTAAGGGTCGTTTTTAGGTAGTTATTACACCCAATTCCTCTTGTGTAATTTCACGACATTTTCCGGGTAAAAGGTCAATATCTAGTGGTAAGCCACCGATTTCGGTCCGTTTCAGCACTAAAACCCTGTTCCCTGTCGCGGCCAGCATACGCTTTATCTGGTGATATTTTCCCTCGCAGATTTTTATCTCGATTATTCTCTCATCCAGCACCCTGATTTTCGAAGGCAGGCACTCGAAACCGTCCTTCAGGACGATTCCCTCCTCCAGTTTCTCTACATCCTCATCGGTTATCGGATCTGCAAGTTCGGCGATGTAGGTCTTCTCCACATGATTCTTCGGCGAGAGAATCCGATGCGCGAAATCACCGTCATCGGTGATGAGCACAAAACCGGTGGTGTCAGCATCCAGGCGGCCGGCCGGGAAGAGTCCCGGGCGGAAAAACTCAGGCGGCACCAGATCAAGCACGGTCCTGTGAAGCCGGTCGTCAGTAGCGCTGACGACGCCTTCGGGCTTGTTGAGCATGAGATAGATATGCTCCCTGTAGACAAACGGCTCCCCTGCTATAACAACCTCTGACACGGCAGGATCCACCTGTATGTCAGAGGTTGCGGCTTTTTCTCCATTTACAGTTACAAGACCGTCCCTGATCAGCTTTTTCACTTCGTTTCGGGAATACCTTCCCTGGGAGGAAATAAGTCTGTCAAGTCTCATAATTCGTAATCAAAGTTCTATGTTGTAGTTTGACTTCTCGTGAAGCGGAGGATCGTCCGCAAACGGCGAACTGTAGTCCTCGTACTCATCCTCAAGAGGTATGTCGATTACCGACGGGTGATGTATGACGCGCGGCTCGGTTTCAAAAGCGGATTCTTTCTTTTTCCTCTGAGGCTGCGCCTGAGACCTCTGCTTCTGCACCTTCTGTGTCTTTCTGGAAGCGGAGTTCATTGTCTTCTGCAGTTCTTTTATCTCAGCATAGCTCTTGCCTATCCTGTACTCGGCATCGGTTACGATGTCGTTGACATAGGCGGAAGCCTTGAGTTTAAGGTCACGGGCCTTTTCCTCGGCCGAGGTAAGTTTTTCATTTGAACGATACTCGGCCTCTTCAAGGATACGCGCTGCGTCCCTCTTGGCATTGTTTAAAGTCCTTTCGGCTTCGGCGCGAATGATTTCAGCCTGCGCCTCGGCCTCTTTGACGATGCCTTCCTGAGACGCGGCTTTGGTAACCTCGTCTTTCGCGGCTGCCACGGTCTGCTGAGCCTTAGCCTGAGCCACGCGCATGAGTTCTTCGGTCCTGCGCGCAGTCTGGGCCTCCATGTCCTTCGAACGCTTTTCAGCGGAAGCTATGAGGTCTCTGCTTATAATCTTGGCGTCCGAGACGGCCATGTCGGCCTCCCTGGTCGCCCTGTCTAAAATCTCTCTGCGCTCAGAAGCCAGTATCTGCGCCTGCTTTATCTCCTCGGGAACATTGGCTCTGAGATCTTCAAGGACCAGTTTCAGGGCTTCGACATCAACTGTTCTCTTGCCTGAAAACGGGTTCCCGCGAGCGTCAGACAAAATGTCTTCCATCTCGTTTAAGAGCTCTTCGATAGAAGCCAAAAAATCAGTCCTTTCTCAAATGATTGGTTATGTCCTCAAGCACAACGCCGGGGACAAAATCCGAAATATCTCCTCCGAGTTCGCCTATCTGGCGAACAAGACTGGAATTTAAGAACATGTTCTCGGCCCGTGTGGCAATGAACACCGTCTCAAGGTCGGGATTTAAATGCCTGTTGCCGAGAGCCTGCTGAAACTCCGAGTCAAAATCCGAGAGCGCGCGAAGGCCTTTTACGACGACACTTATACCGTGCTCTTTGCAATAGTCCGCGAGCAGGCCGTCATATGTGTCCACAGTGACGTTCGGCATGCCCTCTGTCACTTTTTTCAGAAGTTTCGCACGTTCCTCTGCGGTAAAAGCATATTTGCCCTGCTTCTTGTAGTTGGTCATGGCAACTACAACAACCTCATCGAACAGTGCCGCAGCACGTTCAATAATGTCCAGATGTCCGTTTGTTACGGGATCAAAGCTGCCCGGGCAGATTGCCTTAATCATCTTCGTTCTCCTCAGCCGGTCGAAAGACCGTAAGTTTCGTCTTGCCGTATCTGTACTCTTTTGATTTTCTGAACCTTCCGGCATTTTCGGGGAGTTCCTCTTCCATTGAGGTCTCGCATATGATAATGCCGTTTTCGCTCATCTTCTCAGGCAGGATTTTCAGTACCTCATCGATGAGTCCCTTCGCATACGGAGGGTCAGCAAAAGCGATGTCGAAGACATCCTTTGTCACTTTGAGAAACTGCAGGCTGTCCTCGTTTCTCACAGCCGCCCTGTCGGCAAGTTTCGTATGTTCAAGATTTTCTCTGACCACCTTTACGGCCTCGCGGCTCGAGTCCGTAAAAACCGCCTTTGAAGCGCCGCGGCTCAAGGCTTCGATACCCATCTGGCCGGAGCCCGCGAACAGGTCGAGGAAACGCGCACCCTCAATTTCAAACTGAATGATGCTGAAAACTGACTCCTTGACCCTGTCGGTGGTCGGGCGTACGTCAAGTCCCGAGAGGGTCCGAAGCTTCATGCCGCGGGCCGAACCCGTGATTACTCTCATAGTACGCCTCCTCATAATAATAACTAATTATAGCATTGTAACTTAAAGTTTGTAAACTACGAAAAGTGTCTCTTTATATTTACTGCGTCTTTAACGGAGATACCCTTTACTTTCGAGAGAGTATCAATATCCGCACGCTTTATGTTGTCCAGCGTCTTAAACTCCCGCCAGAGGGCCTCGGCCTTTTTCTGACCTATTCCCTCTATTGAGGTAAGTTCACTCTGTTTAGCGGTTTTCTGATGTTTTTTGTGATGGAAACTTATCGCGTAACGATGTACTTCCTCCTGAATTCCGGAGACCAGCGTGAAGACCTTTCTTGTCGCGCTTATCTGAATCTCCCCGCCGCCTTTTTTTATGGCCCTTGTCTTATGCTTGCTGTCCTTCACCATGCCGAAAACAGGGATGTAAAGGTCAAAGCCTTGCATGACCTCCAAAGCGACATTGACCTGGTTCTCTCCGCCGTCCATCAGAATGAGATCCGGCAGGGGCGGGAAATCGGGGTCATCCCTGTGCGAAAAGCGCCTTGTCAGGACCTCCCGCATTGCACCTAAGTCGTCACCGGGGATTGTATCTTTCAGTATGAACTTGCGGTAACCTGCCTTGTACGGGGCACCGTTTCTGAAGACAACCATGCCGCCTACGGCGTCAGCGCCCGCAGTATGGCTTATATCGTAGCTTTCGATAAACTCGGGAGTCCTGGTAAGTCCGAGAAGTTCTCCGAGTTCAATGACGGCCGAATCGGCCTTGGAACGCGAGCGTTTCTGAGCGAGCGCTTCATAGGCATTGTTCTTTGACATTGAGACAACCTCAAGCTGTCTGCCGCGCTTAGGTACGAGGATTTCAACCTTTGTGCCGCGCAGATCGGAAAGCCACTGCGCTAAAAGATCGGCATTCTCACACTCGCCGTCGAGGACAACAAGTTTCGGTATATCGGTATGTGTGGAATAGAATCTCTCAAGAATCTCACTTCGTGTGTTCTCGAGCGACTCGTCAAGTTCAGTGAAAAAGTTTGCGCTTCCGGTCATGCGGCCTTCAGTGAAGCGCAGAACGTTGAAGCAGATCTCGTCCTCACGGCGCGCGAGCGAGAAGACATCCTTCGTCTCGTCGCCCGAGAAGACCACTTTCTGCTTCTCAGTGAGGCGCTTTATGGCATTTATGCGGTCGCGCGTCTTCGCGGCCATCTCAAATTCCAGATTGTCGGAGTAAGCCTGCATCTTGTGCTCCAAAAGCTCAAGGTACTGCTTCGTGCCGCCCTTTAAGAATTCAACCGCGTCTGCGAGGGCGGCGTCATACTCCGCCTTGCTCATCTTGCCCGCGCAAGGCGCTCCGCACTGGTTCATGTGATAGTTCAGGCAGGGGCGCGTCTTCGTCTTCACGGGGAAGGTCTTGGAACACTGCGGAAGCCTGAAGATCTTGAGTGCCGCATCCAGTGACTCGTTTACGACAAAGCCGCTGATGTATGGGCCTATATACGTGGCCCCGTCCTCCCTGCGCTGCAGCGCCTTCTCGAGCTTGGGCCACTCATCGTTTGTGATTTTGATATATTTGTAGCCCTTGTCGTCCTTGAGCAGGATATTGTACTTGGGCTTGTTCTGCTTTATGAGGCTGCACTCCAAAACGAGGGCCTCATATTCCGAAGCGACGAGGATGTGATCAAAATCGTAAACATTGTCCACCATCCGGCGCACCTTTTCGGCATGCCTGTTCTGTGAACCGAAGTACTGCGAAACCCTGTTCTTCAGCAGTTTCGCCTTGCCGATGTAAATTATCTCGCCCTTCTCGTCCTTCATAATATAGACGCCCGGGAGCAACGGCAGAGAATTCGCTTTTTCCCGCAGGTATTCTATACGCGGGTTGCTGCTTCTTACGACTTCACCCATATCCCCATCTCCTCTCTTTAAGAATAAAGGCACACCGCCGGTTTAAGCGGTGTGCCCGATATACAAAATTAAATTATTCTGCAAAACCTGACTCAACAAGAGCTACGAGGGCCTCAACAGCCTCTTCCTCATCAGAGCCACCGGCCATGATTCGAATTTCAGTGCCACCCATAATACCGAGTGAAAGCACACCGAGAAGGCTCTTGGCGTTAACTCTTCTCTCGTCCTTCTCAACCCAGATGGATGATTTGAACTCATTTGCTTTCTGGATGAAAAAAGTAGCAGGACGGGCATGAAGGCCTACCTGATTCTGAACTTTTACGTCTTTAACATACATAGACTTTCCCTCACATATAAAAATTTGGAATGAACTGCTTTTTGATTCGACAACATTATATTAGACGGTTTTTCTACCGTCAACTAAAAAAAACACATTTCTACGAATTCAAAAAAACTTCGTTACAGAGGTCAAACTTTGACATACGCAAAGGTCAATCTTTGGTAGTTTTTCATAGTTTTTTCTACCTTAAAACACTTGCATTTAATTTTTCTTGTCGTTTTGCACAAAAACTTCGTACATGTCTTGGCGCTTTGATTTCGTGCGCAAAACAGCCTGTTCCTCCTGCCATTTTGCTATGTTTTCGTGGTGTCCCGAAAGGAGCACTTCCGGCACTTCCCTGCCCATCCAGACGGGAGGGCGCGTATACTGCGGATACTCGAGAAGGCCGTCAAAATGGCTCTCCTTCTCAAAGGCCTCCTCGTTCCTGAGCACACCGGGAAGCATGCGGCACACGGCATCCGTGAGGATGAGGGCCGGAAGCTCGCCGCCGGTCACAACGAAGTCGCCTATCGAAATCTCCTCCGGGGCGAGCTCTTCTATTACGCGCTCGTCCACTCCCTCGTAGTGACCGCACAAAATCGCGATGCGGTCGTACTCTGCAAGCTCCCGTACACGCGCCTGCGTCAGAGGCTTTCCCTGAGGAGTCATATAAATAAGATGGTAATCTGTCTTACCGTTGTCAGTCAGATCCATATAGGCATCATAGATAGGCTGGGCCTGCATTATCATACCCGTGCCGCCGCCGTACGGCGTATCGTCAACATGGTTGTGCTTATCCTTGGAGTAGTCACGGATATTCGTGCAATGGATTTCCACATGACCGGCCTCTCTCGCCCTGCCGATAATACTCTCTGAGAGGACGGAGTCACACATGTCGGGAAACAGGGTCAGTATTTCAATCTTCACGTATTTCCTCCCCCTCATCAAAGATGCCCTTCATGGGCCGGACCAGGGCGATGCAGTTGTCTATGTCAACCTTATCGACCACGCTCGGCACCGAGGGCAGAAGATATTCTTTGCCGTCAGCATCCTTTATCTGCCAGATATCCGAAGCGCCCGTGTTGAGCACATCGGTCACACGGCCGTAGAGCTTTTCCTCATCGTCCGCGTCGCGGACCTCACAGCCGATGAGCTCGGCTATGAAATATGAACCGGGCGCAAGCGGCGCCTTATCACGCTCAACGTAAATAACCCTGCCGCGAAGGGCGTTGGCCTTATCAAGGTCGTCCACTCCCTCAAGCGTTAAAAGCATGACGTTGCCGTGTTGCCGCGCGCCCAGGACCCTTTTCGGCTCCTGACCGTCTTTTTTCAGATATACGGTTTCAAAGGACTTGAAGAACTCGGGCGAATCGCACCAGTACTGCACGCGGAGTTCACCGCGTACACCGTGTGTACTTACTATCTTTCCGAGTTCCAGAAACTTGAGACGCATAAAAACTCCGTTTAAGTAAAACAAGGCAAGCCGGAGATACCCTCAGCCTGCCTCTTGTTTTATAAATCAGTCAATTTCCACTGCAATATGTGCATCGTTCCTGTTGGCCGATGCGCGCATTACCGTGCGAATGGCCTTTGCGATACGACCCTGCTTACCGATTACCCTGCCCATGTCATCGGGTGCGACATGGAGATGGTAAACAGTTACGCCGTTTTCATTGGGTTCATCAACGTCTACCGTTACGGCAGACGGATCATCTACGAGGCCCTGCGCAATGGAAATGAGTAAATCACGCATTTTCGGGTCCTCCGTTTATTTTATTGCGCCGCTCTTCTTGAGAAGTGCACGTACAGTGTCTGTCGGCTGTGCGCCGTTAGCCATCCACTGAGCAACCTTTTCCTCATCGATCTTGATGACTGCGGGATCCTTAGTGGGATCGTAGTAACCGATTTCCTCGATGAAACGTCCGTCACGCGGGAAACGTGAGTCTGCAACTACTACGCGATAAAAAGGTGCTTTCTTTGCGCCCATTCTTCTGAGTCTGATTTTTACTGCCATTTTAAAATTCCTCCAAGAATTATTTTAACTTAGTGAGATCCAGGTCGGGCATGTTAGCCATGTTGCCCATGCGTTTCATGGCCCTTCTGGACTGTTTGCTGTTCATCTGCTTGAACATTTTCTGCATCTGCCGATATTGAGCGAGGAGCCTGTTTACATCTTCAACCTGCTGTCCGCATCCTGCGGCTATGCGCTTCTTGCGGGAACCGTTGATGATGTCGGGTTTCTCTCTCTCCTGCGGCGTCATTGACTGAATAATAGCCTGAAGTCTGTCAAACTGTTTTTCGTCAACTTCAATATCTTTTGCCTGCTTGCCCAGTCCCGGTATCATACCGAGGAGGTCCTGCATCGGTCCGAGTTTTCTGACCTGCTGCAGGTTGGTAAGAAGGTCATTAAGATCAAATTTGTTTTTTCTGAGCTTTTTCTCAAGCTCAATCGCGGCCTGCTCGTCGAACTCCTTCTCCGCCTTCTCTATGAGGGAGAGCATGTCGCCCATTCCGAGAATTCGGGAGGCCATACGCTCCGGATGGAAGACGTCGAGGTCGTCGAGCTTCTCGCCGGTACCGACGAACTTTATCGGCTTGCCGGTAATCGCTCTCGCCGAGAGCGCGGCACCGCCTCGCGTGTCGCCGTCGAGCTTTGTCAGCACGAGTCCGTCGAGACCGAGATCGTCGTTGAATGTCTGTGCGACATTTACGGCATCCTGACCGGTCATGGCGTCGACAACAAGCAGGATTTCATGCGGGTGAACTTCCGCCTTTATGTTGCGGAGCTCCTCCATGAGCTGTTCGTCGATATGCAAACGGCCTGCGGTATCAAGGAAGACATAGTCATAACCCTGATCCTTAGCCAGTTTTATCGCTTCACTCGCGATGGTGACCGGATTGTCCTGTCCCATTTCAAAGACCGGGACACCAATCTGTTCACCGAGTACCTGGAGCTGTTTTATAGCCGCAGGTCTGTAAACGTCGCACGCGACGAGAAGAGGTCTGTGGTTCTCGCTCTTCAGGCGCTTCGCGATTTTCGCGCAGTGCGTTGTCTTACCTGAACCCTGAAGTCCGCACATCATGACTATTGTCGGAGGATGCTGGGCTATGGTGAGCCTCGTATGGGTTCCGCCCATGAGCTCGGTAAGTTCTTCGTTTACTATCTTTATGACCATCTGCGCCGGCGTGAGGCTCTTCATGACCTCGGCGCCTATGGCTCGTTCTGTCACTGCATTGGTAAAGTCCTTAGCAACTTTGTAGCTGACGTCCGCCTCCAAAAGTGCGAGCCGGACCTCACGCATGGCTTCCTTGACGTCTGATTCAGTCAAAGAGCCCTTGCTCTTCAGCCTGGAAAACGCAGCCTCCAGCCTGTCGGACAAGCCTTCGAATGCCATTGTCTAACTCCTTTATACTTCTTCGTTGTTAAGAGTCTGAGCAATAAGCTTGATTCTGACGACAGCCTCGTTGATATCTCTTGAGAGGCCTGTACGCATATTGCTTTCATTGATGAGTTCGGCGCAGTCGAGTATCTCGTTGAGTCCCGTACGGACTTCCTCAAAACGCCTTGCGAGACCAAGTCGCTCTTCCATCTCAAAAAGCTGTCCTTCAGCGCGCTTTATGGCATCCCTGACGCCCTGGCGCGTTATGCCTTCGTTCTCGGCAATTTCCGAAAGTGACAAGTCATCATTGTAATAGTATTCTATGAAAGATCTCTGCTTCTCGGTAAGCATGTCACCGTAAAAGTCGAGCAATACACTTATTACTTCAAAGTTTTTTGCCACTGAAAGACCGCCCCCTATCTTATTTTTCCCCGTTGTGTAAAGGCGTTTTCTTTACACTTTGCTCATTAATTATAATAAGAGAAAACGGCTCTGTCAAGCGAAAAATTTGAGCCGTTTTTTTAAACACAACATATTGTGTAAAGCGCAAAACTTTACACAAGAAAGCCTTCAGGTCAGGTGTCCTGAAGGCTCTTTAAAAAGTCCAGTGTTTTGAAGTGTCTCCCCGTGTGTTCCAGGGCATAATTCTCGGTCACCGCGGTCAGTTCGCGCTGCGCCCCGTCCGCGAGCGAGAAGTCGAAGACCTTCTTCGGCTCGCTGTAGACTATGTGACGCATGGCGGTGACCGTGCTTATCGAAATCGGATTTAAAGCGGTGTCCGCACCGCAGTCGCTGCACAGCAGACTGCCGTTTTTAATGTCAAAATACATATTATCTGACTCAAAAGCTCCGCACTCCGCACACGCGATGAGGTTCGGGGCGTAGCCCGAAATCGCGAGCGAGCGCAGCTCCGCGACAGACTTCACCTGCGGTGTCGGCAGCTTTTTCTTCGAGAGAAGGAAAAGCGAGTTTAAAAGCAGTTTCAGCAGGTCCTCGCACTCCGCGTTCTCCGGCGCGAGTTCGCCGAAGAGCTCTGCGAGATAAAAGGCAGTGCTCAGGTTTTCAATGTCCGACCGAAGGTCGAAGAAAACCTCCTTCTCAACTGCCGAGTTGACATTGTAGGAATCCGCGCCGCGGTAAAAGACGAAGTCCGAATACGCAAGCAGCTGGGTCCCCGCCAGGTTCTTGTTCTTTATGGTCTTTCCGCCCGTGGCGAAAGCCCGGATAAGGCCGTACTTTGATGTCAGAACGGTAATGAGGCGATCGGACTCCCTGACGTTCTGCTCTTTGATAACGAGACCGTCAGTTTTTATGTGCATTTCGATCGCCTCCTTCTCCTATTTCATCTTAACTATTGTCACACCGTCCTCGCCCTCACCGAAGGTGCCGAGGCGGTGTTCTTTTACATGCGGGTTCTTCGAGAGATACTTTCCGACCTCTTTCCTGAGTACACCCGTACCTTTACCGTGTATTACGGTAAACTCCTCTATGCCGAGGCGCAGCTGCATATCGATAAAGCGGTCCAGCTCCAGTATCGCCTCGTCAGATGCCATTCCGCGCAGGTCTATTGATGTCTTCACTGCGAGGTCGGACTTCGAGGTCATGGTGCGCTTCACGCTGCGCGTGCCGCCCGTCTCCTTCTTCTTCTGCCCTTCGAGAAGACGCAGGTTCGAGAGAGGTGTCCTGCTCTTCATTATACCGGATGTGACCTCGACCATTCCCTTCTTGTCGGGAAGCGCCGAGACGGTGGCGGTTGTGCCGAGATCGGCAATTACAACCGTATCGCCCACGACGAGGTCACGGGGCAGGACATAGTCCTCTTCCTGCGCAAGCGCAACTATCGGATTCGTGATATCGTCGAGTGTACCCTGGTGACGTTTAATGACAGACTTCGCGTCGGCAGAGAGCTGTGACAGATCTGAGGAATTCTTCCTCTCCTTCTTGAGCCTGTCAATGTCATCGAGGAAGGCAGCGGCCTCTCTCCTCGCCTGCTCAACTATTTTCATGGCCTCTGAACGGGCCTTTTCTATCTCATCGTTTTTCAGTTTCTCGACGCTGTCGCGAAGTTCTTCCGCCCTGGCCTTTTCAGCCTGTGCCTGTGCCGAGAGTTCGAGAGCCTTCTCATGCTCGGACTCCATGGCTATGCGCGAGGATTCGAGCTGCTCTATGACATCCTCAAACTGAGAGTTCTCGGCGGATACCAGTTCACGGGCGCGGTCGACGACGGCCCCCGGCATGCCGAGGCGCTCTGAGATTGCGAATGCATTTGAGCGTCCGGGCGCGCCTATGAGAAGGCGGTACGTCGGCGACAGGGTGTCTACGTTGAATTCGCAGCAGCCGTTCTCTACGCGCGGCGTCTGCAGCGCATACGCCTTAAGTTCAGCGTAGTGAGTGGTTGCCGCCACCTTGGCACCCTGTGAGGCGAGCCTCTCGAGTACCGAGATGGCGAGCGCCGCGCCCTCTACCGGGTCAGTGCCCGCTCCGAGTTCATCTATCAGGCAGAGACTGTGTGAGTCAGCCCTCTTTATTATGTCGACAATATTCGTCATATGCGCGGAGAAAGTGGAGAGCGACTGCTCTATGCTCTGGTCGTCTCCTATGTCCGCGAATACATCTTTGAATATCGCCATCCTGCTGTTATCAGCAACAGGTATCATAAGTCCGGATGCCGCCATCAGCGACAGCAGTCCTATGGTTTTAATCGATACGGTCTTACCGCCCGTGTTCGGTCCGGTAATGACCAGGGTGTCAAAGTCCTCGCCGAGGCGGATATCGGTAGCGACAACCGTCTTCGGATCGATTAAAGGATGCCTTGCACCCTTTATGTCGATTACGCCCTCATCGTTGAGAATAGGCTCGGATGCCTTCATCGCATACGCGAGCTGTGCCTTTGCAAATATGAAATTCAGTACTATGGCAGCCTCGTAAGATTTCTTCGTCTCCTCATAGACATCTCCGACCATGGCCGAGAGTTCAGCCAGGATACGCTCCATCTCATCGCGCTCTTTGGACTGAAGAACACGTATCTCGTTGTTCGCCTCAACCACGGACATCGGCTCAATGAAGACCGTAGCTCCGCTGTCTGATGTATCCTGAACAACGCCGGCAACCTCACCCTTGTGCTCACGTTTTACGGGCACGACGTATCTGCCGTTTCGCATTGTGACTATGGCGTCCTGAAGGGCAGTCTGGTAATGCTGTGAATGCACGATATGGTCCAGCTGCTCCCTGATTTTATTCTCCTGCCTGCGAAGAGCCTTTCTTATGTCGGAGAGTTCTGGTGACGCCTCGTCCGCCATCTCCTCCTCGGAAAGAATACAGAAGAAAATGCGCTCCTCAACACTCATATGAGGGATGAGGGCGTTGAAATATTTATTGATGCAGGTCTCCATGCTCTCGCACTGGTTGTACCAGTCACGAAGCGCGCGTATTGCGCGGAGTGTTGACGCACAGTCGAGCAGGTCCTTCATTGAGAGAATTCCTCCGCTTGACGCGATGTGCATGAGACCGTTTACGTTTTTGAGACCGCCGAATGAGGGACCGCCGAACTTCGCGAGGAGCACGTACGCGTCCACCGTCTCCGAAAGGAGGATCTTCGCGGACTCAAGATCTTTCGACGGCACGAGTTCCATAGCCATATCATAAGCGTCCGGGCACGAAGTCTGTGCAGCCAGGCGCTCAAGTATCTTATCAAAATCAAGTGCCGCAAAATGCTTGTTCATTTCTTTTTACCTATTCATTGTCCAATCCGAAATTATGTATGAGGGCCTCCCTGTCACGCCAGCCTTCCTTTACCTTCACCCAGCACTGAAGGTTTATATGGCAGTCAAAGAATCTTTCCATATCCTGACGCGCATAAGTTGAGACCTTCTTGAGCATTGAGCCGTTCTTTCCGATTATGATACCCTTGTGGGTCTCCCGCTCGCAGTAGATTACGGCCTCTATGTCAAGTATGTCGGAGTCCTCCCGCTCACGCATCTTCTCAATGCTGACGGCCACGCCGTGCGGGACCTCCTTGTCGAGAAGCCGAAGCAGCTTCTCGCGTATAATCTCCCCTGCAATAACCCGCTCCGGCTGGTCCGTCAGCGTGTCATCCGGGAAGTAGTGTACGGACGGCTGTGCGAGCTTTTCAAGCTCGTCGAGCAGCTCGTCCACAGCCGTGCCTTTGACGGCTGATACCGGCACCACGGCCGCAAAGTCATAAAGCTCCGAGTAGGTCGTGATACGTGATAAAACCGCACTCATATCCGGCAGGGTATCAATCTTGTTTATGGCGAGCACTACCGGGACATCAAGCTTTCTGAATTTCTCAATAAGCTCGAGTTCGCCGGGTTTTACATCGCCCTCAGCCTCCACGACAAAGAGGCATGCGTCAACGCCGCCGATACTGTCCGTCACGGCGCGCACCATGTTTTCACCGAGCTTGTTCTTCGGCCTGTGATAGCCGGGCGTGTCGGTGAATACAAGTTGACAGGCGCCCCTTGTGAGGACGCCCATTATTTTCGTTCTTGTAGTCTGCGGCTTGGAAGACACTATGGCAATCTTCGTGCCGAGGACCTTGTTAAGAAGCGAGGATTTGCCTACGTTCGGGCAACCTACGATGGCAATGAACGCTGTCGTCGTGTTCGGCATTATGAGTCTCCCATATAGTAGCTGCCGTCCCTCTTGAGTCCGAGCTCAGTCAGGGCCTGTTCCTCTTTCTCACGCATGTGGAGGAGTTCCAGACCGCCGTTCTCGTGATCGTATCCGAGGAGGTGCAGCATTGAGTGTACGGTGAGATAGCCGACCTCGCGCTGGATACCGTGTCCGTAGCGCTCAGCCTGTTCAACCGCCTTTTCGAGTGATATTACGATGTCACCGAGCTGTGCTTCGCCGGTGTCGAGATTTATGTCATAGACACCGTTTACCCCGAGCGGGAAGGAGAGCACGTCAGTCTCCTTGTCGATGTTTCTGTGCTCGCGGTTGAGTTCACGGATCTTCTCGTTGTCCACGAGTGTTACCGAGACCTCGGCGTCTCCCTCAAAATTCTCCATTGTAAGAACCGCTGTGCAGCAACGGCGAATCAACATACGAAGTCCCTTCGGAACCTTTATTGTCTTCTGATCGTTTGTGATTACAACCTTTACTTTATTTGCCACGATTCTTTCCCTCCTTTTTTTCGGCATAACGTTCGTAAGCTTTTACTATTTCCTGAACGAGATGGTGTCTTACAACATCACGCTCGTCAAATTTCACTGTTGTGATTCCCTCTATGTTCTTTAAGATTTTCGTGACCTCAACGAGTCCCGACTTCTTTCCTCCGGGCAGGTCTATCTGGGTGACATCGCCCGTGATTACCGCCTTGGAACCGTTGCCGAGACGGGTCAGGAACATCTTCATCTGCTCCGATGTAGTGTTCTGCGCCTCGTCAAGTATTATGAAACTCTCATCGAGGGTCCTGCCTCGCATGTATGCGAGGGGTGCGACCTCGATGACGCCGCGCTCCATCTGTTTCTGGAAGCCGTCGGCTCCGAACATCTCAAACAGCGCGTCGTAGAGAGGTCGCAGGTAAGGGTCGACCTTCTGCTGAAGGTCGCCGGGCAGAAAGCCCAGGCTCTCGCCTGCCTCCACGGCCGGACGGGTCAGGATTATCCTGTTTACCTCCTTCGCCTTGAAGGCCTTAACGGCCATGGCGACGGCGAGGTAGGTCTTGCCGGTACCCGCCGGTCCGATTCCGAATACGACGGTGTTGTCGTTTATGGCATCAATATACCGTCTCTGTCCGAGAGTCTTGGCCTTTATCGGTTTGCCGCTCGCGGTTATACATATACAGTCGGACATGAGCTTCTTAAGCTCCGCATCCTGTCCGCCCTTCGTCATTTCGATGACGTAGCGGACATTCTGCTCGTTTAACTCCTCCCCTTTTGAGAGGAGTGCAAAGAGACCGTCCACCGACTTCGCGGCGGCCTCAACGGCTTCCTCATCACCCGTTATCTTTATGGTGTCTCCGCGGGTGATTACGGTGACTCCGTATTCGTTCTCGAGAATTTTTATGTTCTCATCAAGGCTCCCGAAGAGCCCGAGGACATTCTCAAAATTGTCAAATTGAATCAGTTTTTCCGACATATCAAGCACCTTTGTTTAAATACATAAGATAATTATAACAGTTTTACATAAAAAGTTAATGAGCATTTTATACAATTTTCACATTTTCTGCTTGTATGTTCTTTATAGCGCGCGCCCGCCCGCTCTTGTAAAGAAAGGGTGTTTATGCTAAAATTTTTCTATTAAAAAACGCGAGGAAGTGCAGTCGTGAGTAAGCTTTACAACTCAGATATAACCCCGGCATGTGAATACTGCAAGCACGGTCGCCTGACCCCTGATGAGACGGGCGTCCTCTGTGTCAAAAACGGCATTATGCTGCCCGATTCATCATGCAAGTCATTCAAGTACGATGTTTTGAAACGCAGGCCCAAGAGACAGCTTCCCATCTTCTCCGACTACTCGGAGGAGGACTTCACACTCTAAGGAGACGTATTATGTCAGTTTTCAGACCATTTCGGGCAGTAAGACCGATGCCGTCCTATGCCCGGCTTGTCGCAGCGCTCCCATACGATGTAATGACATCTGACGAGGCCCGCGAGAAGGTAAAGGACAACCCCTACTCATTCCTGCATGTTGACAAAGCGGAGATAGACCTGCCCATCGGCACTGACCTCTACTCCGACGAAGTTTATGCCAAGGCGGCACAGAATCTCAAAAGCCTTGAGACAGACGAAATAATGCGTCAGGACAAGCACGACTGCTTTTACATCTATGAGCAGACGTGGCTGGGCCGCACGCAGACAGGTCTTGTCGGCTGTGCCTCAATAGACGAGTACATGGACGGAAAGATCAAAAAACACGAGCTCACGCGGGCCGACAAGGAAGCGGACCGTATCCGCCACGTCGACACCTGCAACGCAAATACCGGTCCCATCTTCCTGACATACAAGGGCAATGAGACTGTCGACAAAATCATAGACAACTACAAGAAGACAAATCTCCCCATATACGACTTTGAATCCGAGGGCGATGTAAAAAACCGCATCTGGGTAGTAAACAACGACACCGGCCTTACGGATAAGCTGGAGGAAGCGTTTAAAGAAGTGGACGCGCTCTACATCGCCGACGGTCACCACCGCTGCGCATCAGCCGTAAAGGTCGGTCAGAAGCGCAGGGAGGAAAATCCGGGTTACACCGGAGATGAGGAATTCAATTTCTTCCTTGCCGTCGCCTTCCCGAAAGACGAGCTCCGGATTCTTGACTACAACCGCGTCATAAAGGACACAAACGGCCTCTCAAAAGAGGATCTTCTGAAAAAAATAAACGAGAACTTTGAAATTGAGACCACGCTGAGCGTGACTCCCTTCAGACCGGAAGAGCGCCACACCTTCGGCATGTACCTGGACAAAAGCTGGTACAAGCTCACGGCAAAGCCGGAAGTCATCAACGAGGATGATCCTGTCGAGTCACTCGATGTCTCAATACTCCAGAAGAGCCTCATAGCTCCGGTTCTCGGCATAGAGGATCCGAGAACCGATCCGCGTATCGACTTTGTCGGCGGCATACGCGGTCTGTCCGAGCTCGAGCGTCGCTGCGGCGAGGACTGCAAACTCGCGTTTGCCCTCTTCCCCACCTCGCTGGACGAGCTCATCGCCATCGCCGACGCCGGCGCACTCATGCCGCCGAAATCCACCTGGTTCGAGCCCAAACTCCTCTCGGGTCTCTTCATCCACAAACTTTAAAACAAAAACTCCCGGGCAGCTGCCCGGGAGTTTTAGTTTAATCTGTTGTCGGTTCTGTCGGCGGCTCCGTCGGAGGTTCCGTCGGAGGCTCTGTGGGCGGCTCCGTCGGAGGATCCGGAATCTTCGTGTACTTGACGGTAATGTTTACATCCGCCGCGCCGAACGTGCCTGAGACGGTCGCCTTGTCAGGAGTGTAACCGCTGACGTTGGGGCTCGGTACGGAATATGTGTCACCCTTTAAGAAGTCCGCTTTTGTATAAGTCGCAGCGGCAGTTCCGCCCTCCGCTTTGACATAGTTGATTGTGAGTTTATACGTCTTGTCCTTGGTGTAGGTTACGGTTATTGTCTGATCCTCTGTTCCGATTGTACCTGAAACAGTTGCCTGATTCGGCGTATAGCCTCTGACCTTCGGACTTGCAACCGAGTAGGACTGGCCTGCCTTCAGGTTGCCCACTGTCTGCGCCGCAGGGGCCTTTGAACCGTCCGCCATGACATAATTTACGGTGAGCGTGCGTACCGCCCAGCTCGGGTCATAGCAGTGGTTCATGAGGTACCAGCACCATGCTCCGCAGCCCGCGCTTGAGAAGTGCATACCCATTGAACCGGGATCACTGCAGTACTCATCTTTCAGGTATCCTTTGTCATCGTACATGACGGAGGCTACATCGACAAAATACCAGCCGTGCGATGCAGCTACACCTGAAAGAAGCTGGTTGTACAGCCTGATGTTCGCGTTGTTTAAGATCCTACCGTTCGTGCCGTCCTTTGCGGCAATGATAGGGGTCATTGACTGAATGTAGATAAGGATGCCGGGGTTGCTTTGCTCAATGAGCGAACACAGCTGAGCCATGTTTGAAGCCGCTCCGTTTACGCCGACACGGTTTAAGTCATTCATGCCGAGCATAATGTAAACACGTTTCTTGCCTGCGGGAATACTGTTCCAGATATTCGCCTTTATGACGCCGCTTAAAGCATTGCAGGTGCCGTAGCTTCCGTAGCACATATATGTCGCGCCGGGAAGTCCGCCGTACATCTGAAGTCTGAGGCTTATGGAGTCTCCTATAAATACGGATTCACCGAAGTAGTTCGGTGAGAGCTGCTGAGCCTTCGCCCACTCGAAGTAAGGCAGGGCGCCTCCGGTATACTTTGTGACCTTCGGTGCCTCGGTCGTCTTCTCCTCTTTTGAGCCGTCTGCCTTCTTTTCAACGGGCACGACCGTACCATCACTTAAGACCGTCGTCTCCTCGACCTCCTCCTCTTTGGGAGCGGGGGCCGCAGTCGTCTCGACAGCCTTTGTCGTATTTTCCGGAGGATCTACACTTACCGGCATATATCTCTTTGAGAGAGCAAAAGAAGTGCAGGTAATTGCAACCATGAGGATACCTGCAACAACACGTGTTATAATCGCTTTGTTCATATTGTCTGTTCCTTTAAAAAAGCCCCTGCGGTTATCCGCAAGGGCTTTAACTTTAACTCTTAATCTGCGGGACCGTCAGTCGAGGCAACACCTGTGCCGTAAGAGCCTGAGTAATTTGAGGTTGTGCCTACAGCATGTCTCTGTGTCGCTCTGTGGTTTTCACGGATTGCGTGAGATCTTACTCTGGGATTCGGAGCGACATAAACCGCTCTTGCCTTCTCCGTGAAGATACCGTCCCAGCCGTTGAGCCAGAAGTCAATCATCTTACCGAGTACGGTGCCGTCATTTGCTGCCGCACAGCCTGTAAGCACAAAGGCCATCGTAAGCACGAGAAGCAACGCAACCATACGTTTCATGATTCTTTTCATATCAAAACCTCCGTAAACCTCTTTAACACTGAAATTTTAACATATCAGAGGCAGATTGTCGAGTTTTAATTGGCATGCCCGGCCGGATTCGAACCGGCGACACCCAGCGTCGGAGGCTGGTGCTCTATCCAACTGAGCTACGGGCACGTATAAAATACTCCGACATTATACCACAAACAATCAGGTCTTTGAACTGAAAGTGAGCATCATCATTCTGTCTTTCAGCGAACCCCTGAATGTCAGTAATCCCGAATGGGTGCTGCTCTCTGAAACCTCACGCATCATATCAAGGTACTTCTTCGCATAGTCCCTGCTCAGTGCACGCGGGAAATATGAGCAGTAAATTTTCGCTTCCCCGATTTTCCTGAGAAGTCCGTCAAGCGCCGCGGCATAGGAAGATAGCGGCGCGGCAAAAGGCAGAATCTGTATGCCGAGAGGAGAAATGACGTCGCCGACCGCGGCGACTTTGTTCTTTTCGTCGAGGAAACAGATACTGCCGTATGTATGTGACGGCACGGCAAAAAGCTTTATGGTGCGGCCGCCGATATCAATGCCGCCATTTAGTTCACGGTCAGTGACGGCGATGAACGTCGGCGCTTTTCCCGTATCGGCGCCGCCCTTGCCGAAGGCATCGACAATATGGCGTGTTATGAAAGAATAGATCCTCGCGGATTTTATATCTGCCTTGCCGATTCTCACGTTGTCGAACTGTCCTGCGCCGCCCGTTGCACCGAAATGGGAATGTGTGCAGTAAACTTCAACCGGCTTGTCGGTTATCTCCTTCACCTTGTCGGAGAGGTCGCCGATACCGAGTCCCGTGTCAACAAGAAGGGCCTTCTTCGTACCCACAAAGAGATATGACTGAAAGAGGAGGTCTGAAGATACCCGGTATGTGTCCTCGGCAATTTTCCTTGAAGAGCCGAATGCAACGACCTTATCGTGCACAAACTGAGAAGACGCGGCTTTCTTGCCCGCTTCAAAAGCAAGTGTTCCGACACCCTGGAGGATGGCGATTTTGGAAATTTTGCCTTTCTTCATGAAAGTGTTCTCCCTTTTACTTAACTTATTTTGCCGAGCAGTTCTTCGGAGAGTCTCTTATACTCTCCGCTGATTATGTCTTTCCACCACTTCTGATTATCAACATACCAGTTGACGGTCTCTTTTATGCCGTCGTCAAACTTTGTCTCCGGCACCCAGCCGAGCTCGCGCTCAAGCTTTGAAGCGTCGATTGCGTAGCGCAGGTCATGACCCGGTCTGTCAGTGACAAACTCTATGAGACTCTCGGGTTTTCCGAGCGCTGCAAGCACGGTCTTCACCACATCGATATTGGCACGTTCATTGTGGCCTCCGATGTTGTACACCTCACCGACTTTTCCCTTGTGAATGATAAGGTCTATGGCCTTGCAGTGATCAAGCACGAAAAGCCAGTCACGCACATTCTCTCCCTTGCCGTAGACAGGTACATTCTCATCATTCAGCGCTCTTGAAATCATGAGCGGAATGAGTTTTTCGGGATACTGGAATCTGCCGTAGTTATTGGAACAGCGGGAGATTGTGACGGGTACCTTGTAGGTCCTGTAATATGCGAGGCAGAGCAGGTCTGCGGAGGCCTTCGATGTCGAATAAGGCGAGGAGGTGTGAAGAGGTGTCTCCTCGGTGAAGAAGAGGTCCGGACGGTCAAGAGGCAGGTCACCGTAGACCTCGTCTGTTGAGACCTGATGGAATCTCTTTCCGTCACCGAATTTTCTGAAAGCGTCAAGCAGCACACCGGTGCCTATGATATTTGTCATGAGGAAATCCTCGGGCGAATCGATTGAGCGGTCCACATGGGACTCAGCGGCAAAGTTTACGACTATGTCGAAATTCTCCGACTCGAAGAGGGCATACATCGCCTCCCTGTCGGTTATATCCGCCTTTATGAACTTGAAACGCGGGTTTTCGAGCAGCGGCTCAAGCGTGACGAGATTGCCCGCGTATGACAGACAGTCAACGCAGACTATTTCAACATCGTCATGTGCCTCGAGCATGTGGTATATGAAGTTGCTTCCTATGAAGCCTGCACCGCCCGTTACAAGTATCTTTTCCATTAAAACACCTCATTTATCGGCATTGTGGCTTTTGCGTTCAGATCAAGACCCGCCGTATTTCCGGCGATGAATTCGTAATAGCCCTGGGCACCTACCATGGCGGCGTTGTCGCCGCAGAGGTCGGGCGTGGGCATAAAGAGCTGCCAGCCGTGTTCGCTGCAGCAGTCGGCCATCCTCGACCGTAAAACGGAGTTTGCGGAGACGCCGCCGGCAAGGACGATTTTGTCATAGCCGAAGTCAATTGCCGCCTTCTCGGTATTGCTGACAAGGCAGTCTACAACGGCTTTTATGACGGAGGCCCCCATATCCTCGACAGATATGCTCTCCCCTTTTTGTTCACGGTTGTGAACCGTGTTAATGACGAAGGTCTTAAGACCCGAGAAACTGAAGTCATAAGGCGCTCCCTCAACATGAGGATGCGGCATTTTAAAGGCATCGGGATTGCCGTTCTTCGCGGCGGCATCCAGGTTCTTTCCGCCCGGATACGGAAGGCCGAGTGTTCTCGCGGACTTGTCCATACACTCCCCCGCCGCGTCATCGCGGGTGCAGCCTATGACATTGTATTCGGTGTACGATTTCACCTCGACCAGATGAGTATGACCGCCCGAGACCACGAGGGCAAGAAACGGAGGTTTCAGATCAGGCGAGGTGATGTAGTTTGAAGCGATATGTGAGCGAAGATGATGAACGGGTACGAGAGGTTTGTCGTATTTGAGCGACAGACCCTTTGCAAAGTTTACTCCGACAAGGAGCGCGCCTATAAGACCCGGCGCCGCTGTAACGGCGACGGCATCTATGTCGTCCATTGTGCAGTTTGCTTCAGAGAGGGCCTGCGTCGTAATCTGTGAGATTGCCTCCGTATGTCTGCGTGACGCAATCTCAGGCACGACGCCGCCGTACAGCACATGCTCTTCAACCTGCGATGCTATGACCGAGGACAGGACATGTCTTCCGTCCTTGACAACCGCTGTCGCGGTCTCGTCACATGAGCTCTCAATCGCCAAAACTTTCATTAAAATCTCCTGGTCATAATGAGCGCGTCCTCATCCGGATCACGGTAAAAGCCCGGACGCACACCCTCACTTATGAATTCATTCTTTTTGTAAACGGAGATCGCCGCTCCGTTTGAGAGGCGGACCTCAAGTGTTATGAAAGAGGCTCCGTTCGCCTTCGCGTTTCTTGTCGCCTCAAGCACCAGGGCATTGCCTATACCACGCTGCCTGTAACTTTCGGTCACCGCAAGATTGGTCACGAAGCACTCGTCCATGACCATATATGTGCCTATATACCCGACGACTTTGTCATCTTCCAGAGCGACAAAGAACCAGGCATTCGGATTGCCGTAATACTCCTCTATGGCATCTCTTGTCCAGGGGTGCGCAAAACACTCCTCCTCAAGTGACACCACGGCATCCATATATACGGGTTTCAGTCTTTCTATCTTCATCCCTTAGCCTCGTACCAGGTATTGCCGATATGAGCATCTGCGAGGAGTTTCACCTTCAGCGAGCAGGCGTTTTCCATCTCCTCTTTGACTATTGTGCATACCTCATCGGCTATGTCCTCACGCGCCTCGACGAGGAGTTCATCATGCACCTGCATGATGAGTTTTGCGTCGAGTCCCTCCGCCAGCAGGCGGTTGTAAACCTTTACCATGGCGAGCTTTATGATGTCGGCCGCCGTGCCCTGGATGGGCATGTTGCGGGCGACGCGCTCGCCAAAGGCTCTCAGGTTATGATTCGACGATGTGAGCTCAGGCAGATAGCGTCTGCGCTCATAGAGGGTCTTGACAAATCCGTCTGCCTTCGCCTTCTCAATAACGTCTTTCATATACTTATCAACGCCCGAGAAATTGCTCAGGTAACCGTCAATATACTGCTGTGCCTCAACACGGGAGACACCGATATCCTTGGCCAGAGAAAATGCGCCTATACCGTACACTATTCCGAAATTTACGGCCTTTGCCCTGCTTCGCATAATCGGAGTGACCTCATCAAGAGGCACTTTGAAGACCTGCGAAGCGGTTACGCGGTGAATGTCCTCACCACTCTCAAATGCCGCAATCATATTCGCGTCATCCGCCATATGGGCGAGAACGCGGAGCTCAATCTGGCTGTAGTCGGCATCTATGAGTTTATAGCCCGGACGGGCGATAAAGAACTTGCGAAGTTCGGAGCCCAGGGGCTTACGTACGGGTATGTTCTGCAGATTCGGCTCAGTCGAGGAGATTCTGCCCGTCCGTGTCTCAGTCTGATTAAGTGTTGAGTGAATGCGTCCGTCCTCCGCTATGCAGGCGACAAGTCCGTCGCAGTAAGTGGATTTAAGCTTTGCAACCATGCGGTATTCGAGGATGTCCGCGACAACGGGATAATCGTCAGCGAGTTCCTCTAAAACCTCAGCAGCGGTTGAATAGCCGCTCTTCGTCTTCTTCTTTGCGGGTATGCCCATCTTCTCGAAGAGGGCCTCGCCGAGCTGCTTCGGTGAATTCAGGTTGAACTCGAATCCGCACTCATCATAGATTTTTCTCGTCATCTCATCCACACGGGCGGAGATGACCTCACCGAATTCAAGCAGTCCTTCCCTGTCAACCAGGAAACCGACATGTTCCATTGAGGCTAAAACCTCAGCCAGGGAAATCTCAAGAGCCAAAAGATCGGCCTGATTATTGTTGTCTATCTGTGCGACGAGTTTGTCACACAAAACTTTAAATGAACCGGCAGAGTATTCAACGAGAAGTCTCTCCGCGGAATAATCGTTTGCGGAGGGGTTTAAGATATATGCCGCAAGAGCGGTATCAAAAACCACGCCGGAGACGGTGAAACCGTGCTTTAAACCATAGGCGTACACCGACTTTGAATCTGCCGCGTATTTCTTTATGCTGCGGTCTTTGAGGGCATCTGCAATCTCGTCATATACAGTCTCATCAGTGCTGAAAATGTATAAATTTCCGCTTTCTGTAAAGTAGTTTTCCTTTACAGTTTCCGTATTTTCGGTGCTTTCAGGCTCGCTTGACGCCGTAACCGACGCAGCTGCGTCCCTCAGCCCGAGGGCATCTATCATCTTGAACATCTCGAGGGACGCCAAAAGCCTTGCGGCTGCGTCATGGTCCCCCTCGCCGATTTTATAATCCGAAAGCTCGGTGCTTATCGGGACATCAAGACATATTGTGCCGAGTTCCCGGCTCAGATAAGCCATATCCCTGTCGGCCTCAAGTTTCTGCCTGACTCCGGGTTTTATGTCAAGCTCCGGAAGCTTTTCATATATCTCATCAAGGCTTCCGAACCTGGAGATCAGGTCCTGCGCTCCCTTCTCACCTATTCCCTTTACTCCGGGAATACAGTCTGAGGAGTCGCCCTGGATTGCCTTTATGTCTATCATCTGACGCGGTGTGACGCCGTAAGTCTCCTTAATATACTCAGGTGTACAGCGCGTAACTACGGTCCTTCCCATCTTGGTTGAAGGCAGGAGTACAGTCACATTGTCCTTTACCAGCTGGAAACTGTCGCGGTCACCCGTCGCGATAAAGCACTCGTCATCGGGGCCGCATGCCGCGGAGAGCGTGCCGAGAATATCATCGGCCTCATAGCCCTCAAGTTCCACACACTTGTAGCCGAGGTCGGCCAGCAATTCCTTCAGTACGGGCATCTGCTCGGCAAGTTCCGCCGGCATGCCCTTCCTGTTGGCCTTGTAGCCGTCATACATCTTATGACGGAAGGTAGGCGCCTTCAGGTCAAAAGCGACGGCGACCGCATCCGGCTCAACCTCACCCTTAACCTTTTCGAGTATATTCAGAAAACCGTAGATTCCGTTGGTATACCTGCCGTCCTTTGTGGTGAGCAGCTTTATACCGTAGAAAGCACGATTCACTATGCTGTTTCCGTCAATTACGAGTAATTTCATATCTGTCCTCCGCCCATAATAATATATTTTACCATATTGTGCAGGCACTTGCCATATGATAAAATATGTTGCGTACAATACATTTAGTTGCATTCCCGTTACCGAGGAGGTACAAAATGAAGAAAACCATACTGAAAATCATCTGCCTGGTGCTTGTTCTCGTAATAGCTGCACTCATCTATGCGCGTGCGCCAAAGAAGGACAGGACCATAGACCAGAGCAAATGGAACACAAACTATACATACGTCTTCGTCCACGGCCTTTCGGGCTGGGGCAGCTACGACAAGCGGTATAAGTCCATGCCCTACTGGGGTATGATGAACGGCGACATGATGAAATATCTGAACAAGCAGGAATTCCACTGCTACGCCGCCTCCGTCGCTCCCCACTACAGCGCATGGGACCGCGCCTGTGAGCTCTATGCGCAGCTGACCGGTACCAAGGTAGACTACGGCGAGGCACACGCAAAGGCCATGGGTCATGACCGCTACGGCGAGGACTTCACCGGCCGCGCTCTCATTCCCGCCTTCTCAGCCACCGACAAAATAAACCTTGTAGGCCACAGCTTCGGCGGCGCCACAATACGCCTCTTCGCCGAGATAATGGCAAACGGCAGCGAAGAGGAGATCGCCGCCTCGGGCGACAAC
Source organism: Ruminococcaceae bacterium UBA1227 (assembly GCA_002309175.1). Taxonomy (GTDB): domain Bacteria; phylum Bacillota; class Clostridia; order Oscillospirales; family Acutalibacteraceae; genus UBA1227. The sequence goes on from DBWX01000002.1 coordinate 51,411, forward strand.
GTCTCCGACTTCTTCAAGGGCGGAAAGGCCGACTGGATTTACAGCATAACCACACTCGCCGCTCCCACAAACGGCACAACGGTCTACTACAGCGGCACGGTTGAAGACCCCGAGCCTCCCACGGGCCTCTCAAAGAAAATTGAAGACAAATTAAACGGCATGATGGCCGATGTCAACGGCGGCGATGCAGAATCACGCGTACCTGAGGACATGGCGTCAAATGACATGTTCATTGACAATGCACTTGCCTTAAACGAAAAGATTGAAGTACTCGAAAACGTCTACTATTTCTCGATCCCCTGCTGCTCAACAAAGGACAGCGGCAAAGGCTATCAGGTAGTTGACAACAGCATCACCGACATCATGTTCAGAAAACCCGGCAGACTCATGGGAAACCTTACATACACGACTCCGGGCGGATTTGTCGTGGATGAGAAGTGGCTTCCCAACGACGGCCTTGTAAACACAATCTCCGCAAAGGCCCCGTTCAATGCCCCTCAGAAGGCCCTTGACCGAAACAATATCGAAAAGGGAACCTACCAGATCTTCCCCACCTTCGAAGGCGACCATATGTCAATCATCGGCGGCCTTACGAAAATCACCGACGTCAAGAACTACTATGTCGATTTCATGTGCATGATCAACGAAATCGAGGAATAAGCAGAAAACAAAAAGGCCGAAGCTTCTGCTTCGGTCTTTTTCAGTCAATTTACTTTATGATATTTCTGACTATCATTCTCGCGGGGGTATACATCACACCGGCCACAAGGAAGACGGGCCATGCGTCAAAGCGGTTGTTGAAGTACATGATTAAAAAGAATATTACCACCGCAAGACTCCAGTAAGTCGCGTTGAATGTTACAAGTTTGCTGTTTGCCTTCTTGTTCTCCTTCGTATAGTCAGACTCCTGCAGAAGCATATTGTAACTGTCCTCAACCATATTTATGTTTATGAACATATAGACTGCTGCGGCGATGAGGGCAAGCATTAATCCGACAAGCAGAATGAGTATTGAATCCGAAACCTCCATGATTCCGCCGATTATCAGTGGAAGTACGGCAAGTATGCACATTACGACACCTATTGCGTTGTACCTGGTCTTTTTGTCGTGGAACTCCTCTTTCTTTGCCTTGACTATTCCGGATACACCGTAGGCTGTCTCGAAACTGTCTGTTTCTATGAAGTTATATTTTTCTTTTCTGCCGCCTGCAGTGATGAAGATAAACACGGCAGCGGCAATGAGTATGAAGAGGAGAGCCAGGCCTATGCCTGTTGCTGCGCCTTCGGTAATCGGGAGCAGACCCGTATCCTGAAGGCCCGCAAGAACAATAAGGGTTACGGGGCTCAAGATACAGAGGGTTGTGCCAAGCGCAATCTTCGGTGCTCTCTTTCTCTCGCCTTCCATAAACTCGTTTGCCTGCTCCATTGTGACCACGGTTACTTTTTCTGAAGCCTCAGCTGTCTCATATACTATTTCATTGTCCGTGGGCTCAAGTTCATCTTTCAGAAGATAATCCGTTGAGACTCCGAAGACCTCTGCAAGCTGAAGTATTTTTGTAAGATCGGGAATAGACTGTGCGCTCTCCCATTTTGAAACCGACTGTCTGGAGACATCCAGTTTTTCTGCAAGTTCCTCCTGGGACCATCCCAGTTTCTTTCTCTCATTGATTATTTTATCGGCGAGTATCATGGTACCGCCTCCTTTCAATGACAATTCTACGGAAAATGCCGGTTGCAGACCATAAAGTCCGCCTTGCAATTTGTCAACTGACGGTTGCAAATCACTCAGAGACAAGTTCAAATCTGTATTTTTGCTTTACGTCGGGATATTTTTCATGGTCAACCTCACTCAAGAACATTGAAAGGGGTCTGACCCAGAGTGAACCGTCACCATAGAGCTTTCTGTAGACGACAACAGTCTCCTCCGTCTCGGAATCCTTCGCCAGTTCCTCGACGAGATAGCAGTTGCCCTTGAAGTGCCTGTAGACACCGTGAATTTTTATCTCTCTCATATTAAAGCTCCCTGCTGTCGAGAATTATCGTGAAGGGTCCGTCGTTTAAGAGTGAGACCTTCATATCGGCACCGAAACTGCCGCACTGTACTTCCGGGACGAATTTCCTACACTCGGAGATAATATACTCGTACATCTCCTCGGCAAACTGCGGGTTGCCGGCCTCCAAAAAGGACGGCCTGAAACCTTTTTTGCAGTTTGCGTAAAGCGTAAACTGCGAGACGAGCAAAAGGGCGCCGCCGACCTGATCAAGCGACAGGTTGGTCTTGCCCTCCGCATCGTCAAAGATGCGAAGGCCGACGAGCTTGTGAATCATTTTATCGGCAATCTCTTTTGTGTCCGTGTCCGTGACACCGATGAGGACAAGAAAGCCCTTGTCGATGGCACCAATCGTCTCGCCTTCAACCGAAACCGAGGCGGAAGTGACTCTTTGAATTACAAATTTCATAACAGTTCTCCTTAAAAAAACAAAAACATTTTAACACAAAAAAACTGCATTGCATACCGTTCATGCATCAAATTCTACCGTTCATACCTAAATCGGGATTTTCATAAAACTATCCGCTATAATGACCTTAAATAAAAACGGGAGGTCTATATGGAAACTGCATTAACAACCAATATCGCAATCATTAAAAACAGCATTTATTATTTACGAAACAAACAAGTTATGTTAGACAGCGATCTCGCAAATCTCTACAATGTAGAAACAAAAAATCTGAACAAAGCGGCAAATCGCAATATCGAACGATTTCCGGAAGATTTTCGTTTTAGATTAACGAAAGAAGAATACGAAACCTTGAGGTTCCAAATTGGAACCTCAAGTGAAAGTAAAAGTGAACATGGTGGCAGACGGTATTATCCTTACGCATACACTGAACAAGGAATAGCTATGTTGGCAAGCGTCTTACATACTGAAATTGCTGTTCAGGCAAGTGTTAACATTATGCGCGCCTTTGTAGAAATGCGACACTTCATAACCAACAATGCCCTGCTCTTTGAAAAGGTCAGTGACATAGAACTGAAACAGCTTGAATATCAAAAGAACACAGACGAGCGATTCAACAAAGTGTTTCAATACATTGAGGACCATGCCGAAACAGAACAAAAAGTATTCTTTCAAGGACAGATATATGATGCTTTCAGTCTGATTACATCGCTCATACAAAAGGCAAAAAAAGAAATAATACTTATTGATAATTACTGCGATGTAGCGACCCTCAATCTTCTGACCAAAAAGTCACCTAAGGCAAATGTAAGACTATATACCCGCTCCAACACAAAATTAAGCGATGCAGACATCGCAACCTTCAATGCACAGTACCCCACATTGCAGATAACGAAAACCAGCGCTTTCCATGATCGCTTTATTATTCTGGACGGCAAAACAACTTATCACATCGGAGCGTCCCTGAAGGATGCCGGCAAGAAGTGTTTTGCCATCTCCCTCATCAAAGACCCGCAAACAACAACAGACTTACTGAAACGTTTATAACTTTCTTAATAGACATCCTTAACATCATCCCTCATATGAGAAAATCAAAAGGACTGAAGGAAAACCTTCAGTCCTTTTTATCTTTTTTATTTGTCAAGCAGAGCAAGAATGTCCTCTTTGGCGACTACACCCATTGAGGTTGCCCTGGGCTCGCCGTCTTTGAAAGCGATAACGAACGGAATGCCGGTTACGCCGAATTCGGCTGCAAGTTCGGGGTTCTCGTCAACGTTGATCTTGCCGACTTTTACCTTACCCTCAAGTTCATTGGCTATCTCTTCGATAACGGGTGAAAGCATCTTGCAGGGGCTGCACCATGTTGCCCAGAAGTCAACAAGTACGGGTATATCGGAATTAATAACTTCCTGCTTGAAATTATCTTTTGTGATTGTAAGCTCAGCCATATTGTTTCTCCTTTTCTCAGTCTTTTGACTTGTAGTAAAGCCTGCAGTGGCAGTAACCTTCAAACTCGGGATCCGCTATCTGATCGCGAAACTCTTTGCAAATGCACTTGTTCTCGGGTATCTTTTCAAGTCTGCAGGGACAGTAACCGTCCTTGGCCGCAAGGCCTTCCTTAATCATCTTTACGACTTCTTCGTCTTTGTTAAGTGTTACAGCCATTTTTGTCACCTCTTAAAGCGCAGCAGCTACTGCTTTCTTTACGTCTTTCATATCGTCTGTGGGCTCGAAGCGGGCAATTACATTACCCTGTCTGTCAACGAGGAACTTTGTGAAGTTCCAGTTGATATATGTCTTGTCGCCGAACTTCTTATTGTTTACCTTTGAGAACTTGGAGAGAGCGATATTCTTGATGCCCTTGCTCGCAAAGGGTTTCTCTGTTGCGAGATATGCAAAGAGAGGATCGGCATTCTCGCCGTTTACATCTATCTTTGCAAACTGAGGGAACTCAGTGCCGAACTTCATTGTGCAGAAGGTGTGAATCTCTTCCTCATCACCCGGCGCCTGGTTCGCAAACTGGTTGCAGGGGAAGTCGAGAATCTCGAAACCTTTATCCCTGTACTCTTTATACATAGCCTCAAGGGGCTCGTAGTGCGGTGTGAAGCCGCAGCCTGTGGCAGTGTTTACTATGAGTAAAACCTTGCCCTCATATTCCTTAAGGCTTACATCGTTACCCTGTCTGTCTTTTACCGTGAAATCGTATACACTCATTTTTGATTCCTCCTTAGGATCTTGTTACATTGAGAAGTTCTCTGAGAAGTCCGTAGAGCTGGTGTGCCTTTTCAGGCGGAAGGTCAACGCAGCTTACCACCTGCCTCGGTACATCCTTTGCCTTCTTTTGGAGTTCTCTGCCTTCCTTCGTGAGAGTTATGACCACGACACGATCATCATTTTCGCTGCGTTTCTTTTCAATAAAGCCTGCGCTTTGCATCTTTTTGAGCAGCGGTGACAATGTACCGTTATCCAGCATGAGTTTCTCGCATATCTCGCCGACCGGAATTCCGTCCTTTTCCCACAGCACAAGAAAAACAAGATACTGTGTGTAAGTCAGGCCCAGGGGCTTGAGTACCGGCGTATAGAGGTTTACTACCTGCCTTGCTGCGGCATAGAGCGGGAAACAAATCTGATTATCCAGCTTCATTGCCTCACGATAATCATATTCCATGGTTTCTTCCTCCCAGTTAAATTGCTTTCAATTGTATTTTATCAAACATATTCCATTTGTCAACCCTTTTTTGAAAAAAATAAAACCGAGGAGCGTTTTGCGCCTCGGTTTCATACCATTGTAATTATAATGAAGCAGATTGCAGTATTTTATAAGCCAGCTCTGAAAGTTCCTCCATGGAACTGAGTTTGCCTATGTCGGCGCGGTACTGTGCGGCGCCGCGGAAACCTTTGATATACCAGGCGGCATGCTTGCGCGCCTCTTTCATACCTATACTCTCGCCTTTGTACTCGCAGATTTTCTCCACATGCTTTATCATGACACGCATGATTTCGGAAATCGGCGGCTCGGGGATGATACGCAGTTCGGGTGAGAGATATGAGTTTATCTGGTGGAAGACCCAGGGCCTGCCCTGCGCGCCGCGTCCGACGGCGACGGCGTCACAGCCGGTGCGCTCAAGCATGACGGAGGCCGTGGGTCCGTCAATGACATCGCCGTTGCCGATGACCGGTATCTTTACCGACCTCTTGACCTCGGCAATGGCGTCGTAGTTTATGCCGGGAGCATACATCTGCTCCTTGGTGCGTCCGTGGACGGTGACGGCGGCAACACCGACGTCCTCCATGCGCTTTGCGAATTCAACGCAATTTATGTGCTCAGAGTCCCAGCCCGTGCGAAACTTTACGGTGACCGGTATATCTACCGCATTTACAACTGCTTTTGCAATGTCCTGCGCAAGCTGCGGATTCTTCATGAGACTCGCTCCGCCGCCGTTTCCGGCAATCTTCGGTGCGGGACAGCCCATGTTTATGTCTATCCAGTCGGGAGCGTATGCGAGTGCGTCCTCTGCGGCCTTCGCGAGGATTTCGGGGCTGTCCCCGAAAATCTGAACGGCGGCCGNNACCCGGCCTCTCTTTGTCGGAGAGCATGAGGAGAGCTTTGCTCTTTCTGTCTCCCATGGTGAAGCCTTTGGCACTGACCATTTCAGAGGTCACGCCTGCTGCACCGTATGAGACGCAAAGCTCACGGAAGGCGCGGTCGGCCACGCCGGCCATCGGGGCCAGCAGGGCTTTTCCTTCAATTTTTACATCGCCTATATTCATATGCCGAAAAACTCTCTTGCGTTTTTGTTTGTAATATCAGCTATCTCCTGAGGGTCCATGCCGCGGATCTCGCCGATTTTTTCCGCAACGAGTGAAATGAGTCTTGAGTCGTTACGCTCTCCCCTGTGCGGTACGGGAGCCATATACGGGCAATCAGTCTCAAGGAGAAGTTTGTCGAGCGGGATGGCTTCAGCCACTTCCACGGCCTTCCTGGCATTTTTAAAGGTCACTACTCCGCCGAGGCCGATGTAAAAACCCATCTCGGTGTACTGCAGAGCCTGTTCTTTTGAGCCCGAGTAACAGTGGAGCACGCCTTTCGGTCTCATTTCACTTAATATATTAAACGTATCCTCATGGGCCTCCCTGTCGTGTACTATGACGGGAAGGTCAAGCTCTTTCGCAATTTCTATCTGTCTCCTGAAAAGGTCAATCTGCACATCGCGGGGAGCGTTCTCCTCCCAGTAGTAGTCAAGACCTATCTCGCCTACGGCTTTTGCTTTCTCCTCTGTCTTTAAGAGTTCCTTTATGGTGTCAAGGTCTCCCTTGCGCTCCTCATGCGCCTCTTCAGGGTGAAAACCGAGGGCACACCAGATGTAGTCATACTTCTGCGCAAGCTGAAGGCTGCGGTACGAAGTAACGAGATTCGTACCACAGGTCATGACGTGACTTACGCCCTCTTTTTGAAGAAGACCGAGAAGAACTTCCCGGTCTTCGTTAAAAGCTTCGTCATCATAATGTGAATGAGTGTCGAAGATATTAAACATTATCTGAACTTTGCTCCCGTTTCAAAATCATCAACGAAAAGTACTTTGGCAGCACCGTCTTTTGTGTCAGCGGCAATTATCATGCCCTGACTCTCAACGCCGCGAAGTACTGCGGGTTTTAAGTTTGCAACAAGTACAATCTTTCGACCCACAAGGTCCTCGGGCTTGTACCACTTTGCGATTCCCGATGCTACCGTACGCTCTCCCTGTCCGTCATCAAGTGTGAGTTTCAGAAGTTTGTCGGCCTTCGGTACGGGCTCGCATGCCTTTATCTCGGCTACGCGGAGTTCGACCTTCGCGAAATCCTCTATGCCTATCTGAGCAACACCCTCAATACCTACCTTGGCATTGTTTGCCTTTTCAGCCTCAGCGGCCTTGGCCTGGCGCTCGGCAATGGTCTTGTACATCTTCTCCTTGTCAACACGTGCAAAGAGCGGAGATGCCTCGCCCACCTTAATGCCTGCCTCAAGGGCACCGAACGACGCGAGTGCGTCATAGTCGTTTGCGTTCATATTGGTCTGGGCAAAAATCTTGTCAGACGTGTCCGGTGTAAACGGCTTTAAGAGCACCGCAAGGAAGCGGATGGCCTCGAGGAGATTGTAGAGTACGGTTCCGAGACGGGCCTTTGAAGCCTCATCCTTCGCGAGTACCCAGGGGGTTGTCTCATCAATATACTTGTTTGCGCGTTTTGCAATACCGAGTATCGTGTCGAGCGCATCGGCTATACGGTATGTCGAGATGAGTTCCTCAACCTTTGCCACGGCATCCGTGCAGGTCTTTGCGAGGTCGTCATCGAGAGCATCCTTTGCCGTCGGAGCCTGGATTACGCCGCCGAAGTACTGGTTTGTCATAGAGACAGTGCGGTTTACAAGATTGCCTATTGTGTTGGCAAGGTCTGAATTGTAGCGCTCTATCATCGTATCATAGGTAATTGAGCCGTCGTTCGCGTGGGGCATCTCAGAGAGAAGATAGTAGCGGACGGCGTCAACGCCGAAGAGATCTACGAGGTCGTCGGCATAGATGATATTGCCCTTTGATTTTGACATCTTGTCCTCACCGAAGAGAAGCCACGGGTGGCCGAAGACCTGCTTCGGCAGCGGCTCGCCGAGTGCCATGAGCATAATCGGCCAGTATATGGTGTGGAAACGAACTATGTCCTTGCCGATTATGTGCACGTCGGCCGGCCAGAGCTTCTTGTAAAGGTCTGACGAACCGTCAGGGTCGTAACCTATTGCGGTAATGTAGTTTGAGAGCGCGTCAATCCAGACATAGATGACGTGCTTGTCGTCAAATGTTACGGGTATACCCCACTTGAAGCTGGTTCTTGAGACGCAGAGGTCCTGAAGGCCCGGCTTTATGAAGTTGTTGAGCATCTCTTTCTTACGAGGCTCGGGGTATATGAAGTTTTCATTGTTTTCAATGTACTCTTCGAGCTGCTTCTGGTACTTTGAGAGCCTGAGGAAGTATGCCTCCTCCTTTGCCGGCTTTACCTCACGGCCGCAGTCGGGACATTTGCCGTCAACAAGCTGTGACTCTGTCCAGAAGGACTCGCACGGTGTGCAGTAGAGGCCTTCGTATTCGCTCTTGTAGATATCACCCTGATCGTAGAGCTTCTTAAAAATCTTCTGTACTGCTCTCTCGTGGTAATCATCAGTCGTGCGGATAAACTTGTCGTATGTTGTATTGAGAAGGTCACAGATTTCGCGGATTTCGCCGGCGACCTTGTCGACATACTCCTTCGGAGACACGCCGGCGGCCTTTGCGTATTCCTCAATCTTCTGACCGTGCTCGTCTGTTCCCGTGAGGAAGAATACATCGTAGCCCTGCATTCGCTTATACCTCGCAAGTGCATCGGTTAAAACGATTTCATAGGTGTTGCCTATGTGCGGCTTACGTGATGTGTAAGCTATGGCAGTGGTAATGTAGTACTTACCTTTCTGAGCCATGGTAATTCCTCCTTTGTAAAATTAAACTGCCGGGATAACTCGGCAGTGATTTGCTTAGTTTTTCTTGTTTTCCTTGTTTTTGCGTGAAGGAAGCTGCGCTTTTTTGCGAGCTACGTACGAAGCCATCCTGCCCTTTGCGGCTTCCGTACCTTCATCAGCCACAAAAGAATCCATACTGAACTTGATTTCCAGCTCGCGGAGATACTTTTCTCTCTCGTCTGCCTCAGCATCTGCGAAAGACTGCCAGTGCTCACGAAGCTCTCTGAGTTCTTCGTTATTCTCAATGTCGGAATTGTCCTTAAACTGTAGCTTTCCGCGCTCGTTCAAGCCCTTCACTCCTTCATTTCTCTCTTAAACAAAAGAATTTTAACATTTAACATTTGCATAGTCAAGCAATTTACTTTTTTAAAATGTAATATTATAATGGTAGAGGTGTTTAATTACGAAACTTAATTCAAGGAGAATTATTATGGCAAACAAATACCCAACCGTCATTCTCCACGGCTTTATGGGCTTCGGCGAAGGAGACTGGATCAACGACTATCTCCTCTACTACTGGGGCTTCAAATTCCCGTGGAACCAGAAGAACAAGGTCCTCCCTTACCTGAAGAAAAAGGGCTATGAAATCTACAACCCGCCCCTCGGCCCCTGGAACTCCGCATGGGACCGCTGCTGCCTTCTCTGGGCATACCTCATGGGCGGTACGGTTGACTACGGCGAGGCTCACTCAAAGAAGTACGGCCACGCGCGTTTCGGCCGCACATATCCGGGTGTCCTCAAGGACTGGGGCAAGCCCGGCAACCACGAGAAGATCAACATCATCGGCCACAGCCTCGGCGGCTCTTTTGTCATAGCATTTTCGGACATGCTCATGAACGGTTCAGCCGAAGAGCGCGCGACCACACCTGAGGCTGAGCTCTCGCCCCTCTTCAAAGGCGGCAACGGCGACCTTCTCCACACCGTAACAACACTCGCCGGTGTAAACAACGGCACAACCATGGCCTCCAAACTCATGGAGGGCCAGGGCTACAAGAAGATTATGAAAGCCGTCTGCACAGGCGTAGGCTTCATAGGCAGAAACGGCTTCGTCATGCGCTTTTGGGACCAGAGACTTGACCAGTGGGGTATCTCGGGTGATCCCGCAAACATGCCCGGCATAAACCACTTCGGAAAGAAGGCCGAGTACGCCGCAGGCGCAGAGGCCTATTCAAACTGCAAAGAGGACAACGTAGGCTGGGAGATGACTCTCGAGTTTATGGCAGAAGCGAACAAAAACCGCAAGCCTAATCCCAACACCTACTACTTCGCCTATGTCGGCGAGGCCTCCGAGCCCAAGAAGAACGGCAATTACAAGCCCATGTTCAAGGACATGAACTTCGTTCCGTGGGGCGCAGGCTGGCTCACGGGCTCTGCCTGGTCGCCTGATATGGCAAGGGTTTATCCCGACCATGCCGACAAGAAGGAATGGCTCCCGAATGACGGTTTTGTAAACGTCATCGGACAGCGCGCCCCGTTCAACGCTCCTCAGGAGGAGTTTGAAAAGGGCAAGGAACTGAAGCCCGGCATCTGGTACAACATGCCGACGGCTCATCAGTGCCACCTCTCCTGGAACGGTGCTCACATCTCTCACGAGCAGTTCTTCAATTATATGGAAGACATGTTCGACAGAAATGCCTCCCTTCCCGGCTAAACAAAAAAAAAAGCCCATCGCAGAAGCGATGGGCTTTTTTATTATTCTCAAAAAAGACCTTTGATTACATCAACAAGTCCGTACATTATTGCGGCAACTATTATTCCGGCAACAAGAACGCCTACGGCAATTACCTTAAAGGCTTTCTTGTTGTCCATATCAAGCAATGAGGCAACAAGTGAGCCTGTCCAACCGCCTGTACCGGGAAGCGGTATGGCAACAAAAGCCATAAGACCCCACTCTTTCCATTTTGCCTTTTTCTCCTTCATCTCATCGGCTTTTCTCTGTCCGCGATTCTGAAGCCAATCCACAAAGCCTTTAAAGATTTTGAACTTACCCAACCAATTTAAGAGTCGCTTTATGAACATGAGAAGAAGCGGTATGGGAAGCATATTGCCGATGTAACATATTATAAACGCGGGAACAAGTTTTACTCCGAGCAGTTTTGCAGCTATCAAGCCGCCTCTCAGTTCGAGTATCGGAAGCAGTGAAATCAAGAAAATAATAAGTTCATTCTTTCCTGCTCCAGAACCAAACAGTCCCGTAAAAAACTCAGTGAGCTGCGGTGCAAGACTTTCAGCCATATATTTCTCCTCTTACTCAACCAGGCCTTTGCTGATAAGGAAATCACGGGCCTCGGTGAGTATTTTTTTATCGTTGTCGAAGCGGAGGCGTTTAAGCGCCGCTTCGTAGGTGAGCCATGAGTAGTCCTCAATCTCGCTCTCCTGGATGATGGTATTGGTGTCGTCGGTCCTTGCGACATAGATGTTTACGGTCTTCTCCACCCTGCCCTGAATCTGGTACTGGGATGTGGTCTTGAAGCCGGGAATAATTTCTATGTGAAGACCGGACTCCTCGAGAACCTCACGCAGAGCGGTGTCCTCATCCGTCTCACCCTGTTCGACATGACCTTTGGGGAAACTCCAGTGTACGCTGCGCTTGTTCTTGATTACAAGATAGCGGTACTCGTCGTTTATCTTTCTGAAAACGATGGCGCCGCAGGAGCGCTCATAGAGACAGGTTATGTTCTCCGGTTCAAAGAAGGCAAGAGCCTCCGAAATGTCATGTACGATGTATCTCCTGCTCTTGGGAGCGACGAGATAGTAGGTTTCTCCGTTCTTTTCACAGGTGGCGTTGACCCTGCCGTCAAAGGTTGTAACGGGGTGGTCAATGCCGAGTACGAACGCATGAAGTTTTCTGCGTCCGCTTGAGGTAACGAGATCGATATCTCCGTAGTTCAGTTTGTAGATGAGTCCTGCTGAATCCGCTGTACCAATCGGAGTCGTTACCTTTACCCTGACAAACTTGCCGAGCATAATATTAACCTCCGATAGCGCATACGCGCCGTAGACAATTTGGCAATATTATACTATCAAAGGCAGTCTCATACAAGAAAAATTTCAGTTATTTTTTACGCTGTTCAAGATACTCGATAAAGCCGAGGATAAGGGCTTTGCCCTCGTCGTCCAGGAAGTCAATCTTTGAGAGGCGGTCCTTTGCCCTCGAGTAGTGGAACTCCATCTTGTCGTGGGCGAATTTGTAGGCGCCGGTCCTGTTAAAGATTTCCTGAACAGCCTTTACGCCGTCAATGTCAATGGTGTTGTCGCCGTAGAACTTGTTAAGTTCCGACAGGGCTTCCTCATCGTTCGCCTTGACATAGGCGTAAAGGAAGGTCTGCTTATACTCCGCAACATCGGCGCCTACATCCTTGCCGAGGTCGTCCCAGTCGGCATAGATGCCGAGAAGGTCGTCCTGAATCTGGAACGCGAGACCGGCATCGAGCATGACGTCGGATACGGCCGAGGTCTGTTCGTCCGTAGCACCCGCGAGGATCATACCGAGCACAATGGGACCCATGGTCGTATAGTAAGCGGTCTTGAGTGTTGCGAGGTTTTCTATAACCACGAAGGGGTCTGTCGGAATCGGACTCTGTACCGGAATCTGATCCTTGTAACGCTCGGAAAACGGTACGACTACATCCATTATTCCGCCTTCAACGGTCTTTATGACCATCTGGTTGTACTGCTTGAGCAGGCGGTAGATGTTGGGGTTGTCCTCATACTCCTCGAGAAGTTTTTCATATGCGAGGTAAAGTCCTACATAGCCCAATGCTACCGAGACGCCTGAGACGAAGTCCTTCATGACGTCCGGGCTCTCCTCCAGAACCTTGGCATTGGAGATGTTGAATTCCTTGAAAATGCGCACATGAGCCGTTTCCTTGCCGCGTCTCGTATTGCCGTGGTCCAGAAGATCATCATGAATCAGGATTGATGACTGAAAAATCTCGAGTGAGAGCGCGAGCTGGTCGGCGTATTCAACACCGTGCTCACCGTGCATAATGTAATAACCCATGTCGGCAAGGACGCCGCGAAGCATCTTGCCGCCTGAGTTTAAATGTGTGAAATAGGATATCGACTGGGTAAAGCCCTGCGGAGATTCCGCGAGCAGGGCTTTGTTGAAGATATCAATCTTACTGTCAAGACGAGGATAGTTCTCGTCAAGAAAAGCCTTAAAAGTGCTGAGTCCTTCCATATTATCCTACTCTTTCTCCCTTGACGGCGATCTTGCCCATCATCGGAACTTCAATATCTCCGCTGCAGAATGCTCCCTCAAAAGTAAGAACTCCCGAGAGATCACCGATATTAAGCATAGGCACCTGAGCCTTGACTCTGAGCGTATTGCCGTTTTCCTCGCGGACATCAACGAGGTTGAGCGCCGGTGTTATGCCGAAGCCCTGCGCGTCAATCGTGAATTCGTACTTTCCGTTCTTCTCAGCAATCGTGAGAATCGGGTCTGCCTTGAGGAAAGGCACTGAAACATTGAGTTTCCATTTTCCGAGACCTATCATAATGTTTGCTCCTTTCGCTTAGCTGAACAGGCTCATCTGGCTGCTGTCGGGTATTCCGACAAGCGCGCCGAGTTCCTTAAGTCCGGTAACAACCGCAGAGGAAATACCGGATCTGTTCTGGATGTCTTCGACGGAGGTATAAGGTCCGTCTCCGTCATCCTTCGCTTTTTCGAGTGCGGCCGCGGCGGAATCACCGAGACCTTTTATTGATTTGAAGGCAAGACGGATCTTGCCGTCCTCAATCGTGTATACGGTGGCCCTTGACTTGTAGAGATCGACGGTGAGGAATTCCACGCCGCGGGCCTTCATCTCAAGAAGCACCTGAAGACACATGACGGTGTCCTCATCCTTCTTGTTGAAGTCATCTTTGGCGTTCAGTTCATGGATTCTCGCAACATTTGACTGAGGGTCCGCCATAATATCGAAGGCGGTTATGTCATCGCCGCGGACAGTCAGGAATGTCGCGTAATACTCAAGCGGGCGATAAAGTTTAAACCACGCGAGGCGGAGCGCAGCCATGACATAGGCCGCGGCATGAGCCTTCGGGAACATGTACTTAATCTTGAAGCAGGAATCAATATACCACTGCGGAACATCGTGCTCCTTCATGGCCTTGATATGCTCATCGGTCATCTTCTCAGCGGCCTTGCCCTTCCTGACGATTTCCATAATCTTGAAGGCCATGTTCGGATCAAGACCGTAGTGCATGAGACCGACCATTATGTTGTCTCGTGTACCGATAACCTCAGAGATGGTGCAGACACCGTTGTGAATAAGTTCCTGCGCATTTCCGAGCCATACGTTCGTGCCGTGTGAGAGACCCGAAATCTGGAGCAGGTCGGAGAAGTTCTTCGGCTTACACTCCATAAGCATGCCGCGTACGAACGATGTACCCATCTCCGGAATCGAAAGGGTTCCGGTCTCACATCCGTCGATATCCTCAGGCGTTATACCGAGAGGTTCGGGACTGGTGAACAGTTCGTAAAGTTTCGGGTCACAGACATCTACATCGTCTATGGCAATTCCGGTCATGTCCTCAAGATACTTGTACATGGTCGGGACATCGTGACCGAGGTTGTCGAGTTTCAAAATCGTGTCGTGCAGGAAATGGAAGTCGAAGTGAGTCGTCATCATTCCCTTGCCCTTGTCATCGGCCGGGTACTGTACGGCAGTGAAGTCATAGACATCGTAGTTGTCGGGAACAACAACCATGCCGCCCGGATGCTGACCGGTGGTGCGCTTGACGCCCATACAGCCGTCAACAATGCGCTGTATCTCAGCGGAGTTTGCGACAATGCCCTTGTCCTGATAATACTTCTTCGCGAAACCGAATGCCGTCTTGTCGGCGATTGTCGCGACTGTTCCGGCTTTGAAAACGTGGTCCTCGCCGAAGAGTTCTATAGTGTACCTGTGTGCCTCCGACTGGTATTCACCGGAGAAGTTTAAGTCAATATCGGGTGATTTATCGCCCTTGAAACCGAGGAAGGTCTCAAAAGGTATGTCGTGTCCGTCACGGACGAGCGGCTCGCCGCATTCCGGACAGTCCTTCGGCGGCAGGTCGTAACCCGAACCCACTTCGCCGTTTAAGAAGAACTCAGTATGTTTGCATTTTTTGCAGCGGTAGTGAGGCGCAAGCGGGTTGACCTCTGAAATACCTGCCGCCGTCGCAACGAAACTCGAGCCTACGGAACCACGTGAGCCTACGTGATAGCCGTGGTCCTCGGAGTCTTTGACGAGTTTCTGGGCGATAATATAAAGTACGGCAAAGCCGTGTTTAATAATCGATGTAAGTTCCTTGTCGAGGCGCTCGGAAACATATTCGGGGAGAGGATCTCCGTAAAGTTCCTTCGCCCTGGAATAGCAGAGCTCCTCGAGTTCCTGCTCGGCTCCCTCGATTGAAGGCGGGAAGTTGCCCGCAGGGACGGGTCTTATACTCTCCACCATGTCAGCTATTTTATTCGGGTTCTCAACAACTACCCTGCGGGCCGTTTCCTCGCCCAGGTAGGAGAACTCCTCAAGCATCTCGCCCGTGGTTTTGAAGTAGAGCGGGGCCTGCATGTCCGCGTCGCGGAACTCCTGTCCGTACATGAGAACCGCTCTGTACTTGGAGTCACCCGGGTCGAGGAAATGGGCGTCGCCCGTGGCGACGCATAACTTCCCGGCGTCCTCCGCCAGTTTCACGATCTTCCTGTTCATCTCGCGCAGCTGTTCCTCCGAATCATACTTCGGCGGAACCATGACAAGCTGCTTTGTAACCTTGTCCTTCTCGTAGGTCGGACGGAGTTTGAAAGCGTTGTTTCCTATGGGCTGGATTTCCAGATAATCATAGAAGTCAACGAGCTCTTTGATGCGTTCCTCTGACTCACCGTTTTCAATCGCCTTATAGAGTTCACCGGCTTCACAGGCAGTACCGAGAATGAGGCCTTCCCTATGCTCTATGAGGTCGGACTTCAATGTTACCGGTCTGTAGAAGAAGTGCTCCGTATGGGCTTTTGAGACGAGTTTGTAGAGATTCTTAAGACCTGTGTTGTTGGTGGCCAGAATAATCTGATGGTAGGTGTGACGATGGACATCCGAGGAATCTCCGATATCCTTTTCCTTAAGCATTGCCTGGATGGCATCCCAGCCCTGAGGCGCGCCTTCGCGCACGTCATCATAGACATATGACTCCACGCCGTAGATGACCTTTATGCCCTTCTTCTCGGCCATGGCAAAGGCCGAAGGATAGCCCTGAAGTACGCCGTGGTCGGTTATGGCGACGGCCCTGTGCCCCCAGTCCGCCGCGCGCGCAACGAGGGCGCCGGCATCCTTCATGGCATCCATGGCCGACATATTGCTGTGCATGTGAAGTTCAACGCGCTTCTCCGGCGCGTCGTCCGTTCTGACAATCTTTTTTACCTCGGCAATGGCTGCAGCCTCTATGACAAACTCACCCTTGTACCTGTCAGATACAATTGCACCGCGTACAATTACGGTGAGACCGTCTTTGAGGCGCTTGCAGAGGGAAGCGACTTCCTGCACCTGCTTTATTATTTTCACGGGATAGGCACCCGTGTCATCCTTTATGTTAAAGGTGATGATCTTGCTTCTGCCGTCCTTGGTGTCCCTTATGTTGAGGCTGAAGATATCGCCCCAGACAACAACGGTGCCGTCATCCCATTCGATTTCAGATATCTTCTTCGGCTTTTTGCCGATTTTGTTTCCGTAGATTACCTTTGCGGTCTCAAGATAAAGCGGTATTCCGGGCTCTATGTGATGGGGTTTTGACTCCTCCTCTTCACGGACGCGCCTCTCCCGCTCCTCGGCGGCTCTTATGTCAGCGGCATCCTGCATCTCCTTGAGCTTGTCAAGAATTTCATCCCTGTCCGCTTCAGCCTTCTCGGGAACGCTCAGATTAACCGTAACTTTTTCGAGGTTCAGGCTCTCCCTGACCGCGTCGGAGAAAACCGAAACAAGCGTATCCGCCTTTTCAAAATGGGCAGCACAGACCGCAGACAGACGCATTTCTCTCGTCTGTCTGTTTATTTTCATGTCGGTTATTTCGGCATACCTGAAACTCTCCGGGTATGTCTCATCCATAACCGATGCAAATAAATCGTCTATCCTTTTCTTCTGAAACTGCGGCACTTTATAACCTCTCTATCTCGGCGAAGAGCTCATCAATAAGCTGCTCTTCGGGAACTTTCTTTATTATTTCGCCCTTTTTAAAGATGAGGCCGCATCCCTTGCCGCCGGCGATACCTATGTCGGCGTTTTTCGCTTCACCCGGACCGTTTACCGGGCAGCCCATGACGGCAACTCTGATGGGCTTATGGACGGAGCGCAGACGGTTCTCAACCTCATTCGCTATGGCGATGAGGTCAATCTGCGTCCTGCCGCATGTCGGGCATGAAATAAGCTGCGCTTCGTTTTCAATGAGGTCCAGACACATGAGAATGTCATGGGCCGCCTTTATCTCTTCGACCGGGTTCGCAGTGAGCGATACGCGTATGGTGTCGCCTATGCCGTCGGCAAGAAGAGAACCTATGCCTATTGAGGACTTGATAAGGCCGTTGTAGGCCGTGCCCGCCTCGGTGACACCGAGGTGGAGCGGATAGTCACACTCTTCGGCGACTATTCTGTATGCGTTTATGGTGTTTCTGACATCGGATGATTTTATGGAAATTACGGTGTCATAGAAATCACACGACTCAAGAATCTTTGCGTGGTTTAAGGCACTCTCCGCCATGGCTCTCGGTGTGGGCCCGTCATACTTCTCGAGAAGTTCCTTCTCAACGGATCCGGAGTTTACGCCGATACGGATTGGAATGCCCTTTGCCTTGCAGGCATCGACAACCTTCTCGACATTCTCCCGCGCACCGATATGACCGGGGTTTATACGTACCTTGTCTATACCGGCATCTATGGATGCAAGGGCAATTCTGTAATCAAAGTGTATATCAGCCACGAGAGGTGTCTTTACAGCCTCCTTGAGAGCAGGTATGAGCGGAATGTCATCCATGGATGAAACCGCGATGCGTATAATCTGGCATCCCGCGTCCTCAAGGGCCTTCGCCTGCTTTATGTTTCCCTCAATGTCACTTGAGATGACATTGAGCATTGACTGTATGACTATGGGAGCGCCGCCGCCGATTTTTATTCCGCCGACGTCCACCTGTCTTGAATTTCTTCTGGGTTTTGTGAATTCCACAGCAGTACCTCCCTAAAAGAACTTGGATATGTCACTGATTGTCACCACAACCATGAGACCGAGCAGAAGTGCCAGGCCCGCATTGTTTATGGCTGCCTCGACACGAAGCGGCATTTTCTTGCCCGTAAGACCTTCAAAGATAATCAGGAGGAAGCGTCCTCCGTCAAGTGCCGGGAACGGGATGAGATTGAAGACTCCTATGTTTATGGCTATGAAAGCCATAATCGTGAGCAGCCTGGAAAAGTCCATCGTGTTGACCGCGTCAGTGGTTGTATCCGCTATTATGTCCACCGTGCCTATGGGGCCGGAGAGATTTTTAAGATCGAAGTTGAGTGTTGCAATGTCGTAAAGACTTGTCCACACGATACGGGCAATTGAGAGCGAGTCTAGCAGAGAGTATTTCAGTACTGAGCCGAATGTCGGTTCAATTCCGACTATGGCAAAGTCGTAGACTACCGTCTTTACACCTTCCACTTCAGCCGTGTCGAACTTTACGGAACGGATCATCTGCTCCTCGCCGTCACGCTCGACAAGGAAGTCAAAGACGGCATCCTCGTCTCTCATCATATAAAATGAGAGGTCGTACTCGGTGTGGATTTTATCGTTTCCTATGGCGATGATCCTGTCACCCTCCCGAAGACCGCCCGCCTGACTCGCCGCGTTTTCGGAAAACTTTGCGACTGCGGGGGTTCCTATAAGGTCAGAGGTGCTGAGTATTACCGCCATAATGATAATGCCCGTCAGGATATTTACCGTTGCGCCCGCAATTATGATAATTGCGCGTTGCGTCCAGGGCTTTGCATTGAAGGCATTCTCGTCCGGGCTCTCGGAGTCCTCGCCCTCCATCGCAACGTATCCGCCTATCGGCAGAAGGCGCAGCGAATAATCGGTATCCCCTTTTCGTCTTTTGAAGAGCGCGGGTCCCATACCGATGGAAAACTCGTTTATCTTAACTTTGAAAATCCTGGCAAAAGTAAAATGGCCTAGTTCGTGGCTCATAATAATGATGCCGAAGAAGAGTATGGCGACAAGGATCGGCCATACCGTGGACCAGATGCTCGAGAGCATTAAAGGGATCCTGCCTTTCTGCTGACAAATTCGCGGGCGAGCCTGTCAGCCGTCATAACATCCATAAGCGTATATTCTTCCGTACTCTCACAGGCCTCCATGGCCTCACCGACAAGTTCGCCTATGTCGAGGAAGCCTATGCGGCCGTTCCTGAACAGGAAGTTTGCCTGCTCATTGGCGCCGTTTGCCGCGGCGGGATAAAGACCGCCGCGCTTTATGGCCTCGCGGCAGACCGAGAGGCAGTCAAATGTGTCATAATCGGGTTCGGCAAATGTAAGCGTGCCGAGTGCCGCGAGGTCCAGCTCGCCTGTCGGCGACTCGTACCTCTCCGGATAGGTCAGAGCGTAC
Source organism: Ruminococcaceae bacterium UBA1227 (assembly GCA_002309175.1). Classification (GTDB taxonomy): domain Bacteria; phylum Bacillota; class Clostridia; order Oscillospirales; family Acutalibacteraceae; genus UBA1227. The sequence goes on from DBWX01000002.1 coordinate 70,996, forward strand.
TGGATGGGGATCTTCATATCGGGAAGTCCCAGCTGCGCTATGACCGCATTGTCATCAAATTCGACCGCGCTGTGGATTATGCTCTCGCGGTGAACGACAACCTTTATCTTGTCCTGGGGAACATCGAATAGCCAGCAGGCCTCGATGACCTCAAGTCCCTTGTTCATCATTGTAGCTGAGTCTATGGTGATTTTTGCGCCCATGTCCCAGTTGGGATGCTTAAGCGCCTGCTCGGCAGTGACATTCGCAAGTTCCTCACGCGTCATGCCGAAGAACGGTCCGCCGGAAGCGGTAAGCAGGATGCGTTTTAATGCCCTGTTCTTAGGGGCGCCGCGAAGGCACTGGAAAATCGCGGAATGTTCGCTGTCAACAGGATAGATGTTAACGCCCTTCGCCTTTGCGGCGCTCATTACGAGTCTGCCGCCGGCGACGAGTGTCTCCTTGTTTGCGAGGGCGAGATTCTTGCCCTCATCTATTGCGTCGAGTGTCGGGACGAGACCCGCCATGCCGACAATTGAATTTAAAACCGTATCCGCGGACTCCTCACGGGCGCACTCACAGATACCGCCTATGCCGGAGAGGACTTTTATGTCCGTGTCGGCAAGGCGGCCTTTAAGGTCATTCGCGGCGCTCTCGTCAAGAAGCGCCACCATCTTCGGCGAGAACTCGCGCGCCTGCTCCTCAATGAGGTCGACGTTTGAGTTTGCCGTGAGCGCAGTCACGGTAATGCCGCGCGCCCGCGCGACATCGAGTGCCTGCGTACCTATAGAGCCGGTAGAACCTAAAACAGAGAGTTTATCAGTCATTTAAACACCAACCGATCCGAAAATCACGATAAACGCGTAGAACATGGGCAGAACCATGATGACGCTGTCAAAGCGGTCCATTATTCCGCCGTGTCCGGGAATGAGTTTTGAATAGTCCTTTATGTTGTAGTTCCTCTTTATGAGGGAAGCCGTGAGATCTCCGAACATGGATGCCACGGACATGAACGGTGACATCAGGCAGTAGAACCAAAGCGGCACACCGAACGGTTTGGTGGCGAAGAAGTGAACGTACAGGAAGTACCAGAGAAGGTTGAGGAAGAATACGACAACAATTCCGCCGATACAGCCCTCAAGGGTCTTCTTCTCGGAGAGTTTGGGTGTGACCTTATGCTTGCCGAACGCCATACCGGAAAGCTGGGCAAATACATCGGTAAAGAGCGATGAAGCCACGACATACCAGACGAAGAACTGGCACTCGCGCAGGTCAAGGAACTCATATGTCTTGTAGAGGTCGCCGATGACCGGGCACATGGCAAATGCCGTGGGAACAACCACTGCCGCATAGATGGTACCCGCAATATGCTGAAACTCTATTTCGGGATAGTTCATGACCGCCATAAGGCATACGAAGATTACAAACAAAATCACAAGTGCGCTCATGGGTATGCGGGAGGGATAAGCAATACCGAGCACCCAGGCAAACGCAAATACTATTGCAACTGCCTGTACGTATTTATTCTTAAGACCTATGCACCTTGTAAGTTCAAAGCAGGCCATTGCCGCTAAAACCGCAAAGAACAGGTCAAAGACTATGCTCTTGAAGAAAAACAGCCATACCACAATAAGTATGACGGCAATCGTAACACCGGATATTACTCTTTCTTTCATAAAACTCTCCCTTATACACCACCGAAACGTCTGTCGCGTTTCGCGTAATCCATTATGGCCGCGTCGAGGTCATCCGTCGTGAAATCGGGCCACAGTACATTTGCAAAATAAAGTTCGGAATAAGCCGACTGCCAGGTCAGGAAATTTGACAGGCGAAGTTCACCGCTGGGGCGGATTATGAGGTCGGGGTCGGGCATGCCGGCCGTATAAAGGCCTGCGGAAATATCGTCCTCCGTTATTTTCGAGGGCTTAAGCTCACCCTTTTGCACGCGTTCCGCTATAAGTTTTACGGAGTGAAGAATCTCCTGCCTTCCGCCGTAGTTGAGCGCGATGTTTATCGTTGTGGTATTCTCCTGCGTGGCATCGAGCTGCGTCCTGTCCACCAGTTTCTGAAGCTCCTTGGGGATTCTGCCGGTATCGCCGATTATGCGGAGAATATAGCCGCGTTCACGGCGGTCATACTTCGTCTCGTCGGCCTCGGTCAGATACTCCTTGAAAAGCTTCATAAGCGCTGCCACTTCCGAGGGCGGGCGCTTCCAGTTCTCCGTGGAGAAGGCATAGAAAGTGACGACCTCTATACCGATATCATGACTGTAGTCAACAATCTTTCTGAACACCTTGGCACCGGCAATATGTCCTTCGGAACGCGGCAGACCGCGCTCCGTCGCCCACCGGCCGTTGCCGTCCATGATTATACCTATATGTCTGGGCCTGAATTCCTCAGGAGGTAAGTTACTCATAAAATCACCCGAAACAATTGCGGAGGGCTTTCGCCCTCCGAAATTTTAAACAGACATTACTTCCTTCTCTTTAGCGGAAGCTATTTCATCGATTTCCTTAATCTTCTTGTCCGTGATCTTCTGGATTCTCTCTTCGCCGTCCTTCTGATCGTCCTCGGTAATGGCATTGTCTTTCTTAAGTTTCTTAATGTCCTCCATGCCGTCACGGCGAATGTTTCTGACGGCTACCTTGGCCTCCTCAGCCCGCTTTGAGATATCCTTCGCTATCTCACGGCGTCTGTCTTCAGTCAGGGCCGGGAACATGAGACGGATTACATTGCCGTCATTCTGAGGATTAATTCCTATGTCTGAAGCCTGGATGGCTTTTTCAATGGGCTGGATCATCTGCTTGTCCCAGGGCTGAATTACAAGTATGCGCGCCTCGGCGATTGAGATTGCGGCAACCTGCTGGATGGGTGTGGGTACACCGTAGTAGTCTATCATGACTTTATCAAGAACTCCCGGGTTTGCGCGTCCTGCACGGATCTGCGCGTAGTCGTGCTCCATTGAGGCAACTGCCTTACCCATTCTTTCTTCTGTTTTAGCGATTACTGTATCCATAAATTCACCTCGTCTGAAATTATTTACTTGAAACAAGTGTTCCTATATTCTCCCCGTTCACCGCGCGAACGATGTTCTGCGGGTCGGTGAGGTTGAATACGAAAATGTCAATGCCGTTGTCCCTGCAGAGCGATGCAGCTGCTGCGTCCATGACGGTGAGTCCCTTGTTTAAAAGGTCCGTCTGTGTCAGCATGTCAAACTTGACGGCGTCGGCAAACTTGTTGGGGTCCTTGTCATATACGCCATCCACGTTCGTGGCTTTGAAAATGACTTCGGCCTCTATTTCAGCTGCCCTTAAAGCTGCTGTGGTGTCAGTTGAGAAGAAGGGACTTCCGGTGCCTCCGCCGAAGATGGCTATCTTACCCTTCTTCATCTCTTTTCTCGCATCATGAGAATCAAAGAATTTTGCTATGGGCTCCATCCTGATTGAGGAGTATACCTTTGTCTTGCAGCCGAGCTGTTCAAGTGTATCGGCGAGAGCGATGGAGTTCATGACGGTGCCGAGCATGCCTATGGAGTCAGCACGGACCCTGTCCATGGAACCGCTCGAGCGGCCCCTCCAGAAATTGCCTCCGCCTATGACTATGCCGACTTCAACACCGGCCTCTGAGATTGTCTTTACGGCCTTGCAGATATCGGTTATAACGTCAAAGTCAAAGCCGTGACCTTTCTCACCTGCAAGTACTTCTCCGGAGAGTTTCAAAAGAATACGCCCGTATTTCGGTGCCATAACAATTCCTCATTTCAGTACTGTAATATAGAAATAGATTTAACAAATAATATTTTACCTTAAATGCCAAGTCGTGTAAAGACAAGATTGAAATCACAACTGCAAAATGGTATCTTTAAAACAGAAAATACCGAAAAGACCGAGGTGGCGCAGATGAAAATGAAACAGTTGATTGCGGCTGTTTTGGCAGTCGTGATTTCGTTTTCTCTTGCCGCCTGCAGCAAGAAGGAGAAGGAAGAACCCATAGCCACGACATCTCCCCCGGTAACTGTCACGCTCTCTGAGACTACGACAGTTCCCGCGGCAGAGGACGAACCGAAAAGTGAGGCCGGCGGCGGCAATGCTTCGGCCCCGGCCGCTCCGCAGAGCCCGGCCACCACGCAGGCGCAGGCGCAGCCCACGCCCACGGCTCCGCCGAGTTCGGGCCTGGGCAAGCCGTCGGCAGTCAGCAACGCGACCTCCGCGGAGGACCTTAAGGACGTGGACCCGGCCACCGCCGCCGGCAGTTCCTACGACACGGAAGTTACCGTACAGACGGTCACCACACAGCCCGTAAGCACGGCCGAGTTCCCCTATGTGGCACCCGAGCAGTATGAGTCGCATATCTTAAACTGCTGGTCAAATTTCATCGTAAAAGACAAGGTCATGATTGAGGCCTCAAGGCTTAATCAATACTTAAACTACGTATCCCTTCCGGTTAAGGACAGTTTCTTCGCAACAAACTGCAACGGCCTTTCGGCGAAATACGGATACGACCCAACGGGCAAATATGTCTACCTCGAAGTGGACTGGAACTACTACATCAATGCCGACCAATACGCATCCTGCAAAAACAGGGCGGCTACCATAGTTTCAGGCGTGACAAAATCGTACGGCAGCACCGTAGACCGTATACGCGCCGTCCACGACATCATCTGCTCACAGACGGTTTACACATTGAATGTCGACGGCGCCTACAACTGCCTTTTAAACGGCCGTTGCGACTGCGACGGATACACCGCCGCCTTCCAGATCTGCATGAGCCTGCTCGGTGTACCGTGCAAGGCCTTCGCAACGGACAACCACATCTTCAACCTGGTCCAGTTAAACGGCTCCTGGTATGCCGTGGATGCCACCTGGGATGACCAGGATTCCGCAGGCATAATCTTTGCGCGCTACTTCCTGCTGGGCAGACAGTCATACTCAAACTACGCAACGCTGAGCAGCATGCTCGCGCCTGCTTCCTATGACTGCTCAAGAATCGGCACGGTGGCAAATGAATCCGTCATGAGATCCGCTTTCGGTATTCCCGCTGACGCGAAAGACATTCAGCTCGGAGGCGCGGTAAACCTTCAGGGTCAAAGTTATACGGACTCAATAACTTTCATACAAGGAAACTACAAATACACCGTGGGAATATCCTTCTCAAACGGAAATTCGTAAAAAGAATAAAAAACGGGGCAGAACCGTCTGCCCCGTTTTATTTTTTTCAGAATCAATAGTAGGAGATGTCTCCCTCGCCGAAACCGGTTATACGGTTTTCGGAATCAAATGTAACTGACTTGTATACGAAATCATCGAACTCGTCAATGGCAAAGCCGGTGAGCACTTTTTTGCCGTCTTCAAACTCGGGAGAAAGTGCGAAAATGTACGTACCTATGTTGACTATATAGTACTTGTCAGCCTTGTCACGCTCTACTGTAAAGTCGCTTGCCTTTACACCCATCATCTGCATGGCGTGAATTGCGTCCACAGCGTCCTTCTCAGACTCGAAAACCAACGTAGTTTCGGCATTTATGAACATGTCGCCCTCTGCGTCTTTGTAGATCTGGTGCTTGCCGAGGAGGATATCAACGCTCTTGAACTCGCTGCTGAGTGCCTGCTCCAGCATAGCCTCATCGTCGGCACTTAAAACGGGAACTTCAGTCGAAATTATAATCTCATCATAGTGATAGATTATCTTGCCGTCATCGGCATCCGCAGTAAAGCGATGCAGTTGTTCATCCTGCAGGTAGATTGCCTGGCAGATGTAATAGTAATTGCCGTCAATGTGGTATGTGTAGGTCTCGCCGTCCTTTGTGACTGAAACTTCTATTGCCTCAGCTCCGTTACCGTAGTCGGTTCCCAGATTCTCATACCTGACTTTGTAGGTGTACCCGAGGTCGGTGTAACTCTCGTCAACGGCTATCTCCACATTTGCAACTTCTCCTTCATCCCAGAAGGAGACGATGAGCGGAACACCTGTCTTGGAGGTCGTGAAATACTGCCAGAGGTTCTCGCTGTAGCCGTTGTAAACCGCGTAGATACGTTCTTTTCCGCGATAGTAGTAGTCGATTGATGAGCCGTTCTCCTCATCCTTTTCCGTCTTTATTTCAAGTCCGGAGACACTTCCCATGCTCATGTTTATGTCCACGACACTTGTGTCGTCCATAATCGACTTCAAGGTGGTTATTGAGTCAAATTTGACTTTCAGATCACGTTCACCTATGTATTTTAAAGAAGCTATTGTCGCAGGGGAGTCATCGCCGCTTTTGCACGCGGCAAAGCACAACAGCACCATCAGACTCAAAGCAACACAGAGCACCCTTTTCATAAGTGCGCGACCCCCCTTCTTCATGCTTCCCTGTAAATTAATTACTTTATAAATCAAAGTAATTTTAGCATAAAAAAAGCGACTTACAATCCGTTTACTTAACTTGTAATTACTTGTATTCGATTTGTTACCAAACCACTACATATTGTATATTTTCGGTAAAAAACGATAAAAAAAGAGCGCTGCAAAGCAGCGCTCGATTTTGTAAGTATCAATTATTCGTTGATAGCGATAACAACGCCTGAACCTACTGTACGTCCGCCTTCACGGATAGCGAAGGTAAGTCCCTGCTCCA
>DBWX01000016.1:0-7167 GCA_002309175.1 Ruminococcaceae bacterium UBA1227
TAAGACCCCTTGAAGACTACAAGGTTGATAGGCAGTAAGTGTAAGCATGGTGACATGTTCAGCTAAACTGTACTAATAGGTCGAGGGCTTGTCTATTTAACAGGAATGCTTGTTGCATCGAAATCAATGATCTTTGTCCAGTTTTGAAGGTGCAATCATAAGAGCAGCTTATGGCTGCTCTTTTTTTATGCCATTTTGCAGGTGTCAAGGGATTTACTTTACAAACTCCTATTTAGTGTGTATAATGTACTATGTATACTATTTATAGTGGAGTAATATCGTCAGGAGGTGACATGCAGATGAATAGTTTATCAAGACGCGCAGTATCGTTGCTTGTGACACTGCTCGTCGTGCTGTCCTCTTCCTTAGCCTTTGCCGTCCCTTCATTTGCGGCTGATGAGGCATATATCAACTCTCTTGTTGCGAAAGGTTTCCCCAGAAACTATGCAGTAAAACTTGCGGTTGTACATGCCAAACATCCTCTCTGGGAATTCCAGCCGATGAAGGTGAACCTTGACTGGGACTATGTCGTATCTGAAGAGTCCAAGCCAAAGGTATGTACCGTATTTGTATCTTCCGGCTCCGGCGCAACAAGACTGTTCGCCGACAGGAGCCTCGGCACAAATACACCGAGCAATGGCTTGGACTACACATATGTAATACGCGATGTCGGCACGGGCGGATACTATGTAGACGCCTCGGATATGTGTGTCGCGACGTTCATGAATCCGTTAAACTTCATTGACGACGACATCGCTATCCTTATGTTTGAACATCTGGGCTGGGGTGATCTCGTATATGCTGATGCTGTAATTGACGTAGAGACAATGCTTACGGGTTCATTTATGTCAAAAACCAGGAACAGCAACAATACAAACTTCGTCTCTGATGACGGTAAAATAAAGTATGTAAATACCGAGGGTAAGGTTGTCGGTACCTCCGTAACCTTTGCCGAGGCAATTACTACAGCTGCGCAGAAAAACGGTGTAAACCCCTTCTTCCTCTGCTCGAGAATCCTCGGTGAGATGGGTTATGCCGGAAAGAGCGGCAGTGTTACCGGTACTGTCAGCGGCTATACCGGTTATTACAACTATATGAATGTAGGCGCTACGGACAGTTCGACTGGTGATGCTGTAAGAAACGGTCTTGCCACCGCAAAAAAGAACGGATGGACTTCGCCCATATTGGCAATAGAGGGTGGTGCTGCCACAATCGCGGACGGTTATATAAAGGCCGGTCAGGATACGCAGTATCTTCAGAAATTTAATGTTAAAACAAATTCCATAACAACGTATCATCAGTATATGACGGCTATAAACGGAGCACACTTCATGCTCAAGACGTCATATGATAACTATAAGGCAACCGGTACTCTTGAAAATAAGAAAGTATTTAAGATACCGGTTTATAACAATATGCCTGACGGCACGGGAAAACGCATTTATCTGAATGGCTATTCCACAAATGCCACCGTAGCTTCAAAGGCTACAATCAGGCAGCAACCGAACTATAACGCAACAAGTACTACATTGCCTTCAAACATAGTTTTGAGGGCGGGTATCAGAGGCACAGGCTCAATGTCGACCACGGCAACGGCTCTTTATTGCGCAATGTGGTATGAGACCACGAACTCCTCCGGAGCGCTTACTTATGTCATTGAAGACTATGTACAGCCTGCGGCAACTCTGAATGTTGCGAAGGGCAAAACGATTCAGTTTAACACTAAGCAGGACAGCGGAAGTACCGAAAAGCCCCGCTACTTCTCCTGGGATACCAGAGTTGCAACTGTGAACAGCTCGGGTGTTGTCACGGGTGTTGCGGTCGGTACAACAAAAGTTGTGGCTTACCTGGCAAACGGTTCGTTCGCAGTTATAAATGTGAACGTAACGAGTGGTGGCTCAAGCAGTGTTCCGTCATCTGCTACATCCGGTACGTATTCTGTAAATAACAATGCGTCGTTCATCAGTAAAATCTCCGTAGGTACTACTGTTGACCAACTTCTTGCAGGTATAAACGAGAGGAAATACATTACCGTTATTAAGAACGGAACTGCAATAACCGGCAGCACTCCCGTTTCAACCGGATGCGTTGTTCAGATTAAAGATGGCAGTACTGTGGTTAAGTCTTATACTGTTATAGTAACCGGTGATATAAACGGGGATGGTAATGTTACTGCTGCGGATTCTCTTGGTATACGTGACCAGATTTTAGGCGCATCTCAGCTTGATGCGGTCAGGTTTAAAGCCGCCGACATAAATGGTGATGGCAAGATTACCGCTGCTGACTCGCTTGGCGTACGTGATCATATTCTCGGTGTCAGCAGAATAGTTCCGAAAGCTTATTAAACGGAGGCAGGTATGAAAAAAGCATTAGCTCTGTTACTTACACTTACGTTTTTGTTTGCGTTTTGTACTATAAGCGCAAATGCGGCAAACTCAGGCAGTCTCAGTGCAGGAGGAACCGCACGCGCTGGTGAGACCTTTACGGTTACTTTCACTGCCTATGGTGCGGTGGGTTCGTACAGTGGTACTTTTAATTATGATTCGAGTCAGGTTACGCTTCAGGGTGTATCCAACGGCGGCGGAAGCCACTGGGCAAATTTCTCATCAAGCGGAAATACCGTTTTTGCGCAGCGTGACAGCGGTACAACTGATTCCGTATCTTTTACTGCCACGTTTAAGGTCAATCAGGGTGTAGCCACCGGAACAAACATAAACATAGGATTCAGCGGTACTATTGCGACAGACGTAAATACAGAGAATAGTTTCTCGGTATCAGCCTCTAGAACGGTCGAAGCACCGCCTTCAAATGACTGCACACTCGCGTCTCTTTCAGTTTCAAATGTACCGATGACACCTGCTTTCAGCCCGAATACACTTACGTATTCATGCGGAAAAGTAAAGTTTGATGTAGCGAGACTTAATATTTCAGCTGCTGCAAATGCTCAGGGCGCGGATGTTTCAGTATCAGGCGCTGACCTCAGGGTGGGAAAGAACACGGTTTATATCAAAGTAACCGCTCCCTCAGGCGCTACGAAAACATACACAATTACATGCGAACGTGAACAGGATCCTAACTATAAGGCAAGCAATAATACGAAAATCACAAGCATAGAAATAAGCTATGGTGATTTTTCACCTGCTTTCAAAACAGACCAAAAGGAATATGTAGTTTACGTTCCGTATGAAATAGAGAAATTCAGCGTCAAATGCGCTGCTGCAGACCCTCTTGCACAGGGTGTTGAAAACGTAGAGGATCAGGCGTTGAAAATCGGTATAAACGAACTTGTCGTAAAGGTTACGGCTGAAGACGGCACAGTAGGGGAATACACTTTCTATGTCGTTCGTATGGATGAGTTCGGCGGCAAGGATACGGTGGGACTACCGGCGAGCCTTATAGGGGTGGAGCCGGAGGCGGAACCGGAGCCTGAGCCGGAGGCCAAGGAGGCCGAGCCGGTAAAGGACGGAGTGCCGTGGTGGCTTCTGGCCGTAGTCGGTGTTGCGGCACTGGGTGTCGGATTCGGCTCGGCAGCCATGATCTTCAGGATGAGGAAGTACGAAGAGCCCCCTTATGAGGACGATTCGATTGATGATGTCGTACAAAAGCCGGCTGACCCGATAGACGAGTATTTAAACGACGCTTTTGATGATTACGACGAGCCATAATATAGGTAAAATATTAAAGGGACCCACAATATGTTGGGTCCCTTGAAATCTGCCCTGAAAAAAGTGCAAAAAACTGCATCGCAAAGGCAAAAAACGCTTGATTTTAAGGTGCCCTTGTGGTAGTATGTTTGTACCTCTCAAAGAGGGTTCTTTTTTTGTGCCCTGTTTTAAGAGGGAGGCAAACACAAAATGACAAAATGGAGGTGCCGTTATGAGAGTTAAAGTTACACTCGCTTGCACAGAATGCAATCAGAGAAACTACAACACAATGAAGAACAAGAAAAACACACCTGATCGTCTGGAGATGAACAAGTACTGCAGATTCTGCAAGAAGCACACTCTCCACAGAGAGACCAAGTAAGGAGGAGAACTTATGGCAGACAATAAAAAGAGCCTTAAGGATTCCAAACCTGAAAAAGCTGCCCCCAAGAAGGCAGAAAAGAAGCCTGCTGAAAAGAAGACTTCCGACAAGAAGCCCAATATTTTCGGCAAGATAAAGCAGTTCTTCAAGGACGTCAGAGGTGAGTCCAAGAAAATCGCTTGGCAGTCATGGTCTGAGACAGTTAAGAACACAGGCGTTGTTCTTATGGTAACCGTAGTTATCGGTGCCGGTGTCTGGATCAGTGACCTTTTATTCCGCCAGCTTATTGACCTTGTCTACAGACTTGCCGGCACAGGCACGGCTGAGGCAGCGGTTGTAATGCTTCAGAATCTCTTTTAATTTCGGAGGTTTTTAAATGGCAGGAATTTCCAAATGGTATGTCATCCATACCTATTCAGGTTATGAAAACAAGGTAAAAGACAATATCGAGAAGGTCGTTGCCAACAGAAGCATGGAAGACCAGATTCTCGAAGTCAAAGTACCTACTGAAATAGTAACGGAAATCAAGGAAAACGGAGAGAGCAAGGAAGTCGAGCGTAAGCTTATGCCCGGTTATGTACTTGTAAAACTCGCAGTACAGGAAGTCAAAGACGAACTCACAATGTCCGATGAGGCCTGGTACGTAATCCGTAACACCCGCGGCGTTACAGGTTTTGTAGGTCCCGAGAGCAAGCCCGTTCCCCTTACGGAGGCGGAAGTTGCGAAGCTCGGCGTAGAAAAGAGAGTAGTTGAAGTCAACTACAATGTCGGAGATATGGTCAACATCGTCGACGGTCCGCTTGCGGATTACTCGGGTGTTGTTGAATCACTCGACGTGGACAAGAACTATGTCCTTGTCAGAATCTCCATGTTCGGCAGAGAGATACCCACAGAGTTTGAACTCAATCAGGTTGAACTTGCCGCAAATAACTAAAGGCCCCTCAGTGGGAGGACACTTCAAGGTGTCCGCCAACTACCACATATTTAAGGAGTGAATAAAAATGGCTCAGAAAATCAAAGGTTTTATCAAACTTCAGATCCCGGCCGGACAGGCAACTCCCGCACCGCCGGTAGGTCCTGCACTCGGTCAGTATGGTGTTAACATTATGTCTTTCACCAAGGATTTCAATGAGCGCACAAAGAACGACATGGGTCTCATTATCCCCGTCGTAATCACAGTTTACGCAGACGGCAGCTTTACTTTCATCACAAAGACTCCTCCTGCAGCAGTCCTCATCAAGAAGGCCTGCGGCATTGAGAAGGCTTCAGGTGAACCTAACAAGAATAAGGTTGCAACAATCACAAAAGAACAGTGCCAGAAGATTGCAGAGCAGAAAATGCCCGACCTCAATGCGGCTAACATCGAGACAGCCACATCCATGATCATGGGTACAGCTCGCAGCATGGGCATCACTGTTGTTGATTAATCTTGTTGGGAGGTAAAGAATAATGAAACACGGTAAGAAATATGTTGACGCTGCAAAGCTCGTTGACAGAACCAAAGTATATGATCCTAAAGAAGCACTTGACCTCGCTGTAAAGACATCAACAGCTAAATTCGATGAGACAATCGAAGCTCATATCCGTCTCGGCGTTGACTCACGTCACGCTGACCAGCAGGTCCGCGGTGCCGTAATTTTACCTAACGGTACAGGTAAGAAGGTTCGCGTAGCTGTTTTCGCAAAGGGCGATGCAGCTAAGGCAGCCGAGGCAGCAGGCGCTGACATCGTAGGCGCTGAGGACCTCGTAGAGAAGATCCAGAACGAGAACTTCCTTGACTTCGACGTAGCTATCGCAGCCCCTGACTGCATGGGCCTCGTCGGTCGTCTCGGTAAGGTACTCGGTCCCCGTGGTCTCATGCCTACACCGAAGGCCGGTACGGTTACACCTGACACAGGTAAGGCCGTAGAAGAGGCTAAAGCAGGTAAGATTGAGTATCGTCTTGATAAGACGAATATCATCCACTGCCCCATCGGCAAGGCTTCATTCGGCGCTGATAAGCTCGGTGAAAACCTTGACGCTCTCATGGAAGCAATCGTTAAAGCTAAGCCCTCAGCACTTAAAGGCCAGTACATTAAGTCCTGCGCAGTTGCAGCGACAATGGGCCCCGGCGTTAAGTTTGCTGCGAACAAGTATTTAATGGCTCCTTCAGAGAAATAATTTTGGTATTGACACGCGTACCTGCGTGTGTTAGTATATTCTCGCTGTCCACCTAAGACAGCAGGTGTCGAAAGACGTAACAGGTCACAACCTTACCTGCCGAGGAAAGACGGATTAAAACATATTTATTATGTCTTTAATGCCCTTCCTTGTGCAGACAAGGAAGGGCTTTTAATATTCATAGGAGGTGAATATTTTGCCAAGCGCAAGCGTACTTGAAACCAAGAAACAAGCAGTTGCGGCTCTCGCCGAAGAACTTAAGGCAGCATGCACAGGCGTGCTCGTTGAGTACAGCGGCGTTACCGTTACAGACGATACGGCACTCCGTGCCGAACTCCGTAAGGACAACGTCAATTACAAGGTTGTAAAGAACTCTATCCTCAAGCGTGCAGCTGAGGAGGCAGGTCTTGCAGGTCTTGAGGCAGTCCTTTCCGGAACAACAGCTCTTGCACTCTGTGAGGAGGATTACGTAGCTCCGGCCCGTATCCTTAAGAAGTTCGCTGATTCTCACAAGGACTTCAACATCAAGAGCGGCTTCATGGATGGTGAAGTTGTTGATCTTGCAACAATCAACAGCCTTGCTGACCTTCCTACGAAGGACGTTCTTCTTGCAACAGTTTGCAACGCTTTCAACGCTCCTATCGCAGCATTTGCCCGTGTACTTCAGGCAGTTGTTGACAAGAGCGGTGAAGAGGTTCCCGCTAAGGAGGAAGCTCCGAAGGCTGAGGAAGCAGCTCCCGCAGAGGAGGCTCCGAAGGCTGAGGAAGCAGCTCCCGCAGAGGAAGCACCTGTAGCTGAAGAAGCAGCTCCCGCAGAAGAGGCTCCCGCAGAGGAAGCTCCTGCAGAGGAAGCAGCTCCGGCTGAATAATTTGTAATTTAAACTAATCTATAATATTGGAGGATTAAAACAATGGCAGATAAAGTAGCAGCTCTTCTTGAAGAGATCAAAAAGATGTCAGTTCTTGAGCTTTCAGAGCTCGT
>DBWX01000016.1:7346-24448 GCA_002309175.1 Ruminococcaceae bacterium UBA1227
GGCGCTCCCAAGGTAATCAAGGAAGCAATGGGCAAGGAAGATGCTGAGGCAGCTAAGGCTAAGCTTGAAGAAGTCGGCGCTAAGGTTACACTTAAATAAGTTAATTCTTAAAGAAAAAAAGGCCTTCGGGATTATCCCGAAGGCTTTTTCTTTTACTTCTGAGCGTTTGTTTTACGAAAATAATCGATAAAAATAAACAAAATGTGTTTACAAATACAATTTTTTGTCGTAAAATAAACACGAAAGGTGGCGACCAGCAAGATGTTTGAAAAGAATTTGAAGTATTATCGATTAAAAAATAATATGACTAAAAAAGAACTTGCAGCAGCATGTGGCGTTACACCTATGGCTATAGCTCACTATGAAAGTGGTGATCGTAAGCCTAGCATGGAGACAATTGAAAAACTTGCGGATGCTCTTGGTATCTATGTCGCTGATTTTTTGTCTTCCAGAAAATCCACATTGGTATTTGAGCATAAAGAATTCCGTAAAAACTCTAGTTTAAAAAAAGAACAACAGGAATACATTAAAGAGTCTGTAGAGGAATATTTCAGCAGATTCTTTGATGCTGTTGATTGTATAGGAGGAGATCCTCTTGTAAGTCCTCCCAAGTGCAACCACATTAAATTAAGCGATAATTTCAATACGGATGCATTAAATCTCAGGAAACACTTATCACTTCAGGAAAACGGTCCTATTGATGAGATAATCGGAGTCCTGGAAAACAAGGGTATCATGATTCTTGAAGTTGATATCAACAGTGAAAAGTTTTCCGGAATGAATGGATTTGTCAATGAATATCCTTATATTGTTATTAACGGCAAAATGCGTCCTGAAAGAAAACGTACGACAATTGTTCACGAACTTGCGCATTTGATGTTTAAATGGGATGACAGCAAGGAAACTGAGAACGAGAAAAGAGCAACTCAAATTGCCGGAGCATTTCTTATACCTGATGAAGACCTTGTCAGGGAACTTGGAGAACATAGATATGCTCCCACAAAAGATATGGCCCTTATTTGTGAGGAATATGGTATTTCAATGTATCTGCTTGTGACAAGGGCTTCACAAGCGGGAATAATGGCAGGTTATCAGGCGAAGAATTTCTATATTAATGCCAACAAAGCCAATTGGAAAAAGAATGAGCCCAATAGAGTAAAGAAGTCTGAAGAGCCTACACTTTTCAAACAACTCGTATATCGCGCGATTAACGAAGAAGGTATCAGTATACAAAGAGGTGCTGAACTTCTGAAAATGCCTTGCGCTGAGATCACAAAGTATTGTGGCTTGGTGGAGGTGTAGTTATTGGAAGAGTATAAATACATAAGCAGCGATACTAATGTCTGGTTCGACTTTAATTGTATATCAAAGATAGATTTACCTTTCAGAATGCCCTATAAATACATTATGTATAAAGAGGCATTGAGAGATGAAATAATATCGCCTCCGGAACTTCTTGAAACTTTAGTTAAGAATGGTCTGGAGGGTGTCGGAATAACTATTGAAGAATTCTACTATGCGGAGGAGTTGGCAAATAAGTATGTTAAACTCTCCGCATATGACAGAATTGCGCTCTCTATCGCTAAAAATAGAGAAATAATTCTTTTGACCGGTGATAGGGCGCTGAGAAAAGCAGCCGAAGCAGAAAATGTTACAGTACTCGGAACAATCGGTTTGCTTGATGAACTATATAATGGCGGATTCATTACTAAAATCAAGTATCGTAATTGTCTGAAACTATTTAAGGAACATACGGAAAGACGTCTCCCAATTGATGAAATTGATAAGAGACTAAATCCGGAAAAATAAAAAAGCACATAGCCAAAACGACCACGTGCTTTCTCTGGAGTATACTACGATACTCTCTAGGCAAGTCTATTGTAGCATACTTCTGAGGGACAGTGCAAGTACTTTGTGCTATGCATAACACCCAAAGGAGGGCTTTGCTATGAAGCGTTATGAAAGCATAAAAAATGCTCAAGGCGTAAAAGAACGTGTACCTAAAGACCTAGGAAAACTATTCAATTTGAATTATCTCAGGTACACAAACAAAACTTATTACTCGGAGTATCTTGAATTGCCCGAGTTGTATTGTGACACAGATGTTTTTCCAGACTTTATTGTTGGATATGCGCATCCTGCGGATTACCATGTGACTGATAGGACAGCTGTAGCATTTTATCAATATGATAATACGTTTGATGGAATGCATGGGCTATACAATGCTATTTATCATAATGATGAGCGTCTCCTTAAAAAATTTAAGAAACGCTTTGAAGGGGTGCAGTTCTTTATCTCTCCGGATTTTTCTCAATTTGGGGATGTAGATATACTTGAAAACTTATATCGCCTAAAAAAAGCCAGAGTAATATCACTTTGGCTTGCAATGGAACTGAATGCAATTGTTTTTCCCAACATAACTTATCCGCTAATTGATTTTTTGCCATTTTATCTTAATGGTCTTGAAAATTGCCATGTTGTTGCTTTCAGCACAATGTGTTATGTGGACAATGAAGTGGAACGTGAAAACATTAAAGCTGCAGTAAAGTTTACGGTTGATACATTGTCCCTGCATACAATTATCGTTTTTGATATTTGTGGAGATAATGCAATTGTTAATGAATTGTTCGCCTATGCGCTAGAACAAGGCATAAATGTAATAGTCCCCCCTAATTCGCAAAAAACCTGGAACACATCAAAAAAGCATCACCCGAAAGAAGGTGATGTAAAATGAAAGGTAATAATAGTGGCCTTGTTAGAGGCACTAGCGGTTCTCCACAAACATCCCTTGAGCAGAATTCGTATTTTGATATTGTAAATAAGAATGAAAACTCCTTAACTGCTTTTGAAGAGTATATTAGAGATACGCTTCCTAAAAGCGCCCCAATTAAAATACCTAAAACTGCGGTTGTCAAATCTGAAAGAAAAAACGGTTATAGTCAACTAAAGTATTCTTGGCAACATGGAAAGTATAAATACCAGTGCCGTTGGCATACGAGAACGCCCGGTGCACCTGAAGGGCAAGGTGATTCTTGGGTTGTTGAAAAACGTTTGCCGGGAATTGGATCAGGACCTAATGCCAGACCATCAAAACAATATGTAATGGTAGGCAAACACACAAACGGAAGTCCCAAGTGGGTTGACAAAAAAACCTGGAATGCGGCAATACGTGCACGTAAAAACGGCAACGCAACAAAGAAACAGAAGGAGATGTTAGATAATGGCCATTGGAAAGCATGATAATTATAAATTCTACGAGGGATATGAGGGAGAAGAGGAACTGGTATTTTCTACCGGTGAGGACTCACTGCATATTTGGGACGGATATATTGAAGATATATTTGGTGACCCTTCCTCTACACCGATAAAGCAAGATGGTCTTTCTAAAGACTATAATGAGTTCTCAGGACCATATGCAGACGGTTGTGTGATGCACCCCGTTGATGTGGAGTCTTATCTGAAAGACGCCAGACAATATGAGGGAAAAACCTTTGATTACAATGAATCAAAAGATGTGCTGAGAGCAATTATAAAGTGGTTGGAACAACATAAAGCCGAACAAATAACTGTTAGACTTAACTAAACAAAAAAGCCTTCGGGATTATCCCGAAGGCTTTTTCTTTTACTGTTTTTGCTGTTTTGCTGTTTTTGATTATTTGTACATTGCTTCGTACTTTTCCTGCCAGTTCTTGAAGGCGCGCTTCTTGTATTTCTTCGGCATGCGGAGTTTTACAAAGAAGTAAGCGCGGTACATGTTGACAATGAGGAGTACGAGTTTTATGAGAAGGATGGGCTTTGTCGCGCCGCGGACGCCGGCGAGAACAAGTTCCTTCGGGCTCATCATGACCATGCGGCCCTCGGCTCCCTGGCGCATGACGGTCTCGCCGACGACGCCTTTGTTGAAGAGGAAGTCGACGGCGCCTTTGGGAGAGGCCAGGAGCCAGTTCTTCATGAGGTCGATGCCGGCGTGGCGGCAGCCGATCTGTGTCATGAACTTGTACTGGTAGCGGTAGAGGTTCTCCTTGGAGAAGCGCTTGCCGTCCTTAGGCTTTCTGATTACGTCGGCGAGGATCTTGGCCGCGCGCATGCTTGAGGCCATGCCCGAGCCGAGCATGGGGATGGTCATGCAGGCGGAGTCGCCGAGGATGACGTAGCCGTCTGTGATGAAGCAGGGAAGGGGATGACGAACCGGGATGGCGAGGAGCTGACCGCCGTTTACGACCTTGTCGCCGATTATGGGGTTGTCCTTCTTCATGTCTTCAAGGGCATTGGCGTGAACCTTGTCGGGAAGTTTTCCGAGACGTCCGATGAGGACATCTGCTTCATCCTTGTTTTCGCCGAGAATGCACCAGGAGATACCCAGTTCATTTAAGTGTTTTAAGTAAACTTTGTTTGTAGCTGTGGGAAGTTCTGTGCCTTCGGGGATGTTGAAATATGTCCTGCGGACATAGAATTTGTCGCTGTCTGCGACTTCGCGCTGAATGCCGAACTTCTCGGGAAGGCTGCGGCGGACCTGTGAGTCAACACCGCCGATGTCGACAACGAGATCGGCCTTTACGGTCTTACCGTTGTTGAGCTTAATACCTACGACTTTTCCGTCATCAACGACTACCTTTTTAACCGGTGTGGAGTAGTGAATTTTCGCACCTGCCTTGAGAGCGAAACCTTCAAGCCAGTCGTTTAAAGGTCTGCGGAAGCAGGAGAGGTCGAGTTCGTCCTCGGGGATGTGAAGGGGTACTTCAACTTCCTTTCTCGGAGGGACGAAAGTCCAGTTTTTCTTGCGGTACCAGACATTCTGCGGAGGCATTCCGAATCCGAGTTCCTCAAATACCTTGAACTCGCAGTCGTCAGTCCAGTTGTATGAAACCTTGTCCTTTGCGCAGGCCTCATAGATGGTTACATCGAAGCCGTAGTCACAGGCGAATTTGGCAAAGACCAGACCACCCTGGTTTGCACCGATAACGGCAATTTTACCTTTGCTCATTTGGAATCTCCTTTCAAAATACAGTTCCTTTTCATTATCGCACTGACGATAACTTTTTTCAAGACAACTATTGTTGTCAGAAGAACCGTCCCCGTGACAAGATTATTTACAATTAAGGTATTATGTCTTATAATTAATTATCTATATATTAATTTGGAGAAGTGTATGGATTTTGAAAAATTGGCGGAGCTTCTGTTCCCTTCCGTGGACAAGACTCCGGAATACTATGAAGAACTCTACAAGGACAGGGGACTGCCGGAGGGCGCGAGAGTGACACGATTCGCGCCGTCGCCGACGGGCTATCTTCACATAGGTGGTCTTTTTTCCTGTTTGATATCGAAACTTACGGCCGATGTGTCCGGCGGCAGGTTCTATCTCCGTATTGAGGACACTGACAAGAAGCGCGAGATTGAGGACGGCGTGTCCGGAATCATCAAGGGCCTTTCCGACTTCGGAATAGACGTCACGGAAGGCGTGACGGGCTTTGACTCCGAAGTCGGCGACTACGGACCGTACACGCAGTCGAAACGAGCTCCTATTTATCATTGCTTCGCAAAGATGCTCGTGGCACAGGGCCTCGCTTACCCCTGCTTCTGCACGGCTGAGGAACTCGAGGCCATGCGCGCAGAGCAGGAGGCTGCCGGCGTCACACCGGGATATTACGGAAAATACGCAAAGTGCAGGGAATTGTCACTTGAGGACATAGAGGAGAAGATAAAGGCCGGCGTGCCCTATGTCATCCGCCTGCGCTCGCCCGGACGTGAGGACGGCAAGATAACATTTGACGATATGATAAAGGGCAAGATAGAGATGCCTGAGAATATTGTCGATGTAGTCCTTCTAAAAACCGACGGTATTCCCACCTATCATTTCGCGCACTGCGTCGATGACCACCTGATGCGTACGACACATGTCGTCCGCGGTGATGAGTGGATCTCCTCCGTGCCCACACACATACAGCTCTTCAAGGCCTGCGGTTTCAGGGTTCCGAAGTATGCGCACATCGCGCCTATCATGAAACTTGACGAGGGCGGAAAGAGAAAACTCTCAAAGAGGAAAGACCCGGAGGCTGCCGTGGAGTTCTACAGCGAGCAGGGCTTCCCGAAGGAGTCCGTACTTGAGTATCTCTACACTCTGGCAAACTCAAACTTTGAGGACTGGCGCAGGGCAAATCCCGATGCCGCGCTTTCCGACTTCCCGTTCAACCTGAAGAAGATGAGTGTCTCGGGCGCACTGTTCGACCTTGTGAAGATGAACGATGTCTCAAAGAACGTTATCTGCAGGAAGAACGCGGACTGGGTGCTCGAGAGAACACTCGCCTGGGCGAAGGAGTACAATCCCGGCTTTTACGCCCTGCTTGACGCGGACAGGGAAAAGGCGAGAGCGATACTCAACATCGACAGAGAAAATCCCAAACCCAGAAAAGATATCGCGAAGTGGGCGGATGTTCCCGACTATGTCGCTTACTTCTATGACTCACTTTACAGACCGGACTATTCCGTGCTTCCCGAGCATATAGACAAGGCTGCGGCCGTAGCTGTACTTGAGAAGTACAAAGATGTCTGGAATATTGCGGACGACAAGGACACCTGGTTTGCCCGTATAAAGGATATCTGTGAGCCTCTGGGCTTCACTCCGAATGTCAAGGAGTACAAGGCGAATCCCGAAGCGTACAAAGGACATGTGGGTGATGTCTCGACTATCATACGCGTGGCCATTACATCGCGCACAAATACACCCGATCTTTATGAGATTATGAAGATCCTCGGCGAGGCGGAAGTGAATGCCCGCATTGAGAATATGATAAATGCACTTTCTTAGGAGAAGAGAATGGCGGAAGAAATTTTGAATGTTGAAGAGAATTCAACACCGAGTAATTTTATACATGATTTTATAGACGAGGACCTGGAGAAGGGCGTGTATGACCACGTCCAGACGAGGTTCCCGCCTGAGCCGAACGGCTATCTTCACATAGGCCACGCGAAGGCAATATGCATCAACTGGTTTACGAAGGAGAAGTACAAGGGTACTTTCAACCTCCGTCTGGACGACACGAACCCGGGCAAGGAGGACATTGAGTACGCCGAGTCAATCCGCGAGGATATAGAGTGGCTGGTCGAGAGCGAACTGCCTCCGACACTCTACGCCTCGGATTACTTCGACTTCATGTACGAGGTGGCAATACACCTCATAAAGAAGGGCAAGGCTTTCGTGTGCGATTTAACTCCCGAGCAGATGAAGGAGTACAGGGGCACACTGACCGAGCCGGGCAAAAACAGTCCCTACAGGGACCGCTCGGTCGAGGAGAACCTGGAACTCTTCGAGCGCATGACGAAGGGCGAGTTCCCGGACGGAGCGCGTGTCCTTCGCGCGAAGATAGACATGAGCTCGCCGAACATGAACATGCGCGACCCCGTAATCTACAGAATCGCGCACCTGTCGCACTACAGACAGGGCGACAAGTGGTGTGTATACCCGATGTACGATTTCGCTCATCCCCTGGAGGACGCGAAGGAGGGCGTTACGCACTCACTTTGCTCACTTGAATTTGAAAACCACCGCCCGCTTTATGACTGGGTGCTTGATGAGGGCGACGTAGCCGAGATGCTCGGCTGGCAGCGTCCGCGTCAGATAGAGTTCGCGAGACTTAACTTAAACTACTGCGTCACATCCAAGAGACGTTCGCTGTACCTCGTTGAGGGCGGCTACGTCGACGGCTGGGACGATCCGCGGATGGTCACAATCTCGGGCATGCGCCGCAGGGGCTTCCCCGCAGCCGCCATTCGCGACTTCTGCGAACGCATAGGCGTCTCGAAGGCCTACTCGGTCGTAGACTTCGGCCTTCTCGAGGCCTGCGTCCGCGACAATCTCAATGTCAACGCGCTGAGAGCCATGGCCGTTCTCCGCCCTTTGAAGGTTGTCATAGACAACTACCCGGAGGGTAAGACGGAGATTATCGAAGCGCCACTTCATCCGGACAAGCCGGAACTCGGCACTTCAAAGGTCACCTTCTCACGCGAGATATATGTCGAGCAGGATGACTTCATGGCAGAGCCGGTGAAGAAGTACTTCAGGCTCTTCCCGGGTAATGAGGTCCGCTTAAAGAGCGCTTACTATATTACCTGCAACTCATACGAGACAGATGATGAGGGCAATGTAACCTGCCTTCACTGCACATATGACCCCGAGTCAAGGGGAGGAGAGACACCGGACGGCCGCAAGGTACGCGGCACCATCCACTGGGTATCTGCCGACAGTGCTGCAAATGTTGAGGTCCGTCTCTATGACAGACTCTTCAATGTTGAGAATCCTTCGGACGACTCAAAGGAACTCGGCGAGTATTTAAACCCGAACTCACTTGAGGTTTTGAAAGATTCCGTTGTTGACAGGTCCTTCCTTTCGGGACTGAAGATTGGTGACACCTTCCAGTTTATGCGCAAGGGCTACTACACGGTGGACAAGTATTCCGACATAGAGGGCGGAAAGATAATATTCAACAGGACTGTTGACCTCAATAGTTCATGGAAATAAAGGAGCAAATACCAATGTCAAAAAGAATTGAGACAAAATGCATTCAGGGCGGCTATGTGCCGAAAAACGGCGAGCCGCGCCAGATACCGATAATCCAGAGCACGACTTTCAAGTACGACACCAGCGAGGAGATGGGCAAGCTCTTTGACCTTGAGGCATCGGGCTATTTCTACTCACGCCTCCAGAATCCGACCTGCGACTATGTCGCGGCCAAGATTGCCGAGCTTGAGGGCGGCACGGCCGCCATGCTCACATCCTCGGGCCAGGCCGCGAACTTCTTCGCAATCTTCAATATCGCCTCGGCAGGTGACCATATCGTCTCCAGCACGGCCATCTACGGCGGCACATACAATCTCTTCGCCGTAACGATGAAGAAGATGGGTATCGACTTTACGTTTGTCGATCCCGACTGCACGCCGGAGGAACTTGACGCGGCGTTTCAGGAGAACACGAAAGCGCTCTTCGGCGAGACTATCGCCAATCCCGCGCTTACCGTGCTCGACTTTGACAAATTTGCCGCCGCGGCTCATAAGCACGGCGTGCCTTTAATCGTCGACAATACCTTTGCGACGCCTGTAAACTGCCGTCCGTTTGAGTGGGGTGCTGACATTGTCACCCACTCAACGACAAAGTACATGGACGGCCACGGCTCAGCCGTCGGCGGAGCCATTGTCGACTCCGGTAAATTTGACTGGAATAAATATGCCGATAAATATCCGGGTCTTACAACACCCGATGAGAGCTACCACGGCGTGACATATACCGAGCGCTTCGGTCTTGAGGGCGCATACATCACCAAGGCTGTCGTACAGCTCATGCGCGACCTCGGTACGGTTCAGTCCCCGCAGAGCGCGTACTATTTAAACCTCGGTCTTGAGAGCCTGCCGGTCCGCATGGCCCGCCACTGCGAGAACGGCCTCAAGGTTGCTCAGTTCCTTGAGAGCTCCGACAAGATTGAATGGGTAACATATCCCGGCCTTCCCGGCAACAAGGACTATGCACTCGCTCAGAAATATATGCCCAACGGCACCTGCGGTGTCGTATCATTCGGCGTAAAGGGCGGAAAGGCCGCAGCCGAGAAGTTTATGAAGGCTTTAAAAGTCGCGGCCATAGAGACCCATGTCGCGGATGCCCGCACATGCTGTTTAAACCCCGCGACCTCAACACACAGACAGCTCTCCGAAGAGGAACTCATCGCTGCCGGCGTACCCGCAAACCTCGTCCGCTACTCCTGCGGACTTGAAAACGCGGACGACCTCATAGAGGACCTCGCACAGGCACTTGAAACAATCTGAGACAAGGAACAAAGAATTTGGAAACCAAGCTTAACGGAAAAGAAAAAATAGCCTACGGCCTGGGTGCCGTAGGCAAGGATATGATGTTCATGCTCGCCACGAGCTATGTCCTCTACTACTATCAGGATGTGCTCGGGGCCTCGGCGTGGGCGATGGGAATAATCCTGCTCGTGGCCCGCGTCTTTGATGCTTTCAACGATCCGATCATGGGCGTTATAGCGGCAAAGACGAAGACGAGATGGGGCAAGTTTCGTCCCTGGATTTTAATCGGTACGATAGCAAACCTTCTGGTTACGCTTCTGCTCTTCTCCGCACCGCCGAAACTTGACGGCAGCGGACTCGTCGTCTATGCCGCAGTATTCTATATACTCTGGGGTGTCACCTACACAATGGCGGATATCCCGTTCTGGTCTATTGTGCCGGCTTTTACAAAGCCGGGGCCCGAGCGTGAAAACTTAACGCAGCTCGGCCGCACCTGTGCCACAATAGGCGGTGCCGTGGTGACTGTCGCCACAATGATGTGCGTCATGGCGCTCGGCAGGGGAGATGAGCGAAGAGGATTCTCAATATTTGCCATTATCATTTCCGTCTTTACGGGCCTGGTTATCTCATACTTCGCAATTACGGTACGTGAGAAGTCCACGGTGGATATGAAGACCGTGTCCATAAAGGATATGTTCAAGGCCCTGTTTTCAAACGACCAGGCCCTGACTATGGCACTCACGATAATACTCATAAACTCCGCATTCTACATCACCGCGAACCTCGCCATATACTACTACAAGTATGTTGTAGGCGGAGCGGGCTGGTATCAGAACTATACGCTCTTTGCGGTTGTGGGAGGCGCCTCGCAGGCCCTGTCCATGATATTTGTCTTCCGCCTGTTGCGTCGCTTCATGAGGGCGATAACGGTGTTTAAGACGGCCCTGATAGGCGCCGTGGTCGGCTACAGTATCTTCACTGCGATAGTCTTCACCGGCCTGCCTCATCAGTTCCTTTACATCCCCGCAGTTATTATCTTCACCTGCAACGGACTTCTGTTGGTCCTCCTGACCATCTTCCTTGCGGATTCGGTTGACTACGGAGAGTTCAAGACGGGAAACAGGGAGGAGTCTGTCGTATTCTCAATCCAGACCCTCGTCGTAAAATTTGCCTCCGGTATCTCTGCCCTCGTGGCCTCGGCCTGCATTGCGATTTTCCACATAAGCAAGGACACGAGCCACTCGGCCGGAAACCTGCTCACCGGTTCCGATCTCCTCGGACTTCAGGTGACTATCACGATTGTTCCCATGCTCATCTTCGCGATAGCCTGCTTTGTCTTTATCAGGCACTACAAGCTGACTGAGGAGAAGATGAAGGAGATTACGGATACACTTTCGCAGAGAAAAGAAATAATCGAAGACCGAACAGGAGAGTAAGCCATGATCAGAGCGGAAAACAACAACTTCATTCTCGACACGGCAAACACCACTTACGCTTTTCGCGTGACGAAGAGCGGACACCTTGAGCATCTCTACTACGGCAGGAAAATCAACATCGACACCGATGACCTTGACGTACTTGTCGAGAAGTGCGAATTCGCGCCGGGCAACACCATCAACTACACACAGGACGACCTGTCATTCTCCCTTGAGGACATGTGCCTCGAGATGAGCAGTCTCGGCAAGGGCGATATAAGAGAGCCCTTCATCGAGATCATCCATGCTGACGGCGGCACCACCTGTGACTTCCTCTACAGGAGCCACACCATAAAGAAAGAAAACCCGAAACTTCACGGTATGCCTTCGTCTTATTCGGACGATGTAAAACCCGACCATCTCACGGTCACCCTTGTTGATGAGTATTACGATCTCTGTCTGGAGCTTCATTACTTCGTCTACGAGGACTCAAATGTAATAACGCGTTTTTCAAGATTTATAAATAAGTCGCAGGCGCCCGTACGCCTTCGCAGACTTATGTCAAACCAGATAGATTTCTCACGCTCAGGCCTGCGTTTCACTACATTCACGGGCGCCTGGGTACGTGAGATGAACAAGAACGAGTTTTTGATGAATGCCGGAAAAGCGGTCAACTCCACGCTTGCCGGTGTCAGCTCGAATAGGGCAAACCCGTTTGTCATGATATCCAACCATACCACCAATGAGGACAAGGGACTGGCCTACGGCTTCAACCTCGTCTACAGCGGCAACCACTACGAGGCTGTTGAGGTATCATCCTTCAACAAGACGAGATTTGTCCAGGGAATCAATCCGCAGAATTTCGAGTACTTCGTGGACAAGGGAGAGGTCTTTGAATCTCCCGAGGCCATAATGACGGTCTCGAAGGACGGCTTCAACGGAATGAGCCAGAATCTGCACAAGTTTATCAGAAATCACATCGTCCGCGGCGAGTGGAAATTCAAGCCGCGTCCGATTCTCATAAACTCATGGGAGGCCTCATACTTCAAGATCAGTGAGGCGAAACTCATGAAGCTTGCCACAAGGGCAAGGGCAATCGGAATCGAGCTCTTCGTCATGGATGACGGATGGTTCGGCAAGAGGGACAACGACACTACATCGCTCGGCGACTGGAAGGTCAATCCCGAGAAGTTCCCCAAGGGCCTGGACCACTTCGTGAAATCCGTGAACAGGATAGGTCTTGATTTCGGTATCTGGGTCGAGCCCGAGATGGTAAGTGTCGATTCCGACCTTTATCGGGCGCACCCCGACTGGGCTCTTGAAATACCCGGTCACGCCCACTCGGAGGGCAGAAACCAGCGCATACTTGACCTGACACGCGAGGACGTCAGGGAATACATTATCTCCGCGATGAGCGATGTATTCTCCTCCGCGAAAATATCCTATGTCAAATGGGATATGAACAGAATAATGTCAGACGTATACTCCTCGAAACTTCCTCCCGAAAGACAGGGAGAGGTGGCCCACAGATATGTACTGGGTCTTTATGAGATAATGAAGAGGCTCACGACGAAGTTCCCTCATATTCTCTTTGAGGGCTGCGCCTCGGGCGGCAACAGGTTCGACCTCGGTATTCTCTCATACTTCCCGCAGATCTGGGCATCGGACAATACGGATGCCTTCTTCAGGGTAAACTGTATGACGAATTACAGCTACGGCTATCCGATGTCGACACTCACTGCGCATGTCTCGAGTTCACCCAACCATCAGACACTCAGGAACATGCCGCTTGAGACCCGTTTCAATGTGGCGATATTCGGTGTGTTCGGCTATGAGCTGAACCTTCCCGACCTCTCACTCGCCACACTCACTCAGCAGCTCCGTAAGCAGGTTTCGTTCTACAAGGAGTACAGGGATGTCCTCCAGTACGGAAACTTCTACAGGGGCCGTCAGGGCAATCTCCATGAGTGGACGGTTGTATCGCCCGACAGGAATACCGCTATAGGCATGCTCATGCAGGAACATGCAGAGCCCAATGTCCGCTCACATATCTACCTTGCGCGCGGACTTGACAAGAACAAAGTCTACAGGTTCGAGGGAAGAACCCAGAAGGTCAATCTGACTTCCTTCGGTGACCTTGTAAATATGATTTCACCCATACACATAAAGAATGACGGACAGCTTCTGCACATACTCTCAAAGATTTACAAGCTGCCGGGTGAAGTTGAGGAATACACCGCGTCCGGAGATGTGCTGATGTACGCGGGAGTCAAACTCAAACAGGCGTTTGCCGGTACGGGAATGAACGACAACACACGTATATTCCCGGACTTCGCCTCACGCCTTTACGTTATGAAAAGCAGGTGATGACACATGCCAATTAAAATTCCGACTGACCTGCCTGCGAAGAAGGTACTCAATTCGGAAAATATATTCGTCATGACGGAGACCAGGGCGGGCAAGCAGGACATCCGTCCGCTTAAAATCCTGCTCCTCAACCTCATGCCGAAGAAGATTGAGACGGAGACACAACTCTGCCGACTGCTCGGCAATACCCCTTTGCAGGTTGAACTCGAACTCGTAATGCTTCGCTCTCATGTCTCAAAGCACACGAGCGAGGACCATATGCTCAGTTTCTACAAGCCCTTCGACGAGATCAGGGATCAGAACTTCGACGGCATGATAATCACCGGAGCCCCCGTTGAACACCTGCCGTTTGAAGAGGTGGACTACTGGGAGGAACTCTGCGAGGTAATGGAGTGGAGTAAGACACACGTCTGGTCCACCTTCCATATCTGCTGGGGAGCACAGGCCGCTCTTTATTATCACTACGGTATAAAGAAGTATGACCTTCCCGAAAAGCTCTTCGGTATCTTCCCGCACAAGGTTGAGAAGAAGAACTCAATGCTCTTCAGAGGCTTTGACGACATATTCATGGTGCCTCAGTCGCGCCATACGACAATAAGGCGCGAGGATATTGAAGCGCATCCGGAACTTCGGATTCTTTCCTCTTCGAAGGAGGCCGGCGTCTACGCCGTCTCGACGAAGAAGGGCCGTCAGATTTTCATAACCGGACACTCGGAATATGACGCGGACACGCTCTACAACGAATACATCCGCGACCTTGAGGCCGGAAAGCCCATCGATATTCCGAAGAACTATTTCCCCAAAGACAAGGTGACACCCAAACCGCCCGTCACATGGCGCTCATCGGCCAACCTTCTCTACTCAAACTGGCTCAACTATTTCGTATACCAGGAAACACCGTACGATATTACAAGCATAAAGTAAGGAGGACTTCTTATGAAAAAGGTACTCAAAGTAATCGGAAAAATACTCCTCGGTATTTTAATCCTCATCCTCGCGGTGGTCATCATTCACACCGCGTGCACCGGAGTTGCTCAGATTATTCTCCGCAGCTACATCAAGTCCTATGAGCCGGTCGCGTATGACAAGCAGCTGGTTCCCGAGATGGGCAAAGAGGGTTTCTATACCATCACGAGTGACAAGGACATAAAGATTATGCAGCTCAACGACCTTCACATAGGCGGCGGTCTTGCCACCTTAAAGAAGGACAAGAAGACTGTGTATGAAGTCGCTACGATGATCTCACAGGAGAAACCGGACCTTGTCATCTTAAACGGTGACAGCATTTTCGCAGTGCCGGATGTCATGTTCCGCGGCGGCGGCACACTCAACAACAAGATGGTTTCACAGGAAGTTGCTCTCATATTTGAGTCACTTCAGTGTTACTACACGATTGCCTTCGGCAACCATGACACTGAGGCATTTGACTACACAAACAGAGCGAAGCTTGGTCAGATGTATATGAATGAGAAGTATGAATACTGTATCTTCAATTCCGACTTTGACGGATACGGTGTCACAAACCAGTGCATTCTTCTGAAGAACACAAAGGGCGATATTACGAAGCCGCTCTTTGTAATTGACTCGAACGACTACATCGACAATTCAATCGCTTCCTCCATCAACTGGAGATACGATGTAATTCACGATGAGCAGGCAGAGTGGGTTAAGGATACACTTGCAACACTCAAGCCCGATTCGAAATCTCTCTTCTTCTTCCATATTCCGATAGGTGAGTTTGAGACGGCCTACAGGGAACTTGCGAAGAACGATTTCCGGGATACGGAGAATACGAAGTATATTGAAGGTGTCTGGGACGAGCAGGTTGACCCGAACATGGGCGGACGCATCTGGTACGGCGGCTGCTGTCAGACTGACAAGGACCCGAACGATGTAGACAACTTCTTCGAGATTTTAGGTCCTGACGGAATTGACGCAATCGACGCCTGCTTCTTCGGCCATGACCACGTCAACAACGCGGTTGTCGAGTACCGCGGCGTAACCCTCGGTTACGGCTATTCACTCGACAACACCGCATATGCGGGCATTGCGGGCTATGGCCTTCAGCGCGGCGCGATGGTAATCACCGTCAAGCCTGACGGAACCTGGTCACAGGTTCACAAGAATGCTTACACAGACTACGGATGTGACACAGACGCATTCATCCATGTAAACCTCGACGATTATCTCTATCCGGATTTTGCTCCGGCGAACAAATAAGGAGTAACTTCATGAAAAAACTGTTATCAATTTTTCTTGCTCTCCTGATGGTGGGTACACTTTGTGCATGCGGAGCAAAGAAAGCTCCTGCGGATACCAAGACGACCACTGAGACAGAGAGCACAACCGAGGACCCCAAAGAGGTTGAAAAGAGAGAGGCTGACGCCGCATACGCTGAAGGTATGAATTACTGGTTCGGCGGTAACGGTGTGAACTTTGACAGAAACAGAGCACTGGAAGCTTTCACCACTGCAGCCGAAAAAGGAAATGCAGATGCTTATTACAGGCTCGGCATCATGAAAGTATATTCAGAGGGCGCCGACCGCTGGCCAGAGGTAAGTGAATACTTCCAGAAGGCAATCGACGGAGGCTCTGTTCTCGGATACTACGGACAGGCCCTCTTGTACCTCAACGGCTGCGGTGTTGACAGGGACTATGCAAAGGCTATGGAACTTGCGCAGAAGGCCGCTGACGGCGGTGCCGATATCGGATATGTTATGCTGGGCAATATGTATAAAAACGGCAACGGTGTTGACATGGACGGAAAGAAAGCGCTTGAGTATTACGAGAAGGCTGCGGAATCTGATGAGTGGCAGGCTAAAAATAATGGTCTTCTCTGTATAGGAGTGCTCTATGAGAAGGGCTTGGACGCGGGCGACAACTCCATAACCAAGGATCTCACAAAGGCAATGGAATATTATCAGAAGTGTATCGACAATGGTTATGCATCTGCTTATTATGAGATAGGAGGTCTTTATGACGGCGATGACGGCATTGAAAACGATCCTGCCAAGGTATTCGAGTATGCTCAGAAGTATTCGAATACCGGAAGCTACTACAGACTTGGACTCTGCTATCTCTATGGTACAGGAACAGATGTGGATTATGCGAAGGCGATGGATCTTTTCATGAAGGATATTCTTGAAGGCAAGAATCAATCTTACGACATGTACGCAATTGCCTGGATGTATGCCGGCGGAAAGGGCGTAGCGGAAGATAAAGAAAAGGCTGCCGAATGGGCCAACAAATGTATCGCAAACGGGGGATTTGAAGGTACAGGTGCTGCAAGGAGTGCAGTAATATTGCTTGAAAGTTTTAATGGAAATTCATAACGGATTGGTTTTATGAAAGAGGAAAAAAGGTTAACAAAGCCCACGATGCAAAGGGCACTCCTTGTGTTCGTTGCCGTTGTCATAGTGATCAGTGCCGTTATGCTTTATCATGACTATTTAGAGCGGCAGATAACCGATAATAAAAAGAGCAGCTGAGTAATCAGCTGCTCTTTTGAGTGTGTGAAAGTTTTTCTGT
>DBWX01000011.1:0-14430 GCA_002309175.1 Ruminococcaceae bacterium UBA1227
TTGTAAAGACCGGCCTCGACGTCTCGGCCGATGTTGATAAGAAACTCCGCCTCGCAACAATGAGAAACCACTCCGCTGCGCACCTTCTTCAGGCTGCGCTCCGTGAGGTGCTCGGCTCACATGTTGAACAGGCCGGTTCATTTGTATCTCCGACAGTCTCACGTTTCGACTTCTCTCATTTCCAGGCAATGACTGCTGAGGAGATAAAGGCGGTTGAGGACAAGGTCAATGAGAAGATCCTTGAGAACCTCAGAGTCACAATGACAGAGATGCCGATAGAAGAGGCGAAGAAGATAGGCGCCATGGCTCTCTTCGGAGAGAAGTACGGCGATATTGTCCGTGTCGTACAGATGGGCGATTTCTCCACCGAGTTCTGCGGCGGCACACATGTCGACAACACAGGCAGACTCGGACTTTACAAGATTATTTCCGAATCATCCGTCGCCGCTGGCGTCAGAAGAATTGAGGCCGTAACGGGCACGGGTGTTCTCGAGTATATTGAGAAGAATGACGAGCTCATAGCGAAGACAGCCGCGGCTCTCAAAGTCTCAAACGTAAAAGACATCGACACCAAGGCCGCAGCTACTGTTGCCGAGCTCAAAGATGCACAGAAACAGGTCGAGGCGCTCGGCGCGAAGATTGCCGTCGAGAGCGCAAAGGACATGCTCGGCGATGCGAAGGATGTCGGCGGCCTGAAACTCGTCACTTCCAAGGTTGACGGAGTACAGGGCGGAGACCTCCGCACAATGGCTGACAGCGCCGCCGAGGCGGATGCTTCCCTTGTAGCTGTATTCGCATCTGTCTGCGGTGAAAAGCTCAGCTTCGCCTGCGCATGCGGTAAGGATGCCGTAGCCAAGGGCGCGCACGCCGGAAACATCGTCCGTGCGGTGGCTCAGGTTGCCGGCGGTTCAGGCGGCGGAAAGCCCGACAGCGCGATGGCGGGAGGCAAGGATTTAAGCAAGGTCGACGAAGCCCTCGCATCTGCCGAAGACGCACTGAAATCGATGATATAATTACCGTTCATACGGAAAACCCGACCATTCATACCTAAGTCATTGACAAAGCGAAAAAAGGAGTGAAAACTGTTTATGGATTGCCTTTTTTGTAAAATAGCTGCAGGCGAAATTCCTTCGACAAAGGTCTATGAGGATGATATCTGTTACGCGTTCCGTGACATAAATCCCCAGGGCCCGACACACGTACTCGTCATACCGAAGACCCACATTCAGTCGGTAAATGAAGTTGACGATTCAAACAAGGATATCGTCGCCCATATCTTCACCGTCATCCCGAAGATTGCTGCGGATGAGGGCATAGCCGAAGAAGGCTACAGAGTAGTCTCCAATATCGGCGAGCGCGGACAGCAGTCCGTACCTCATCTTCATTTCCACATTATCGGCGGCAGGGATATGACCTGGCCTCCGGGCTAAAAGAGAATAAAAAGGCAGTCCGGAAGGGGCTGCCTTTTTTATGTCCGTACCGCTTTTCAAAATAGGATTTTCAATGCTCTGGGCCCTTATGCTGGCCGGTCTTACGGGTGAGCTTTTTGCCGCAGTACTGGGACTTTCGGCTCTGCTCGGAGCTATGATAGCACTCGGCGCACGAGATGACCGTACCGTGTCATACGTCCTGGCATCGGTCTTTTTCGCGTGCGCCCTTTTCTGTCTCAAGACCGAACTTCATCAGAAGCCGGCGCAGAAATATGCAGGCACCAGACAGACGATGACGGGGCGGATTATTGAGATTGAACCGCGGTCCGATGCGGGTACGAACAGATACATCGTAAAGGTGACAAAAGGGGAGCTCAAAGGTTGGAAACTGAGGCTTTCATCCAAATTCTTTGAGGGAAATATCAACGATGAAATCACCTTCAGCGGTAAGATTTATGCTCTGGACAGAAAGTCGCGTGACATTTACATCGGGGTGTTCCCGTACGGAAAGATAAAGACTGAGCCGGGAGACGGAGGCCTTTTGGGGTTCGTTCGCCAAAAGGCCTATGACACCCGTCAGTTTATGAGGAATGAACTTTTCAGATCCCTGCCCTCAGACTGTTCGCTGACTCTTTTCGGCATGCTCTCGGGCGACAAGTCCGAGATGCCCGATTACATCTATGACAACTTTAAAAGGACGGGTGTCGTCCATCTTCTGGCCGTCTCCGGATTCCATACATCGCTCTGGTCGATGATGGTCTACAGGAGCCTTCTGAAAAGGGGCGCAAATGTTAAAGTATCGGCATTTTTCGCCATTTTATTCATCCTGTTTTTCATGGCTGTAACGGGCTTTACGAAGAGCGCGGTAAGGGCGGGAATCATGGTTATAATCTTCTTCCTCGGAAGGATGATCATGAGGCAGCCGGACAGCAAGAATTCGCTGGGTCTCGCGGCGATTATCATACTTTCTGCAAACCCGTTCGCGGGAGGGGATACCGGTTTTCTGCTCTCCTTCTTTTCGACACTCGGAATACTCGTGCTGTTTCCGTATATGCAGGAGAAGGTCAGACCGAAGGTGAAGAAATATGTGAAGAACTTTCACATAAGAAGGAGGGTGGATGATGCGGTGTCCGTTGTCCTCGTCACCGTCTCCACACTGATTTTCACTCTGCCGGTGACTGCGCTCGTGCTCGGCAATCTCTCGCTGGTTTCGCCGCCGGCGAACCTGCTCGTGACACCGGTGACATCATTTGCCATCATCCTCTCGGGTTTTGCCGTGACACTGGCAAAAATCCCGGTGCTTCGGGCTTTTGAGCATCCGTGCCTGCTGGTCGCGGCGCTGATAATCAGATATGTCCTGAAGATTACATCGCTCATTTCAGGGCTCTCTTTTGCCTCCGTTTCAATAAACTCCGGCTACTTTCTCGTCGGCGTGGCCGCGGCGCTGATTCTCATCGGATCCGCCCTCATACTGAAGGCGGACAAAAGGCGCACCGCGGCGCTTTCATGCCTCCTCCCGGCAGCATCCGTCGCGGCACATTATATTGTGCAATATATTGAACTTCATAACTAATTATAGTATAATTACCCTTATGAAGTACGATGTCAAAGAGATTCGTCAGGACGTTAAGACCGGTGATTTCAAAAAGGTCTATCTCGTCAAAGGCGAAGAGTCATACCTCAAACAGAAATACGCAAACCTCCTGGCTGACAGTGTAGTACCTGCCGGTCTGGAGGCTTTTAATGTTCACAGGCTCAAGGGCGAGGACACTGACCCGGATGAAATATCCACCTGTGTGGAGGCTTTGCCCGCTATGTGCGAGCGCTCCGTCGTACTGGTACACGACTTTGATTTTGACGGTCTGAACGAAGCCGGAAGGGAGAAGTTCATCGACATCCTCTCGAATCTTCCTGACACCTGCGTGCTCATATTCTGGCAGGATACAAAGGGCTTCTCGACAAAGACCAAACTCGCCAAGGAGATGCTGGCGCTCATCGACAAGAACGGCGCCGTATGTGAACTCGACAAGCGCGGACAGAGTGACCTTATCCGCTTTGTCACCGCCGAGTGCACGCGCCGTGAGCGCAACATCAGCTTTGATGTTGCGACCTACCTCATCGGCTGCGTGGGCGACGACATAGCAAATCTCTTAAATGAGGTCGAGAAAGTCTGTGCTTTCACGACAGATACAATACACGAGTCCGACGTGGACGAGGTGTGTATAAAGTCTGTTGAGGCTACTGCCTTTCAGATGATAGACGCCCTTCTCGTAAACAATTTCGACAAGGCGATGACCGATGTTAAAATTCTCTTTGAGCAGAAGACCGAGCCAACGATGATTCTCGGTGCCCTGGTCTCTACCTTTGTCGATATGTACAGGGTGAAACTCACTCTCTCTGAGGGACATACGCTTGCTGAACTCAAGGCCGCATATCCCGTGGCATACAAGAGTGACTTCAAACTCAGGAACGCGGCAAACAGGGCTCAGAAGTATTCGCTTAAAAGCCTTGAGAATTCCCTTGAGATCCTCGGCCGTGCCGACTTCAGACTGAAGAGCACATTTGACGACAACAAAATAGTTTTTGAGAAACTTCTCATAGAACTTGCAAAGGCGAGGAAGGCAAAATGACGCACGTGGACATAGTCATACCAAAGCCGGTGTGCAAAGCGCTGGACCTGCTCCGTGAGGCGGGTTTTGAGGGCTTTGTCGTAGGCGGCTGCGTGCGTGATTTTCTCCTTCACAGGGAACCCGGCGACTGGGATATAACGACAAACGCCCTGCCTGAGCAGACCAAGGAGGTCTTCTCCGCTTACAGGACGATAGATGTCGGAATGAAGCACGGTACCGTTGCCGTTTTAATTGATGATATGCTCATTGAGACAACGACCTACAGGGTCGACGGTGAGTATCTCGACAACAGGCATCCGAGCGATGTCACCTTCACGCGTAACCTCAGGGAGGATCTCGCGAGGAGGGACTTTACCGTAAATGCCCTGGCGTGCTCGAAAGACGGTGAACTCGTTGACGAGTTCGGCGGCCTGAAGGATTTAAACGACAGGGTAATCCGCTGCGTGGGCAATCCCGACGAGCGCTTCGCCGAAGATGCCCTGAGGATTATGCGCGCACTGCGTTTCTCCGCCACACTCGGATTTTCGATTGATGGGGAGACCTCCGGGTCAATACATAAAAACAGGGAACTGCTGAAGAACATAGCCGCGGAGCGGGTGACAGAGGAACTCCTGAAACTTCTCTGCGGAGAGGACGTGACGAGAATACTCATCGACTACCGCGATGTATTTGCCGTCATAATCCCTGAACTTGAGCCCTGCTTCGATTTTGATCAGAAAAACAGACATCACATCTACGACGTCTACACACATATTGCCCACTCGGTGGGAGGCACACGTGCCATGCCCGATGTGCGGCTCGCGCTCCTTCTCCACGATATAGGCAAGCCCGACTGTTTCTTCGTCGATGACGAGGGCGTCGGCCATGCATACGGCCATGCCGAAAAGAGCGCCGAGCTCGCGCAGACGGCGCTGTCGCGCCTGCGCCTTTCCTCCGATATGCAGGAGACCGTCCTGACCCTTGTCCGCTTCCACGACTATCCCGTGGAGCCTTCAAAAAAGATAATCAGGCGGAGACTGAACAAGTTCGGACCGGAGGTCTTTGAAAAACTCATGTATGTGAAGATGGGCGACAACTTTGCCCATAACAGGGAGATAAACGACTATGAACCCCTGATACTTGAGATCCTGGAACTTGCGAAAGAGCAGGAGAACGAGTGCTTCACCGTGAAGGGACTGGACATAGACGGAAACGACCTTAAAGCACTCGGCTTTGAGGGCGAGAAGATAGGAAGAATTCTGAATGCTCTCCTTGACGAAGTCATGGACGAGAAACTTGAGAACACACACGAAAAACTGACTGAAAGGGCGACTGCACTTGGAACAGGCGAAGATTGACAGGATAAACGAGCTCTACAGAAAATCGCAGAGCGAGGGTCTGACTGAGGCCGAGAAGGCCGAACAGGCCGTGCTTCGCCGCGAGTATATTGACTCGTTCAAGCGCAGCCTTGTCAATGAACTCGAGAACACGTATATAGTTGACGAGAAAGGAAACAAACGCAAGGTTTCCCGAAAGGACAAAGAGTGATGGAGAAAATCCCGATTATTGCGGTTGTCGGCCCGACGGCATCCGGAAAAACCGGACTTGCCGTCGCCCTTGCAAAGCGCTTTGACGCGGAAATTCTGTCCTTTGACTCCATGCAGCTTTACAAGGGCATGGATGTGGCCACAGCCAAGCCGACAACCGAAGAGATGCAGGGCATCCCTCATCACATGATCGGCTGTGTCGACAACACGGAAGTGTTCAGTGTGGCGAAGTACAGGGCCGCCGCGACAGAGATAATCGATGACATCACCGCACGCGGAAAGCGCGTGGTTATGGTGGGAGGTACGGGTCTGTACCTGGACGCCGTACTTGACAATATAGAGTTCCTGGACGATCCCGAAGGCGAAGAAAAGCGCATGAAGGTCCGCAGAGAACTTGAGGACGAACTCGAAGAGAAGGGCCGCGAGGCCATGCATGCAAAACTCGCTGAGATTGATCCGAAGACAGCGGAGATTCTCCATGTCAACAACACCGGCAGGGTACTGCGTGCACTTGAGGTTTACTACACGACGGGACACACCATCTCTTACCAGGTTGAGCATTCGAAGGACAACGAGAGCCGCTATGCTCCCGTCTTTATAGGACTCACGGCAAAGAACCGCCAGGTTCTTTACGACCGTATTAACGCGCGCGTCGACAGGATGCTTGAGGAAGGTCTGCTCGACGAGGTCAGGGACTTCGTAAACGAGGCCCCGGGCACCACGGCGCGTCAGGCCATAGGCCTCAAGGAACTCGCGCCGTATGTCGAGGGCCGGGCCTCGCTCGAGACCTGCGTCTTTTTACTCAAGCAGGAGACGCGCCGCTACGCGAAGCGTCAGCTGACCTGGTTTCGGAGAAACGAAAAAATACACTGGCTATTCATCGATGAGATGTCACAGGACGAGATAGCCGATGAGGCCGAGAGAATAATAAGGGAGGAGGAATCGCAGTGGCAGCAGCAAACAAACTGACATTCAGAAATGCAGTCATAGGCATAATTTCGATTCTGCTCATTGTCTACATCATCTACCAGGCGTATATGATAATCTACGACCCTGTAGGCACCGAGACGGCATATGAGTACACGTATACCGATACCATTGACACCGAGGTTTTTGTCGCGCGTTCCGAATCCTATGTCGTCAACAGACAGAAAGGTACGATAGTTTCTGCGGTTGAGAACGGTTCGCGTGTCTCCAAGGGCGAGGAGGTTGCCCACATCTTCGCCGAGACAGAAGCCGCCGACACCTATCTGAAACTGCGTGAAGTCGACGAACAGATAGAGCGTTATTCACGCCTCGCCGCTCAGTCGGACAACTATGTCTTCAATGTGCGTGACCTTGAGAGATACATTGACGAAGAGGCAATAGATCTTGTCAAGCTGGTGTCAGAAAGAGATTTCACGGCGCTCGATGAAAATGTCAATGCGCTTCGCAACAGGATAGTCACGAAGCAGATTTCAACCGGAAGCAAACTGGATTTTGAAGCCAAACTCGCAAGCCTGAAATCACAGCGCGAGTCCCTTGAACAGCTGAGCACCAAGCACAGGAACGTCATAGCTTCCGAGTCCGGCTACTACATCAGCGGAGCTGACGGCTACGAAAACGTAGTGGACTGCGCCGAAATCAAAAACATAACACCCGATGAAGTCAAGGCCGTGTTTGAGGCGAAGCCCTCACCGGTGCCGGAGGGTGCCATAGGACGCATAGTTTCGGAGTTTAACTGGTATTTCCTGTTCGTTGTCGATGCAAAACAGGCCGCCGGCCTCTCCGTCGGCAAGGAGATTACCGTAAACCTTCCGTATTCATCCGTGAACTCGGTGAAGGCGAAGGTATACACCATAAATGAAAACCGCGAGACGGGAGAGATGGCGATTGTCATCGCCTGCAATCTCATGAATCCGGGCGTCGCTTCGCTCCGCCATGAGACCGCGGAGATTGTCATCGCTTCGCACACCGGCCTTAAAATTCCGTCGTCCGCGCTCCGCGTCAACGACGACGGTGAGAAGGGCGTCTACGTGCTCAGCGGTAACATAGCAAAATTCAGAAAAGTCAACATCGTATATTCGGAAGATGACTTCGTCTTGAGCAGGGCGGAGGAAGGCCAGGAGGGCTACGTCCGTCTGTACGACAACATCATTACGGAGGGCAAGGATCTCTATGACGGAAAAATCGTTAAATGACCTGGAACAGTACCGCGCGCAGCGCTGCCGCAGCATAGAGGACAACTACAAGGAAATCCTCGATAATATCGCAAGGGCGACCGCAAAGCGCAACGTTGAAAACGGCGATGTAAAATTCATGGCTGTGACAAAGACCGTCGAACCGTATTTCATAAATCATGCACTCTCGCTCGGCGTGGACCTCATAGGCGAGAACAGGGTGCAGGAGTTCCTCGGCAAGAAACCCGAGCTGAACCTGGACGGCGTGGATGCGCATCTGATAGGTCATCTCCAGACAAACAAGGTGAAGCAGATAGTAGGTGAGGTATCGACCATTCAGTCGGTGGATAGCCTCAAGGTTGCTCAGGAGATTTCAAAAGTCTCGCAGAATAAGGGCCTTACGACAAATGTCCTGGTTGAGGTCAACATAGGCGATGAGCTCTCAAAGAGCGGCATTGATCAGAATGAACTTACGGAACTCTGCCATGAAATCGCCGAACTTCCCGGCGTCAAGGTTGAGGGACTTATGGCAATTCCGCCGATATGTGAAACGAGTGCGGAAGTACGTGGCTTTTTTGCTGATATGTACAAACTGTTTATTGACATTAGTAGTAAAAAAATAGATAATATATATATGCAAATTTTATCTATGGGTATGACGTCCGATTATGAAGACGCAATACTCGAAGGTGCAAATCTCGTCAGGGTCGGCTCCGGTCTTTTCGGAGCACGAATATACTAAACCGGAGGACACACAATGGGTAACTTTATTGACAACATCAAAAAGATCACAGGTTTTGAGCCGGAAGATGAATACGGCGAGGACATGGAAGGTTACGAGGGCTACGAGGAAGAGGAATATGTTCCCTCCCGCGCTCCCGCATACCAGGAGCCTGACTATCAGGCACCCGCTCCGCGCGGTAAGAGCAGCGCAAACGTTGTTCCTATGGCACCGAGCAAGGCCATGCTCCAGGTTGTACTTGCAAAGCCCGAGCGTTTTGATGACGCTTCGGCCATTGCCGATCACTTAAACGAGAAGAGAACTGTTGTTTTGAATCTTGAGTCTGCCAACAGAGACGTTGCCCGCAGACTTATTGACTTCCTCTCCGGTGTTGCTTATGCCAACGGCGGCCAGCTCAAGAGAGTTGCCAACAGCACATTCATAATCACACCGTACAACGTAAGCATCACAGGTGACTTACTTGAGGAGCTTGAGAACAGCGGCATG
Organism: Ruminococcaceae bacterium UBA1227; assembly: GCA_002309175.1. GTDB lineage: Bacteria > Bacillota > Clostridia > Oscillospirales > Acutalibacteraceae > UBA1227. The sequence goes on from DBWX01000011.1 coordinate 8,974, forward strand.
TTCTTCCAGTCATAAATTTTGAGGAGTGGTACAATTGCTTACACCTAAGCAGCTTAAATCGCGCAGTTTCCAGATGGCAGGCAGAAATGCCTACAAAGCGGCTGATGTAGACGCTTTCCTTGATGAGGTCTATGACTCATATGACCAGATGTTCCGTGAAAACGGAGAGCTCGTCAAGAAACTCAACCTTGTAGCTGACAAACTTCAGTCCTACAAGGCCGATGAGGACAATATCAGAAACGCACTCCTCACAGCAGAACGTATGAAGGAGTCCATCGTCGCAGAGGCGAATGACAGCGTCAAGTCTTCCATTGAGGATGGAAAAAAGAAGGCCGATGAGATAGTTTCCGAGGCTGAAAGCAGAGCCGACGAAATCCTCAAGGTCGCTCAGTCCAATGCGGCAAAGCTTCTTGCCAAGGCCCAGGAAATCTACGACGATCAGGTCAATTCAATAAAAGAGGAAGCCGACAGAGAAGAGGCTTACCTTCTCAATATCAAGGAACAGTCCGCAAAGGTCCGTGCAGATCTCATGGACTCTTACCAGAAGCAGATAAGCATCCTTGAGTTCACACCCGACTTCTCAGAGGAAGTCGCAGCAGCACGCGCAAAGAAGAAGGCCGCTCTTGAGGCCGCCGCTGAAGCGCAGGCAGCTGCAGTTGCTGAGGAGTTTGACAAAAAAGAAGAACCCGTTGAGTCCGATGAGGCTTCTGACAATGCTGACATAGACGAGTATCTCGCAGCCGAAGAGCCTGAAGAGGCTGATGAGGCTGAAGAGGCCGAGGAGTCAGAAGAGGCTGAGGAAGCCGAAGAGTCCGAAGAGGAATTTGAGGACATTGATTCCGGTGACGATCTTTTCGCCGATGTCGATGACGAAGAGGACGAAGAGGACGAAGACGAGAAAGATGACGACGATGACGACGAAGACGATGAAGACGAATTCGAAGACATCGACGATGATGACGAGGACGACATATCTCTCTTCTAAAAGAAAGAGGCACTTATGACAATCACACTGACACTCCTTGTGGTTGCCCTGCTTGTAGGTTTTGACCAGCTTACAAAGTACCTTGTGCTGATTAACGTTAAGCCTGTTGATGCTGTTCCCGTCATTGACAAAGTCATTCAGTTTCGTTACACCGAAAACACGGGAGCAGCATTTAGCATTTTCAGCGAAAAAACATGGCTGCTATCAATATTTACAGGGGTCATGATAATTGCAGGGCTCCTGTATTTATTTTTGGGCAAGGCCGATAACAAGCTTCAGTTTGCGTCCCTTGTCCTCATAATCAGCGGCGGTCTGGGTAACCTGATTGACAGGCTGTTTCGCGGCTTTGTGGTGGATTTCATCGAATATCTCTTCATGGAGTACGCCGTGTTCAACGTCGCGGATATTTTCGTTACAATCGGTGCAGTACTGCTTGTAATCTCCGTACTTTTCATAAAAAACGGGGGAGAGGAAAAAGATGAGCCCACAGAGCAATGACAACTTTACATTCATCGTTCCCGAAGACATGGACGGTGAACGCATAGATACTGCCGTTGCGCTCGCAGACGATTCCCTGACACGCTCCGCCGTCCAGAAGCTTCTTGAAAAGGGAGACGTTTTCTTGAATGAGGAGAGCGTCTCAAAGAACAGGAAGGTAAAGTGCGGCGACACCGTAAGGGTAATCATTCCCGCTCCCGCGGAGCTTGATATTGTCCCGCAGGATATCCCGCTGGACATAGTATACGAGGATGACGACCTTTTAGTCGTCAATAAAGAGAAGGGTATGGTCGTGCACCCGGCACCGGGAAACCCGGACGGCACGCTCGTAAATGCTCTGCTCTTTCACTGTAAGGGCTCGCTCTCCGGCATAAACGGCGTAATACGCCCCGGCATTGTTCACCGTATAGACAAGGACACCAGCGGTCTTCTTGTCGTCGCGAAGAACGACGCCGCCCATACCGGGCTCGCGGAGCAGATTAAAGAGCATTCCTTCACCCGCTGCTACAAGGCCGTGGTGCACGGCAGCATAAAGGATGATGAAGGTACAATAAACGCTCCCATAGGACGAAGCCCCAAAGACAGGAAAAAGATGGCCGTCACGGACAAGAACTCAAGGGAGGCCGTGACCCATTTTGAAGTCCTTGAGCGATTCAGGGACTACACATACATAAACTGCAGACTTGAGACCGGACGTACACATCAGATACGCGTACACATGGCATACCGCGGAAACCCCGTTGCCGGTGACACGCTTTACGGTCCGAAGAACACACCGAAAGAACTCGGCGGGCAGTGTCTGCATGCGCAGAAACTCGGATTCGTCCACCCGACCACGGGCGAGTATATGGAGTTTGAAGCGCCCCTGCCCGATTACTTTGAAAACTTCTTAAGGAAAGTGAGGGACAGCCGATGAATGCGGAAACAAAGGCAAAACTCCAAAAGGATGCCGCAAAGGTACGCATGAGTGTCATCGAAGGCACCTTCAACGCGAAGTCCGGTCATCCGGGCGGATCACTCTCGATAGCTGATATCATCACATATCTCTATCTTTATAAGCTCAACATCGATCCCAAAAACCCGAAGTGGGAGGACAGGGATCGCTTCGTACTCTCAAAAGGCCACACAGCGCCCGCTCTGTACGGTGCTATGGCTCTTAAAGGATTTTTTCCGGAAGAGGAGATAAAGACCCTCAGAAAACCCGACTCGCGTCTTCAGGGCCATCCTTCAATGAATCTGACACCGGGTGTCGACATGAGCACCGGTTCCCTCGGACAGGGCATATCGGTCGCCGTCGGTATGGCGCTCGGCGCCAAGATCAACAATAAGTCCTTCAGGGTCTACACTGTCCTCGGTGACGGTGAGATTGAAGAGGGTCAGGTCTGGGAAGCCGCAATGTTTGCGAGCGCGAAGAAACTTGACAACCTTGTTGTCGTAGTTGATAACAACAATCTCCAGATAGACGGTACAATTGAGGAGGTCAACTCCCCGTATCCCATAGACGAGAAGTTCAAAGCCTTCGGCTTCAATGTCATCAATATTGACGGCCATGATTTTGATCAGATAGACGAGGCCTTCACTCAGGCTGAAAACTGCAAGGGTAAGCCCACAGCCATCATTGCAAAGACAATAAAGGGCAAGGGTGTATCCTTCATGGAAAACCAGGTCGGCTGGCACGGCAAAGGCCCCAACGAAGAGGAATACAATGCGGCTATGGCCGAACTGAAGGAGGCGCTTTAATATGGCAGACATGGTAAAGAAAGCCACCAGGGAAGGCTATGGCGCCGCTCTCCTTGAACTCGGAGAGAAAAATCCTAAGGTTATTGTCATGGACGCTGACCTCGCGGGTGCCACAAAGACAGGCGTCTTCAAAAAGGCATATCCCGACAGATTTTTCAATGCCGGCATCGCAGAGGGTAACCTCATGGGTGTTGCCGCAGGTCTTTCCCTCACGGGAAACATAGTTTTCGCGAGCTCGTTCGCTATGTTCGCCGCCGGCAGAGCTTTTGAGCAGATCAGAAACTCAATCGGCTATCCTCATCTCAATGTCAAAGTGTGTGCGACACACGCAGGCATATCAGTAGGCGAGGACGGCGCGTCTCATCAGTGCAACGAGGACATAGCCCTCATGCGCGTCATACCGGGCATGACCATAATCAACCCGGCCGACTGGGTTGAGGCAAAGGCCGCGACCATCGCTGCTGCGGACTTTGAAGGCCCTGTGTACATGCGCTTCGGACGCCTTGCCGTACCCCAGATTTTCGATGAGGAGACCTATAAATTCGAATGGGGTAAAGGCAAAGAACTTTACAGCGGCAGCGATGTCGCGATTATTGCCACCGGTCTCATGGTAAATGAGGCCCTGATTGCTGCCGAAGAACTGAAGGCAGAGGGCATAAATGCGCGTGTTATCAACATTCACACGATCAAGCCTCTCGATGAGGAAATAGTCCTCAGGGCCGCAAAAGAGTGTGGCTGCATTGTCACTGCAGAGGAACACAGTATAATCGGCGGTCTCGGCGCAGCTGTCTCCGAATACCTCGCTGAAAACCTCCCGACTCCGGTTAAGAGAGTGGGCGTAAACGATGTTTACGGCAGGTCCGGTCCTGCGGTCGAGATGCTCAAAATCTACGGCCTCGACGCCGCTCACATAAAGGAAGCGGCAAAAGAAGTGATTAAAAGGAAGTAAGCGCACGGAATGAGTACTGTTTGGTGGATTGTAATCATAACGGCAATAGCGGGTGTCTGCGGAACAGGTTTCGGCGGTCTTGTCGGAGCTGTATTAAAGCGTGATTCCGCGAAGGTCGTAAGCCTTCTGCTGTCCTTTGCGGGCGGTGTTATGATGGCTGTTGTCTGCTTTGACCTCATCCCTGAGTCCCTCATGCCGGAGGGCGCAACAGAGCCCATTCCCATCTATATTGTCATACTCGGTATTCTGATCGGATACGGCGTAGTCTTCCTGCTCAATCACATAATCGACAAGACCACAAACCATGAGATTGCGCATATAGACGAGTCCCATCCGAAGACGGCCGATGACCTGGATGAGCTTATTCATTCTGACCATCTTGAAGAACATAAAAAGACCGGACAATTCCGCGATCTCTTCATCGGCGGTATTGTCATGGCCTGCGCAATAGCGCTTCACAACATGCCCGAAGGCATGGTAATCGGCGCATCATACGCCGGCGCTTCATCAAGCATATTCACAGGCAGCGGCTTTATAATCGCCGTAGTTATAGGACTTCACAATATTCCCGAAGGCATGGCCGTATCCGTACCTCTCATCACGGGCGGTATGAGCAGAGTTAAAGCGATACTCGTTACGGCCGCCTCCGGTGCCCCGACAATCATAGGAGCCCTCATAGGCTACGGTCTCGGTATCTTAAGCCCCATCTGGCTTGCTCTCTCCTTAAGTTTCGCCTCAGGCGCGATGCTCTATGTCGTCTTCGGCGAGCTTATCCCCGAGTCAATCCTCATGTGGCGTTCCAAGCTGCCTGCCTTCTTCCTTCTGGTAGGTACCGTCGTCGGCCTGATACTGGTTAACGTATAAAAATCCTATTGAAAAAAGTTGAGCTTTAATATATAATGTTCAAGTCGCGAAAAAACGTCGGGGTGTAGCGCAGTTTGGTAGCGCGCTTGCTTCGGGAGCAAGAGGCCGGGAGTTCGAGTCTCCCCACTCCGACCACAAAGCGCGTAACAATAAAACAACGGGGTGTAGCGCAGGTTGGTAGCGCGCTTGCTTAGGGAGCAAGAGGCCAGGAGTTCAAGTCTCCTCACTCCGACCAGAAAAGGGAGCGGTTTGCCGCTCCCTTTTTGTTATGTCAATTTGACGGGCTTTGTGATATAATAAATTGTATACATTTTAATTTATATATTTAAATGAGGATTTTATGGATTTTGTAATGATTGAGACGGGTTGGCTCTCACTTCTGCCACCCATAATAGCAATCGCCCTGGGTCGCACTTCCCGT
>DBWX01000011.1:14511-98666 GCA_002309175.1 Ruminococcaceae bacterium UBA1227
TTGTAGGATTGCCGAATGTCGGCAAGAGTACTCTTTTCAATGCGATAACAAACGCGGGTGCGCAGTCTGCGAACTACCCGTTTTGCACCATAGAGCCCAATGTGGGCGTAGTTGCGGTTCCGGATGAGAGGCTCGACCTTTTGGCCGAACTCTACCATCCGAAGTCGGTGGTGCCGGCAACGATAGAATTCCTCGACATAGCGGGACTCGTAAAGGGAGCGTCGCAGGGTGAGGGACTCGGAAACAAGTTCCTGTCCCATATCCGTGAGGTCGACGCGATAATCCACGTGGTCCGCTGCTTCGACAATGACGACATAGTCCATGTCGAAGGCTCTGTTGACCCACAGAGGGACATTGAGACAATAAACCTTGAACTCATACTCTCTGACCTTGAAATACTCGACAAGCGCATACAGCGCGTTGAGAAGGCCATGAAGGGCGATAAGTCGCTGGCAAAGGAACTTGAGATTCTCGGCAGGTTCAAGGAAGCGCTGCAAAACGGCAAGTGCGCGAGGACGGTTGAGCTGACACCCGATGAGGCTGAGAGCCTTGTTGATTTCAATCTTCTGACATACAAGCCCGTCATTTACGCCTGCAACATGAGCGAAGATGACTTTGCAGGCGGAATTGAAAACAATGCGAGATATCAGGCGGTAAAGGCCATAGCCGATGAGGAGGGCTCACAGGTCCTTCCCATCTGCGCGGAACTTGAGGCTGAAATAGCATCTCTCTCCAAGGAGGAGAAAGAGATGTTTCTTTCCGATCTCGGCATAGAGAAGGGCGGCCTGGACTTGCTTATCCAGCGCTCATACGATTTGCTGGGTCTCATGTCGTTCCTGACGGCGGGCGAGCCTGAGGTCCGTGCCTGGACTATAAAGAAGGGCACCAAGGCACCGAAGGCCGCCGGAAAAATCCACTCGGATATCGAGCGCGGATTCATCCGCGCTGAAGTAATAAATTACAAGCAGCTCCTGGAATGCGGTTCACTTTCCGCCGCGCGTGACAAGGGACTTGTCCGCTCGGAAGGTAAGGATTACGTAATGCAGGACGGCGACGTTGTGCTCTTCAGGTTCAACGTATAGAAAGGTTTATTATGGCAGGCAACAAACTTAAAACTTTGCTGGATCTTAAAGATTCGGAGACCTATGCGCGTTTTAAGGACATAATCATCACAAGCGTCATAGGCATTTTCGTCAATGTAGCCCTTGGTCTCGTAAAGATTTTCGTGGGCACGATAGCAAACTCCGTCGCGGTTATTTCGGACGCCGTCAACAACTTCTCTGACAGCATCTCATCGCTTGTGACGATTATTGCCATGGCTATCTCCGGCAGGGGAGCGACAAGAAAGCATCCCTTCGGTTTCGGCCGTATTGAGTACTTCTCAAGCATCGTCATCTCGGTAATCGTGCTCATCACCGGAGCGGAGTTCTTAATTGAATCGGTCAAGAAGATTATTCATCCGGAAGCTACATCGTACACGGCCCTGACGCTTATTCTTCTCGTAGTGGCCATTGTCACGAAGATTCTGCTCGGCCTCTTCACGAAGGGCCGCGGAAAGAAACTCAATTCGCCGAACCTCATAGCTTCAGGCCAGGACGCATTGTCCGATGCCATCATCACCGGCGTGACGCTCTTGGCGGCGATTGTCGCCTTTATTAAACCCGACCTTCATATCGACGGCTGGGTAGGCGCACTCGTATCCCTGTTTGTCATAAAGGCGGGTCTCGACATCCTTCTCGATGTAGTCTCAAAACTTGTGGGTGAGCGCCCTGACATTGAACTTGCCGACAAGATAAAGGACGAAATTCTGGCAACTGAGGGAGTGCTCGGCGCCTTTGACCTCATCCTCCATAACTACGGACCGAATGTCTTTATAGGCGATGTAAATCTCGAACTTGACGAGAAGATGACCATTGATGAGGCCTATGTAAGGCTGAAGCCATTGAACGTCAAGATTCTGCGAGAATACGGTGTATTCATGTATTTCGGCATCTACTCCGTCAATACAACGGACGAGGAGATTGCAGAGATGCGTGAGTTTGTGTACAGACTCGTTGATGAGATAGACGATATCCTCCAGATCCATGCCTTTTATGTCAACAAGGAGCGTAAATTCATGAGCTTCGATGTCGTCTACGACTTCGACTGCAAGGACCAGTATGCCGTCCAGAAACACCTCCGTTCCGCTATACATGAGAAATATCCGGAATACCGTGTGGAGATGGTACCGGATAAGGATTACACACTCTCCAGGAGTTAAGATAAAAATAAAAGGCCCTCGTGTGAGGGCCTTTTATTTTTTTGCTTTGTTTTCTATTGTTTTCTATTGTTTTCTATTGAAGTGCCTTGTAGATGTCGGACTTCTTAAGGCCCGTGTCCCGGGCGGCTGTCTTTGCCGCATCATTTATCGACATGCCTTTTGCGATATAGTCTTTTGCTTTTTCCACGGCATCTTCGAGAGTTACTTCACTTTTTTCCTCTTTGGCGCCTTCGATTATGAGGACAATCTCGCCTTTGAGGTTGTTGTCCGGATAGTCCTCCACGGCCTGCTTTAAGGTGGTCCTGATGACCTCCTCGTGGATTTTGGTGAGTTCGCGGACAATTGCTATCCTGCGGTCTCCGAGGGCTTCATAGAGGTCCCTGAGCGTATATGAGAGCTTGTGTGGCGCCTCATAGAAAATCATTGTGCGTTTTTCGTCCCTGATCTCGTTTAAGTGCTCCCTGCGGGACTTCTTCGTGACGGAGAGAAAGCCTTCAAATGTGAACCGTCCGTTGTCCATGCCCGAGATTGCGAGGGCAGTGGCGAAGGCGGTCGGACCGGGTATGGCCACAACCGGTATGCCGTGTTCGTGGCAGGCATTTACGAGTTCCATGCCCGGGTCCGAGATTGCCGGCATGCCGGCATCGGAGACGAGGACACAGTCTTCGCCGTTTAAAATCCTGCTTATAATCTCGTCCTCTCTCTGGGTCTTGTTGTGTTCATAGTAGGAGACGAGCGGCTTTTTTATTTCAAAGTGGTTGAGGAGCTTTAAGGTGACTCTCGTATCCTCCGCGGCGATGAAATCACAGTTCTTCATGGTCTCAATCGCCCTGGGAGAAAAGTCGGAGAGGTTGCCTATGGGTGTGCCCGTTACAAAAAGTTTTCCGCTCATTGTTCTTCCTCCCTGTAGATTCCGAGAATTTTCAGAAGTTCTTCGCTCTCATTGCCGTCCTCATCATATGTGAAGAGGGTGGGGAGCACTTCAATGTACGGTTTTGCGCCCTTTTTGCCCTCGATGAGGAAGAGCCAGGGCGCGGAGTCGGGCCGCTTTGCGACGAAGCGCAGGCGCTTCGGCTCAAGGCCGTGCAGCCTCATCTCGCTTATGACGTCCGTCAGGCGCTCCGGGCGGTTGCACATGACGAAGCGCCCGCCGAAGTTTAAAAGCTTCTCAGCCGCCGTACAGGCGTCTTTCACGGTGCACATGACCTCGTGCCTTGCGATGAGGTCAGGTGTCGTCTCAGACGGTATGCCCGTGCCTGCGGGCTTGTACGGCGGATTCATCGTGACAAGGTCAAAACAGCCTTTAGGCAGGTGGTTTTCAATCTCACGAAGATCGGCTTTTATGCCTTTAATGTTCTCTTTTTTGTTCAGGTCCTTTGACCTTGAAAACTGGTCTATGGCGAGTTCCTGTATGTCCACGCCGATTATTTCGGTCTCAACACCGTCGCGAAGCCAGAGGAATGGGATAATGCCGCAGCCTGTTCCCAGGTCGACGCATCTGTCGCTCTTCTTCGGCTTTGAAAAATCGGCAAGGAGTATCGCATCCGTTCCGAAACCATGCGTTTTGGAGCAGATAAGTCTTATTCCGTTGCCTAAGTTTTCGATGAATTCAGCCATGTTTTTCTCCAACAAAAAAGACTTGGGGCGAACCCCAAGTCCTTTTCGTCATTTCAGTTTGCGATTATGCCTGCTCAATTGCTCCTGTCGGGCAAGTGTCAGCACAAGAACCACAGTCGATGCATGTAGCAGCGTCGATTGAATAGATGTCGCCTTCAGAGATAGCCTCTACGGGGCAACCGTCTTTGCAAGAACCGCAAGCTACGCAAGAATCAGTAATTTTGTATGCCATACAATTTACCTCCTTTAACGTTGGTAAATACATTTTATACACAATATAGTGGTTTTGCAAGTGGGTTGCGCATATTTTAATGTTATTTTTTTGACAAAAAAGTATGGGTTTTTAATTCAATTTTTTCCTTTGTTACAGGGCTTTCAGTATTTTTTCAACTGCCTCGTCAATGGTGCCGTTGTTCTCGATTTCCGCATCGGCCGCATCCTGGTAGAGGGGCAGTCTTATTTTCTGCATTTCCATCAGTGTCTCAGGGCTCTTTGAAAGGGGCCTGTCATCTGTGGGAAGCAGGGAAATATCGCGGCGTATGAAGAAAATCTTGCCGTTCTGGTGAAGGGCGGGGTAGTTGTTTCTGTCGAGTATTGCGCCTCCGCCGAGGGCGATTACCTTGCCGCTCTCCTTGCAGTTCTCGAGGATGGCGGTGTGTTCGAGATTGCGGAAGGTTTCTTCGCCGTATTTGTTTATGATCTCGGCCACGCTCTTCTTCTGTTCGGATTCGATAACTTTATCAATGTCTATTACCTCACGTCCGGTGGCCTCGCCGATGGCCTCGGCAATAGTTGTCTTGCCGCAGCCGGGCATGCCGGTGAGGATGATGTTTTCGTTCTGCTTGTAGAGCATGGTTGTAACATCCTCAACGGTCGCGTTTATCATATTGCGGTCGAAGAAGAGGTTGTAGCTCTCGCGCGCCTGGGCGACGAGCATGGAAAGACCGCCTACATGCGGGATTCCGAGCTCCTCGGCCTCGAGGAGAAGGGCGGTGCGGAGAGGGTTGTAGATAACATCTATGACTGCACAGCAGCGCGGGAAACTCTTGAGTGATACGAGTTTTTCCAGGTTGTCGGGGTACATGCCGACGGGTGTCGCGTTTACGACTATCTCGGCATCGAAGTGTATGGCAAGGGCCTCGTAGTCGTTGAAGCCCTCACGTGAGAGGATGACTATTTCACGGGCACCGAGATCCTCAAGTGCGCAGCGTGCTGCCTTCGAGGTGCCTCCGTTTCCGAGGATGATACATTTTTTGCCCGCGATGTTTATGTTCGCGCGCTCAACCATGTATTTGAAACCGGCTATGTCGGTGTTGTAGGCATGGAGTTTGCCCTTCTTCATTACGACCGTATTGGCTGCGCCTATGCGGAGGACGTCGTCGGAGAGTTCCTGACAGAAGGCGAGGATGGCGGTCTTGTACGGCATGGTTACGTTGAGACCGGCAATGTCCGAGCGAGATATGAAAGTCTCGAGTTCCTCCGGGTCAACGTCAAGGAGCCTGTAGTCATAGGCTACGCGGCCGCGCAGACCGAGTTCCTTGTGAATCTGCTCGGAGTAACTGTGCCCGAGGTGCTGGCCGAGGAGACCGTATACGCCGGGCATCTGTACTACCTTGCGCTTTTCGTCCTCGTTATATGCCTTTACCCAGTGCTCCTGGTAGTCCTTTGACAACTCGAGCATTGCGCGGAAAAGAGCGGTTGAATAGGTTGAAAATTCACCGCTGCACTCTGCGACGTGCTCCACAATCTCGTATTCTCTCTGCGTATCCTCGACGGGCATGTTGCGCTCAGCCTTGTACTCGGCAACCTGCTCGGAGAGTTTCATACGCTCAAGAAAGCGGGAGAGTATGTCGTCATCAATTCTGTCAATGCGGGCTCTCACTTCATCTAAGTTTTCAATCATAGTCTGTTCTCCTCACTAAGGATTTCAAGGATGACAATGGCCGCTGCCGCTTCAACCGCGGGCAGAGCGCGCGGTACCACGCAGGGGTCATGCCGTCCTTTTACGGTGATTGTTGTTTCTTCATTTGTCTTTAAGTTTACCGTCTGCTGCGGGATGGCTATCGACGGTGTTGGCTTGAATGCCACTCTGAATGTCACGGGCATTCCCGTTGATATTCCGCCGAGGATTCCTCCGCAGTTGTTTGTTTTTGTGATGACCCTGCCGTCTTCAATGGCGAAGGGGTCATTTGACTCCGAGCCCTTCATGGCAGCCGCGGCAAAGCCTGCGCCGAATTCCACGCCTTTTACGGCGGGGATGGCGAAGAGGGCGGAGGCGAGTCTCGATTCGAGACCTCCGTCGAAAGGTCCGCCGACACCGGCGGGGAGGCCGCGGATTTCGGCCTTTACAATGCCGCCCACGGAGTCGCCTTCGGCTTTGGCGTGCTCTGCATCACCCATGGCGTCTATGACGGCGGTTATGGTGATGCCGCGCTCTTCAAGCGCCTGGAGGCAGATGCCTCCGAGCACGCAGAGAGGGGCCGTGAGGCGGCCTGAAAACTGTCCTCCGCCTGCGCTCTCGCAGTTTTCACCGTATTTTACGAATGCGGTGTAGTCCGCGTGTCCGGGGCGAGGGGTGTACTTCAGGTCCTCGTAGTCCTTCTTGTTTGCGTCCTCATTCTTTATGACGGCTTCAAGCATTTCGCCCGTGGTGACGAGCGTGTCACTGTCCTTTTTTGCCACACCGGAGCGAAACTCCGGTATGTCGCTTTCCTTTCTGGCGGACACGCCGTCGGATGTGCCCGGGCGTCTTCTGTCAAGAAAATGCTGAAGTTTTGAAATGCTGAACTCTTCACCGGCGATGAAGTCCTGCGCTCTGACGCCGACCTCAGGGCCGTGTGAGGTTCCGAAATATACGATGTTAAATGACACTTATCTTACCTCCGAGGTTCTCTATGTCCCTGAAGAAGGAGGGATAAGACTTGTCGACTGCCCTGGCTTCGTTGATTATGACAGGCTGAGTGCACCTTGTCGATGCAATTGTCGCCGCCATTACAATGCGGTGATCACCGAAGGATTCTACGGTGCCTCCGGTCAGGGGCTTCGGCCATATGATGATACCGTCGGCCGTGTCCTCCGCTCTGCCTCCGAGCGAGTTTATCATGGCGCAGACTGAGGTCAGTCTGTCGCTCTCCTTCAGGCGGAGGCGCGCTGCGCCCGTGAAGGTTGTCATGCCGTCGGCAAAGGCTGCCGCGACGGACAGGGCGGGGAGAAGGTCGGGCGTGTTTACGAGATCGATCTCATAATTCTTGACACCGCGTATGTTCTCTCCTTCAATCTCCGCGGTGTAGAGGCTCAAAAAGTCCAGTATGCTCTTGTCACGCTGGAGCGAGTTGAAGCGGAGATTGTTTATCGTTACGTCGTTTCCGAGGAAGTTTGCAACATAGAAGAAGGCGGCATTTGACCAGTCACCTTCAATGGTCAGTGTGCCGGGTGAGATTAATCCGTCGCCCTTCTTTACAATTGAGAAGAGGCCTTCTTTCGGCGAGACCGTCGCAATGCCGAAGTCGGCGAGGGCCTTTATCGTGAGCTCGACATAGCCGTGTGAGAGAAGAGGAGTCGTGAGTTTTATTGAAGACTTCTCCTCAAAGAGCGGGAGAGCGAGCAGAAGGCCCGAGACATACTGTGAACTCAGGTCGCCCGTGACTTCAAATGTTCCGGGCTGCAGTCTGCCGGTCGCAGTAAAGGGCAGGGTGTCGGATGAGAATGAAACCCCGTGCGATTCAAGTGCATTCTTGAGACTGCCTATGGGGCGCTCGGTCAGACGATCGTTTCCTTTGAAGGTCACTTTGTCGCAGAGCGCCGTGGCGACCGGCATGAGAAAACGGAGGGTCGAACCGCTCTCCTTACAGTCTAATACGGGATGGTCCGCGACCTCCTTTATGGGGGTCACGAAAACTTCGGAACTGTCCACATCTATACCGGCGCCGAGCGCGCGGAGGCAGTCGATTGTCGCTTTCACGTCGTTTGAAAGCGAGTCAGTCGGATTGCCGAGCGTGAGTCTGCAAGGCGCGTCAGCGAGCGCGGCACAGATAAGCACCCGGTGAAGTTCCGATTTCGAATTTATTGCATTAACTTCTCCGCAGAGGGGAGAAGGGGTAATTTCGAGAATCATTTATTTCACTCCAAGGCAGAGTATATTATGAAGGTCTGAAACGGGCAGTGTAATAAGTTTGCATTGACCCGGCTTTTCCGGGAAGATCAGGTCTATCTCAGAACCCCTGCGCTTTTTGTCCGATAGCGCGGAGTTTTCAAGGTCATCGGGGGAGATTATGGTGTCCGTCGGCAGGGCGCATGCCCTGACGAGTTCTTCGAGCGCGGCCGCCGTGCCGGCTTCGGTATAGCCGAGCTTTTCGCCCGCGCGGGCCATGGCGCACATGCCGGTTGCCACTGCTGCGCCGTGGCGGACGGCATATCGTGAGGCGTGCTCAATGGCATGGCCTATTGTGTGGCCGAAGTTTAAGTATTTGCGGCGGCCGTTGTCAAAAAAGTCCTCTTCTACGAAAGAGAGCTTCGTCCTTACGGACTCGGTGACAAGGTCATCCATGACGGGTTTTAATGAGTCTCTCATATTTTCCGAGGCGATTCTTTCAGTGAGAAGTTTCATTATCTTCTCATTGCCGAGCATCGCGTATTTTATCACTTCGGCAAGACCGTCGCCGAAGTATTTATCTTCAAGTGTGTCAAGTGTGTCCGTGTCCGCGATTACGCAGAGCGGTTTTCTGAAAGCTCCGCAGAGATTCTTGCCAGCGTCGAGGTCGATTCCCGTCTTTCCTCCGACGGAGGAGTCGACCATCGAGAGGAGGGTCGTCGGAAGCTGGACATAGTCTATGCCGCGCATATATGTCGCGGCTGCAAAACCCGTGAGGTCGCCGACGACGCCTCCGCCTAAGGCGACGGCTATGTCGGAGCGGGTTATCTCGCCGTCAGCGAGGAAGTTTACGATCTTTTCATATGTCTCAAAGTTCTTTGACTGCTCTCCGGCCTCGAAGGCGAAGATCAAAGGCTCAAAGCCCGCGGCTTTGAGTGAGTCGGCAACTGTCGTGACATAGAGGGCACCGACCGTGTAATCTGTGACCAGTGCCGCACGGCAGGGCTTATGGGCGGCGAGTATTACATCGCCGCAGTTTTTTAAAAGTCCGCTGCCAATGTGGATGTCCTTCATTTTACGGCCGCCTTAACCTTCTGAGCTTTTTTGACAATTGATTCAAACTTATCCGGCTTTAAGGCCTGCTCCGCGTCGCAGAGGGCCTCAACCGGTCTGTCGTGTACTTCTATTATGAGTCCGTCTGCGCCTGCGGCGACAGCCGCGAGAGAGAGGGGCTCTATGAGTTCGTATCTGCCTGCCGGGTGTGAGGGGTCAGCGATTACCGGCAGGTGAGTAAGTGTCTTGAGTGAGGGGACGGAACTTACGTCGAAGGTGAATCTCGTGTAAGTTTCAAAGGTGCGTATACCGCGTTCGCAGAGGATGACGCGCTCGTTGCCGGCAGCCATTATGTGCTCGGCTGAGGAGAGTACCTCCTCATATGTGCATCCGAAGCCGCGCTTTAAGAGAATCGGCTGCGGCACCTTGCCGAGCGCGTGCAGCAGACCGAAGTTCTGCATGTTCTTTGCGCCGACCTGGATAATGTCAATATCCCTGAAAAGGTCGAGCTGTGTCTCGTCGGTTATCTCCGAGACGGTGGGAAGTCCCGCTTCGCGCCCCGCCTTTATCAGATACTCAAGGCCTTCGGCCTCGAGTCCCTGGAAGGTGTAGGGCGAGGTGCGCGGTTTGAAAGCTCCGCCGCGCAGCATTGTGGCGCCGGCGGCTTTCACGGCCTTCGCTATACGCACTATCTGGTCCTCTGACTCTATCGAGCAGGGACCGGCAATCAGCGCGAGGCCGCCGTCGCCTATAGCGGCTCCGCCGACTTCGATTATTGTATTTTCAGGATGATATTCACGTGATGTCAGATGAAAATCAGCCATTGAATTTTCCTTCTTCCGCTGAGATACTCAGGATATTGTCCTGTATCAGCCATACGCCGAATATGACGAGGAGGATACAGTGCCCGAGTATCAGCAATTTATATGTTGATGAATCAAGGTATGGTGAGATTACGAAAGAGTCCGCGTAGACTTTCACTGCGGCAAACAGCAGATGCAGCGACAGTGACAGGTCCAGGGACCGCGTCTTTAAGAACAGTCCGACCGAAATCAGTCCGAGACCGAGCGCAAAGAGCAGGTTTAAACCGAAACCGTCGATGATGTTTGCCATGGTGAATCCGGCTATAATGGGGAAGAGTTCAGAGTAGGTAATCTTGTCCTCCGAAGGACTCTTAAAAAAACTTATGCCTGCGCCGACAATCAGGAACTGCATCCAGATTGCCGTGAAGATGGCATAGAGCGCCCGTTCCAGAAAGATTCCGAAGGGGAGCGTCAGGTCAGTCTCGCCCCTCTCTATGAGCCAGAGCAGAAGGACCGGCACAAGGCAGATGAAGAAGACCGGATTGTCACTCTCGGGCTCGGCGGGCGCGGTATTTGTTTTTTTGTAAAGGATAAATGCCGCAATCGCAAGCACGATTGAAACAATCAGCTTAATCATTTCTTAACTGTCTTATTTCTCCTGTAAAAGCTTTGAGACTTCCTCAACGAATGTGCTGACGTCTTTGAACTGTCTGTATACTGAGGCGAAGCGTACATAGGCAACCTCGTCGATATCCTTGAGTTTTGCCATACAGAGTTCGCCGATCTTGTCGGATGTAACTTCCCTGTCAAGGGAGTTCTGAAGCTGAGCCTCAATGTCTGTTACGGCATCTTCGATTGTCTGGAGGGATACGGGACGTTTCTCACAGGCACGGAGGATACCGGCCATAAGCTTGTTCCTGTCAAACTGCTCGCGCGACTTGTCCTTCTTCACAACAATGAGGGGAACATTCTCGATGACCTCGTAGGTTGTGAAGCGCTTTCCGCACTTAATACACTCACGGCGGCGGCGAATGCGCTCGCCCTCGTCAGTCGGACGGGAATCAATTACTTTACTTTCTTCGAATCCGCAAAATGGACATTTCATTTTCTGCACCAACCCATCTTAATTACTTATATATTTTGTATATAAAAATATATAGATACACAAATTATAGCATTAAAGCCATTTAACTGCAATATAAATTGTATATAATGACCAAAAAGGCGTTTCGATTTGTAAATAATTTTTTCCATTGCCTTTATACTCCAAAAAATGTATAATAAACGGGCGCCGAAAAAAGCGCAGTCTTTGGAGAGTTGTCCGAGCTGGCCGAAGGAGCACGATTGGAAATCGTGTAGACGGTTAAAGCTGTCTCGAGGGTTCGAATCCCTTGCTCTCCGCCACGAAGAACCGGCCGAAGCGCCGGTTCTTTTTCTTTGGAGGTACACATGGCAAATAAGATACTCTTCCTCGGTACCGGAGCCAATGACTGGCTCATTGAAAAACGCATGCCCGGTACTTATTTCCGCCGCTATACGGCAGCGCTTGTAAACGGGGAACTGCTTATAGACTGCGGACCGCATATCTATGACTATGTCGAGGAGTGCGGAGACCCGCATCTGCTGGACAATGTAAAAACCGTCGTCATCACTCACCGCCATTCAGACCACTTCTCTCCGGCGAGCCTTATGAGGCTTGCGAGAAACCATGGTTTTGATATTGTCTGTGACGATTTCTGCTTTGAGCAGATTCCCGACAAGACGGGTATAAACCGTGTACAGGTTCCGCTCTACAAAAAGACGGCGATAGGCGGGTACAGGTTCATTGCACTGCCGGCGAACCACGACGTTCGCGGAGCGGGCAAGGACGCGCGTCACTTTGTCATTACGATGCCGGACGGCAAAGAACTCTACTACGGTCTTGACGGCACCTGGTTCACCACGTCCGAGTGGCTCGTTTTAAAGAAGCATAAGTGCGATCTCATGGTCTTTGACTGCACGATAGGCAGGAAAAAGGATGCCAGGGTATTTGAGCACAACAATGTCTCGATGGTACGCATGATGGCGAAGCAGGTGAGAAAGAAAGATGTGCTGGCTCCGGGCGGAAAGATCGTAGCTTCGCACTTTTCAAGGAAACTCATGCCTTCGCATTTCAACACTAAACTCTGGCTCGGCCTTTTCGGCATAAAGGCTGCCGAAGACGGCATGGAAATCGAATTTTAAACAGGAAAAGGACCTCCCGGCGGGAGGTCCTTTTTTCTGCTTTATTAAGTTTTATGCATCGACCGTCTCGGTTGTTACCTCGGAGCTTTTCTCGCGATTGAGGGCAAAGCCGGAGAAGGAATCGATGTCGCGCTGTTCGTTTATTGCGCGGTAGCAGTCGTAGTATTCAAATGCGGAATCCATGCAGAAACGTGAGAGACAGATTTTACCACCATGACCCTGCCACTGACGGAAGTCAATCTGAGGATCGAAGATATAGTTTTCACCGTCGAGAACGATGATGGCCCAGGTGTGAGGGCCGCCTGCATAGTATCCCTGGACAGTGTAGCACTCAAAACCGATGGCACGCATCATTACCATGAATGCGGCGGAAAACTCGGTGCATGTGCCGTGTCCCGTTGTGAGAATTCCCTTTGCGCGGCCTACGTTTCTGTTGTCGTAGTCGCTGGCATAAGAGACCTCAGAGGGTATGTATGAGCCGTAGTAGGAGAATTTGGTCTCCATATACTTGTAGACTTCAAGTACCTTCTCATAGTTCGACATGGACTCGTTGATGAGCTTGCCGAGTATTTCGGATACCTGTTCGTCCAGTTCCTTGTCGTTTGTAACCATAGGGTTCAGCTCTGCCGCATTGAGGAGAGCTTCCTCCCTGATGTTGTATTTAACTACATCGTTAGGGTTAGTAATTTTCTCTACAACTGCTTCTTTTTCAAGCGAAGCTGCGCGTGTGACTGTCTCTGTCGCAACTTCTGCGCTGCTGCTTCTTGCCTGGATGGCAACGACGGAAAATGCCGTAACTACGAGCATTATCGAAGCAATCAGTCTTGATTTGAGTTTGTAAATAGTAACACTTCCTAATTTGTAATTTGTTGTAACCGTTTTGTAACTTTTCGGTCAACGGGGAGTATATTAACAGAAAAAGTTACAAATTGCAACCTTTTTTTCGGAAAATTGAGAAAAATCCATTGTTTCAATTAGGTATTTATATGCTATACTTTTACTTGTATATAATATTGATTCCCAAGGAGGCGACGTTTTTTTGACGCGTCTTTTACGTTTTAAGGGGCTTGTTCTCGCACTTTTGATGACACTCTGTCTCACTGCCTGCAGCGGCGGAGGCGGAGAGCCCGAAACCACCACAAAGAAACCCGCAGGTCAGAAGGAGAAGCCCATGGAGGCTATCTCGCTGGTCTGTGATCAGATTGATGACGGCTCCGATACGCTCGACGCCTATACACAGCATATCTTCCTCGGCTCACGCGAACTCGAGTACGAGTACGCCGCCCTTTCGGATGCTCTTTCAAAGCTCAATGCCGCGAACGACGAGCAGTCGAACATGGAAATCGAGAAACTTCAGAAGGACTCTGAGGAGTACAAGGCAAAATACGGCATAGAATTCTTCCCCGGCGAAGTCTACTCCCGCAGACAGTTCATACCGCGCCGCGCGGACACGACTGTCGTCAGCCTGCTTATGCTCTGCGAGTACTATGACGGCACATCTGACATGCGCTCGGAGTATTTGTCGCTCAACTACGACACGAAGACGGGAAAGCAGCTTTATCTCGGCGATGTATTCCCCACGTTTGAGAAAATCCTTCCGGCAATCTCAGAGTCACTCAAGAAATCCTACCCCAAGGCCGACTTCCTCGAGGAGAATCTGACCAAGGCGATAAGGGCGCTCTATGAGGCGGATGCCATAGAGTTCACCATTGACTATGAGGGTATAACATTCTACTTCAACTCCGGTGTCCTGGCTGACGAGTCCGACGGAGTGCTCACTGCATCGTTTAAGTACAACAGTTTCAGGGACAATATCAACAAGAAGTTTACCGAGGTTCCGAAGGTTTACAGCTACTGCTTCACCGACGTTGTGCCGAACTACAGGTCCGTTGCCGTCGATGTCGATTCGGACAATCTCCTCGGCGGCTACAAGTCGATGGAACTTGAGTTTGACGAGACCGAGACCAAACTGCCCGACTTCGCCTGTCAGGCATATCGAGCATACATTGTTCATATGGACAAGGGCGACGAATACATCTACGTTGACACGAAGACTGAGACAGGCTACGGCGACCTCTATGTCTACAGTCTCGGCGCCAAGAATCTGTATGAACTCAAGCATATAAAGAATTCCTCGATTTTCGCGACGGGCATCGGCGACAGCGCTCCGTGCTACACGGATCTTTTTACGAATCCGAAGAAGTTCCGCCTCGGCACCCGCTGCGACATGCTTGCCACGAGTGTCGCGAAGAACGATTACAAGGTCGGCTCAGACGGCCTCCCGGTTCTCCGCAACCCGGAAGCCTGGTACACCATCGACAGCATGCATCAGTACACGCTGCGCTCGGATATCCGTGACAACGAAGGTGTTCTCATCAAATCCGGCTCATCATTTATTTTCGTATATACTGACCTTTCCGACACGGTCGTGTTTGTGACCGAGGAGGGTCTTGAACATACCTTCAACCTCTCGAAGATCAATGTCAACAGGACGGTTGACGGTATAGAATACACAGAATAGGAGGGAAAGCCCGTGAAAAAATATAACTGCCCGAACTGTTCGGCTGAGCTTTACTGGGATGCGAAAGCGAATGCGCTCAAGTGCGAATACTGCGACAAGTCGTACCAGCCCGCAGAGCTTGACGCCCTTTTAGCGAAGGCCGACGAAATAAAGGGCAAGAAGAAGGAAAAACCCGCGGAGGACCGCGCGGAAAAGGTGACGCGCGAGACGACCGATCAGGACAGGGCTTCGGATGATTCGACGAAGACCGGTTATGATGACCTTGTCGTCTATCAGTGTGAAAACTGCGGGGCGGAAGTCATCACTTCCAAATCCACGGTCGCCACGACCTGTGCGTTCTGCGGCCGCGCAATCTCACTCTCCAACAAGATGGTCGGTGACTTTAAGCCCGATGAGGTCATTCCTTTTGCAGTCGATGAGAAAAAGGCAAAGGATATCTACAAAACCTATGCAAAGAAGGGCGGACTTACACCGAATGCCTTCACAAAGACCGGCGTTATCAAAAAGTGCAAGGGTATCTATGTGCCCTTCTGGCTCCACTCATATGACGAGACCGCGGATGTCGTTCTGGCATGCGAGAATGTCACGAGCCACAAGAGCGGCGACGACAAAATCGTCGAGCATGAGATGTACACGGTCAACATGGAAGTGGGCTCAAGATTCTCCAGTATTCCCACTGACGGTCTTAAGAATCTGAGCGATGAGCTCATGGCTCAGATTGAACCTTTTGACTATTCGAAACTCGTCGCTTTTAACCCCGCTTATATGGCAGGTTTCTATGCTGAAGAGTACGATGAAAACGCCGAGCAGAAGATAGGCGAGGCGCAGGCGCGCTCCAAGGAGGCAGTGTCCGCCCAGGCCATTGACCAGGCGGGACCGTACATGCAGAAGAGCGTGTCCTCCTACCATCCCACATACAGCAATGTCGTATCAAAATACGCAATGCTTCCCATCTGGATGTTCAATGTCGATTACAAGGGCAAGCTCTGGCAGTTTGCCGTAAACGGCGAGACGGGAAAGATAGCGGGCAAACTCCCGATAAGCAAGCTCAAGGTTGCTGCCGCGGCAGGCGGCGGATTCCTCGGAACGCAGCTGATAGCAATGGTTATCAGACTGCTGACGATGTAAGGGGGTGCTGACATGAAGAAGAGACTTTTATCATTCATTGCGGCACTCGCACTTGTATTTGTACTTGCTTTACCTGCATTTGCAGAGGGCTATACATCGCCCGTAACGGGTTATGACTACAGCTATTTCGCCATTGACTATGATGCGATGCTGGACTCTGCTCATAAATATGCCAATGTCTATGATTTCGCGGATCTCCTCACAGACGAGGGAGAGAGAGACCTTCAGGCGCGCGCGGACCAGCGCAGGGCCGAAGGCTACTCCGTTTACTTCGTGACCTATGACGAGGCATACGGCAGGTCAATCATGACCTTCACCGATGACCTCTACGACTACTACATCACAAAGCTCGATTTTGACAAGCAGGTCACCGGCGTAATGTATGCCATTGACATGGACAACCGCGAGGTCTATATCAACACCGGCGGTGCTCTTGCCGATTCCATCTCAACGGATAAGGCATACTCACTCCTTGACAAGACTTATCAGTACGCGTCAGACAAGGATTACTACACCTGTCTTCTGAAGACGGATGAGGTTACCATGAAGTACCTCAATCCGACACTTCTGGATAAGATTATTCCCACACCTCTGTCCGGCATCATATCTGCAATTGTTTCCGTTGTTACCGGTCTCGGCATGTTCGCGAGACACAACAAAAACAATAAGATAATTGCCGGTTCCAACTACCTCGGTGCTTTCAATGTGGTAAACAACAACGCGGTATTCGCAGGCAACAGGCGTGAGGTCATACATGACTTCTACAAGCAGAGCTCCTCAGGAGGCGGCGGAAGCCACTCCTCCGGCGGAGGCGGCTCGCACGGCGGAGGAGGCCACGGATTTTAATGGCTGTTTACGATATGCTCAAGGACAAACTTATCCGTGTGCTGCGCCGTGAGGTGGCCGACGTGGTCGTCGGCGCGACGGGCCTGACGCCGTCTGAGGCGGTCGAGGTGGCGAAGGTCGCCACCACGCTTGCAAAGGGCGCACAGACCCCATCACCGAAATCCATTTCAGGAGCCACCGACATCTTCCTGAAGAAGATAATGGCCGACTTCCCGAATTTCAGCAACAGTGATGCCGAAAAGGCGCTCTCAGAGTGTATTCACGAATACATCGACATAAAGTATGAGGGCAAGACACAGTTTGAAATGCCGAATGTGGCAAGGGGTGTCGAGACCACGATTGACCGCTCGCGGGAAGACTGTAAAATCGGCAATATCGTCATCCACAGATTCGCAATTGCCGACTATGAAAAATCCGAGGAATATGCTACAATTAGTTATCAGGCAGCCTGCGGTTTCGATGTCATAACGGGCATCCCGGAAAACGACAGGCACCTCGAGAAGAGGTACAAGCTTGATTACTCTTTAAGATTCGTGCAAGACGGCGAATCGGCCGTTTCGTATATCTGTCCGAACTGCAACGCCACGCTCGGCGCAAAAGTCAGGGATGACTGCCCGTACTGCGGGGCGCATGTGGTCTGGGACACAATTTACTCTTGGTATATAGCTTCTATAACAGAAGATTGAAAGGAGAACAAACACTATGGGACTTAAAAAAGTTGCTGAGGCAGCTGCTGCTGCAACAGGTCTTACCGGTGCCATCCAGACCGTGGTTCAGTCTGCGGCATGGAAAGAGTATTTCCAGTCAGGCGATATGTCAGACGGCATACTCATGAAGCGCGGTGAGAAAATCATGGCCGACGGTACAAAGAATACCAAGGCTGATGCAAACCTCATCTCTGCAGGTTCGGGCATCGACATTCAGGAAGGACAGGCAATGATCCTTGTCGAGAACGGCAAGATTGTTGAGTTCTGCGCTGAGCCCGGACGCTACACATTTGACGAGTCCACGGCTCCGTCATTCATCCCGTCAGGTGACGGTTCATTCAAGGAAAACCTTGTAGAGAACATCAAGAAGCTCGGCAAGGAAGTTGCTGATCAGTGGATGGCCGGCGGCCAGCGCTTCAGCTCACAGAGAGTATTCTTCATCAATATGTGCGAACTCATCGCCGCTCCCGTAAAATGGGGCTGCGGAGACATCGGTTTCCATCACACCGGTGCCATGGGCGAGCAGCTCGACATCACAATCAAGGGCAACGGACAGCTCACACTCAAGGTTTCCGATCCGCTTCTCTTCTTCCAGAACATCGGCGCTCAGTATGTCGGTGTTGAGGGTGATGTAGTTGTCTCCATCAACGATGAAGGCATCCTTTCAAACCTCAAGTCAGGCATTCTTGACAAGATAGGTGAGGCTGTTTCCACACTCGGTACACAGCAGGCTGTTGCCTACACGGCAATCGGTTCTCACTCAAGCGAAATCAAGGATCTCATAAACGTAAACCTCTCATCTGAGTGGGCCGGCGAACGCGGCTTCGAAGTCTGCACATTCACCGTAAATGGTGCATTCATGCCGACAGACGAAGACAAGGCTACACTTAAGGAGATGCAGAGATCCTTCAACATGGGTGCAAACGTCAACGCGGCCAACTACGATGTCCAGAAGACAATGGCCGAAGGCGTCAAGGCAGCCGGCGAAAACGGAGGCGATGGCGGTTCTATGATGGGTATGGGTCTCGGTATCGGTGCCATAGGCAATACAGGCCTCGGCCAGATAGTCAACCAGAATCCTGCTCCGGCAGCGGCTCCCGCTGCGGCACCTGCAGCAGGCTGGACATGCGAATGCGGCACAGCCAACAGCGGCAACTTCTGCACAAACTGCGGTAAGGCAAAGCCCGAAGCTCCCGCAGGCGCTTTCTGCCCCGAGTGCGGCACAAAGCTCCCCGAAGGCGCTAAGTTCTGCACAAACTGCGGCAAACAGCTGTAATTCATAAAAGATTAAGGCTCCTCTTGTGAGGAGCCTTTTTTTATGTTAAAATATCTTGGTATCATTTAATAGGGGGTTTTCCCATGCTTCTTGTTATTGATGCGGGTAACACAAATGTCACAATAGGTGTGTACAGAGAGGAAGAACTCCTCTTCGTGTCCCGACTGGCTACTGACCCGACAATGACTGAGGATCAGTTTGCAATAGCTCTGAGCAATCTCTTTAAATTAAACGGCATAGAGGGCGTAACCTTCAGGGGCGCAGTAATAAGCTCTGTTGTTCCCGAACTGACGAGGGCCATAAAGCGCGGAGCGCGTAAGGTCACCGAGTCGGAGCCGATAGTCCTGGGCCCCGGTGTAAAGACCGGCCTCGACATCCGTATCGACAACCCGACGGAGCTCGGTGCAGACCTCGCGGCCACGGCTGTGGGCGCGCTCGGAAAGTATGAACTTCCGTGTATAATACTTGACCTCGGCACCGCGACGAAGGTCACGGTTTTAGGCGAGGACGGTGCCTTCCTCGGCTGCGCGATAGCTCCCGGTATGCTGATCTCCTTAAACGCCCTTGCGAAAGGCGCTTCGCAGCTTTCGAGCATCGCTCTCAAATCGCCTCGGGCGACAATCGGCACGAACACCGTTGAGTCCATGCGCGCAGGTCTTGTTCACGGCACCGCCGAAATGCTTGACGGACTCATAGACCGCATGAACAGAGAGCTTACGACGGAAGCCAAGACAATAGTCGCCACGGGCGGCCTCTGCACTGTTGTCGCAAAACACTGCAGACATGAAATGGTAATCGATCAGAACCTCCTCCTTGAGGGTCTGAGAAAAGTATATGAAAAGAACAATTAAAATTGGAGATGAGACTGAAATGGCAGTAACAAAGACCGAATTCACCTACACATCATCAGTCGGCGACCTTGAAATCCACGCTGTAAAGTGGATTCCCGAGAACGCGAAAGCTATCCTCAACATAACTCACGGTATGGCAGAATATATCGACCGTTATGAAGGCTTCGCGGAGTTCCTTGCGGCGAACGGTTATGCCGTATACGGCCACGACCACATCGGCCACGGCAAATCAATTTCCGACAAGTATAAGGCCGGCTACTTCGGCGAGAACAATGCCGAAGGTACGGTATTTGTAGATGACAACAAACTCATTGTCGACATAGCAAAAGAGGAAAACCCGGGTCTTCCCGTATTCTTCTTCGGTCACTCAATGGGTTCCTTCGTAGCAAGAAAGTATATCGCTCTCTACGGTGAGGAACTCAAGGGCGCCGTTGTCTGCGGTACAGGCGGACCCAACCCCGCGGCAGGCATCGCAATCTTCCTTGCGGGCTTCCTCGGCAAAGTAAAGGGCGCACAGGCTGACGGCACATTCATTAACAATGTCGCTTTCGGTTCATACAACAACAAGACGGATAAGAGAACTCCTTTTGACTGGCTCACAAAGGACGAGGCAATCGTTGACAAATACATCGCCGATCCTCTCTGCGGCTTCTGTTTCTCAAACAACGGCTTCAAAGATATGCTCGGCATGCTTAAGTTCATCAATTCCGCTGACTGTTACAACATGACTTCAAAGACTCTTCCCATCTTACTTGTTGCCGGTGCGGACGATCCCGTCGGTGAGTACGGCAAGGGTGTTGAAAAGGTCTTTGAGGCATACAAGGCAAACGGCAACCCGGTAGAGTGCAAACTCTATGAGGGCGACAGACATGAAATCTTAAACGAGTTCGACAAGGAGACCGTCATGAACGATATCCTTGCATGGCTTGACAAAAATGTCTAAACAGGAAAAAGATATTCTTCTCAAGACGAAGCCCATGGGTTTCGACAAGAAGAAGACAATGGACTACATTGAAAAAATTCAGCTTGAGAATGAGGGCTTAAAGCGCCAGGTCCAGGACCTGAGCGCCAAGCAGAGTGCGCTTTTAAAGGAGAATGCCATGCTCCGCGCGCGCCTTGAAGTCGGTTCCGGTTTTGCAGCCGATATTCCCGCCCCGTCTCAGGATTCTGAACCCGACCCCGAGCCCGATCTTCTTGACGGATACGGTGAACAGGTCAGCAAGCGCATTGTGACTGAAAACCTTTCAGACCTCGATGCCGACCCCATGTTCGAGATGCCGTATGAGACTGTCGGCAATTCGTCACACAACGTTGAAAAGCGTGACGGCAAGACCATAGTCACCTCAAAGAAGAATATCGAGAAACGCGGCGGAAAAACTTATATCAGCTCCAAGAAATAATTGAAATGAAAAAGCCTCAGGATCAGTATCCTGAGGCTTTTTTGTTTTGTTATCACCCGCCGAGCCGGGGTCCCGGAAATATTAACCTGCATATAGGCAGGTGGGTGCCCACTGTCCACTACCGTGCTCCCAACGTCCCGCAAAAGAAACGGGGAGGTCTGCACTCCATTTCCAAGTTAAGCTCCCTTTTAGTGTGTGTTGGGTTAGTATTCGGGAGAATCGAACCCGGCAGGCTTTTTCGCTTATTCTTCGTCCTCTCCGACCAGGAAAGGATATTTCTTCTTTATGCGCTCGAACATGATGTCACCGATTTCGAAGAGCTCCTCCTCATCCTCAATCTGCTGAAGATAAGTTTCGCCGTCTTCTTCTATAACTTCAAGAACAAAGAGTTCGTCATCTCCGTCGAGAATCTCCTCGTCATCACCGTAGACGGGGAGGAGGGCGACATAGTGTTTTCCGCCGTCAGACTCTATGCGGTCGAGTTCCTCAAACATGTGCTCGACACCGTCGTCATCAGTTACCGTAATGATATCGGGATTGTATTCCTGTTCTGTCATAAGCTCACTTCCAATCGTGTTTTAGCTACCTTTATTTTACTGATACAGTGGCAAAATGTCAAATTGACGCGCCCGTTTTAAGAGTGGTAAAAAAAGGCGGTTTATGGTAAAATATCTGTATTATGAATGAACAGTTGAGTTTTGATGCTGCAATGGGTGCAAAAGAGGAAGCAAGGGGAAAAATAGAGTACCTGAGGAAGACTCTCGCGTACCACAGCAACCGCTATTACAACGAGGATGATCCCGAAATAGAGGACTTCGAGTATGACGCGCTCCAGAATGAGCTTAAGGCACTTGAGGCGCAGTATCCGGAGTTTGTAACCGCAGATTCTCCCACACAGAAGGTGGGAGGGTCCGCTGCGACCAGCCTCTTTACACCCGTCGCTCACACCGTACGCATGGAGAGCCTTCAGGATGCCTTCTCATTCGGAGAAATTGAGGACTTCGGCGAGCGCACGCGCGAGGCGGTGGGCCTCGGCGGCTATGTGGTCGAGCCCAAGATAGACGGCCTGTCCGTCTCGCTCGAGTACAGAAACGGCGCCTTTGTCCGCGGCTCCACCCGCGGTGACGGCGATGTCGGCGAGGACATAACCGAAAATCTTAAGACAATAAAATCAATTCCGATGAAACTTACCGAAGCCGTGCCTTTCATTGAGGTGCGCGGCGAGGTCTATATGCCACGTGAGGTATTTCTGAAACTGGTTGAGAAACAGGAACTTAATGAGGAAAAGGTCTTCAAGAATCCGCGCAACGCCGCGGCCGGTTCCCTTCGTCAGAAGGACCCGAAGATTACGGCTGAGCGTAACCTGGATATCTTTGTCTTCAACATCCAGCAGATAGACGGGGACTATGACGCAACAGAGCATAAGGAGTCGCTTGACTACCTGAAGAAGCTGGGCTTTAAGACCGTTCCTTTTTATACTCCCTGCAAAGATATGAAAGAGGCGGAGGCGGAGATCAGCCGCATAGGTGAAAACCGTTATACCCTGCCTTTTGACATAGACGGAGCAGTTGTAAAGGTAAATAACTTTACACTGCGCGACGAACTGGGAAGTACATCCAAATTCCCCAAGTGGGCCATAGCCTACAAGTATCCTCCGGAAGAGAAACAGACCAAGATTCTCGACATAGAGGTTCAGGTGGGCAGGACGGGCGTTTTAACCCCCGTCGCGAATTTTGAACCCGTACTCGTAGCGGGTTCGGTTATCGCACGCGCCACTCTGCACAATCAGGACTTTATAACGGAAAAGGGCATACGCATAGGTGACACCGTTATCATCCGCAAAGCGGGCGATATCATCCCCGAGGTTGTTTCGGTCGCGGAACACGCCGAAAACACCGAACCCTATTTCCTGCCTTCGCGCTGCCCGTCCTGCGGCGCAGAGGTTTACCGTGAGGAGGGTGAGGCGGCAGTCCGCTGCACAAACCCGGAGTGCCCCGCTCAGCTTGTCCGCGTGCTCATCCACTTCTGCTCAAAGCCCGCCATGGACATTGAGGGCCTGGGCGACAGCCTTGTCGAACTCCTCGTAAACGAGAAGCTGATAGACAATCCCGCTGACATCTACGGCCTTGCTGCTGCCGACATAGCGGGACTTGAACGCATGGGCGAGAAATCCGCCCAAAACCTCATTGACGCAATAGAGAAGTCCAAGGAGAACGACCTCTCAAAGCTTGTCTCCGCTTTCGGCATACGCCATGTCGGCGAGAAGGCGGCCAAACTCCTGTCCGAGCACTTCGGCAATATGGACGCGCTCATGAGCGCGTCAGTAGCAGACGTACTCGGCATTGAGGGCTTCGGCCGCGTCATGGCCGAAAGCGTGGTCGAATTCTTTACGAAACCCGAGACAATCGACCTCATTAACAGGCTTAAAGGCTACGGCCTCAATATGAATTCGAATAAGGAAAAAATCGATGACCGCTTTGCCGGCAAGACCTTTGTCCTGACCGGTACGCTGCCGACCTACTCCCGTGCGGAGGCCTCCGCCATCATTGAACAGTATGGCGGAAAGGTTTCAGGTTCGGTTTCAAAGAAGACGGACTATGTCCTCGCAGGCGAGGAGGCCGGTTCCAAACTCACCAAGGCACAGGAACTCGGCATAACTGTAATAGACGAAGATGAATTTCTGAGGATGACAGTGTAGAGGAGGAAAACCATGGGAAAGACACAGGTAACAGTCCGCAAACTGAATGCGCCGCATCAGACGGAGAGTATGACGAAGTACCTGCCGCTGTCTGATGAACAGGTGGCTGAGATCAAAACTGCCGTAAAAGAGATTTTCGATGCAAACGGCGGAGCTTCCATGCTTAAAAAGAGCAGGGATGTCTTTATCAAGCCGAACGGTATTGACGGAAAAGCCTACTGCTACACGAGACCCGAGCTCATTGAGGCGGTAATCGAGTACTGGAAGGCAAACGGCGCCCGTGACATCTATCTTTTTGAAGATTCAACCCAAAGCAACTACACGCGCATAGTTTATGAGGTAACCGGTTACGCTAAAGTGTGTAAGCGAACCGGCGCAAAACCCGTTTTTCTTGACGAGGGAAAGATGAAGATTCTTGAGTTCAAGGGCCGCGACGACTATATGAACAACAAGTTCGCGATGCCGGAGTTTGTCATCAAGAACCTCATCGAAGGCAGGGATGACAATCTCTACATAAGCCTGCCGAAGCTGAAGACACACTCCATGGCGGGTGTGACACTCGGAGTCAAGAACCAGTGGGCGTTTCCGAAACAGTTTGACCGCAGACCCGATCACAACTACAACCTGCCGTATAAACTTATTGACGTCCTTTCATACGTGAGACCTGATTTTACTATAATCGAGGGCGTGGAAGGCACTATCTACGGCCACTATCCCGTAACATCACTGGCAGACAAATGTGTCCTGCCTCTCGGCGTGCTTGTCGCGGGCAAAAATGTTGTTGCGACGGACATGGTGGGAGCCGCAATATTCGGTCTGGGTCTTGAGGATGTTCCTCATCTTAAACTTGCTGTTGAGAAGGGCTATTCCGAAGGTGTGACGTCTCTTGACGACATTGATATTATCGGTGACATGTCACCTTATACGACCAAGTATCCGACGGATCTCTATGACGCCTTCCCGGACGATGTAAAAATCATCGAAGGAAAGACCATGACATGCAAGGAGGGCTGCAAGAATAACCCGCTGACCCTGCTTCAGGTAATGTACAATGACTTCGGAGGAAAAGGCGGCTGGACAATGGTTATCGGCAAGGGCCATGACACTGCCGAGATAGATGCCATAAAGGGAAAGGTTCTCGTAGTCGGCCACTGTGCCATTGAAGAGGTCGGTGACAGGCTCGTGGAGCGGCTCGGAAAGAAGAATGTCTTCTTCAGCGGAGAGTGTAATGACCTCGCCGCATCCGCAGCGGCCATGTTCTACCTCATGAAGGTCAATCCGCTGGTCTTTGTACCCGTTCCGACACTCACTTCGCTTCGCTGTCTTGCGCTCGCGAAACTTCACGGAACAACGGCAAACGTGCCGTCAATTCTTTCAAACAGAATAAAGACCGTTTAAGACAAAATAAAAACCGCTCATCGGGAAACCGATGAGCGGTTGTTTTTATGTTCAGATGTCGATTTTCATCTGTGCGCCGGCCTTGTTTTCGCGCTGTGCGTTGTGCTTCTCGAGGAGGTTGTGGATTTTCTCCTGGGGATTTAAAAGGCCGGAGATGGAAATGTCGTGGTTGATTGTGTCGATGATAAGAGCAATGTACTTGGACATCTCAACTTCGGTGTACCACTCGCGTTCCTTGAGTTCGGGGGTCCTGTAGACGAGGTTTGTTGTCAGGACCTTCTCTATGTTGCCGCGTCTGTGGGCTTCATCGAAAATGTCGAGGCCGTTGCAGAAAAGGCCGAAGCAGGTGCAGACATAGATACGGTTTGCGCCGAGGCCTTTAAGCTTTTCTGCAACCTCAAGCATCGACTCGCCTGAGGAGATCATATCGTCGACGACGATTATGTCCTTGCCCGCGACGTTCGTGCCCAGAAATTCGTGGGCAAGAATCGGGTTGCGTCCGTCGACGATTCTTGTGTAGTCGCGGCGCTTGTAGAACATGCCGAGTTCAACACCGAGTACTGTCGCATAGTGGATGGCACGGCCCATACCGCCTTCATCCGGGGATACGACCATCATGTTCTCGGGGTCGAAGTTTATGTCGGGTGAGCTCTTTATGAGAGCCTTGATCATCTGGTAAATGGGGGAGATGTTTTCAAAACCGTTTATGGGGATGGAGTTCTGTACTCTCGGGTCATGCGCGTCGAAGGTGATGATACTGTCAACGCCCATTGAGACGAGTTCCTGAAGTGCCATTGCGCAGTCGAGGGACTCACGGGATGCGCGCTTGTGCTGTCTGCCCTCGTAGAGCATGGGCATTACAACGGTTATGCGGTGAGCCTTGCCGCCGATTGCATTTATTACGCGTTTCAGGTTGGCAAAGTGGTCGTCCGGGCTCATCGGTACGTCCATGCCGTACATCTTGTAGGTGACACCGTAGTTGAAAACGTCAACGAGAATGAAGATGTCATAACCGCGCACCGTGTGGTTGATAACGGCCTTGCTTTCGCCTGAACCGAAGCGGGGACATGCATAGTTGATGAGGTATGAATCCTCGGCATAGCCTTCAATGTTGAGCGGCGAGTTTTTCATCGTGAGGTTTTCGGAACGCCATTTTACGATGTAGCTGTCGATTTTCGCAGCGAGCTCTTCGCATCCGGGAAGAGCAATAATTCCGAGTTTTCCGTAGGGAATTTTGGTAAATTCCGAGCTTTCAGGCAGGTCGAAAGCGGAAACATCGTTTATCATAAGTAATCTAACCCCCGTCTATTTTTTAACAAACAATTATACACAAAGATTTTAACATAACTTACAGAAGGTGACAACGGAAAAAAGCAACAAAAAAAACAGGTTTGAGAGCGAAAAAATATGCAATTCAAAATACGTCAAAAAGATAACAAGGAATTGGCCTTTTTTTGCCCTTCACTTTGTTGAATTAGCCAAAATTTGTTGTTATAATATCTAAGTTAATACATGCGTGTATATTATTGCGCGCAAAACTTATTAAAAGAAAGGGTGATATGGAGGAATGGCTTCAGAAATGATTAACAGGGTCCTTGACGCAGAGAAAACGGCTGCCGACAAGGAGACGGCCGCACGCGCAAAGGCTGCTGACATAGTAAAGGCTGCGGAAGCGGAGGCCAAGGCTGCTGCTGAAGCCGGAAAGGTTGCTGCAGCAAAGGAGAAAGAGCAGATTATCGCTCAGGCACAGAAGAAGGCAGATGAAATCTATGCCGACGCGCATGCTCAGGCTGTTCAGAAGAACGAAGCTCTCATCAAGAAGAGCGAGGAGAAGATGGACGAGTCTATCGCAGCCGTAATTAAGCACATTATCCCATAAACGCATTGGGAGACATTTTTTAAGTAAGGAGGTGTATCTTGAATGGCGATATTGAACATGAAGCGCATTGAGCTTCTTGCCATGCTCAGCGACAGTAAGGCCATACTTGACCTTATTCAGCAGAGCGGCTGTGTTGAAGTTCTCGACTACTCTGAAAATGAGAACGACTTCTACAAGTTGTCAATGGCAACTTCGGTAAGTCAGTTTGATAAGTTCAAAGCGGTTGCAACACAGGCTTTGGAAGTCCTGAACAGTTATGTTCCGAAAGAGGGCGGACTGCTCGACTCTTTCGCTCCGCGTCAGGAGATGACGGTTACGGACTTCTACAAGAAAGCGCAGGATGCGGACGCAATACTGAGCAAATGCTACGGTATTAATGCGCTTTATAAAGAGATACAAGAC
Source organism: Ruminococcaceae bacterium UBA1227 (assembly GCA_002309175.1). Lineage (GTDB taxonomy): Bacteria > Bacillota > Clostridia > Oscillospirales > Acutalibacteraceae > UBA1227. Next base: position 41,664 of record DBWX01000011.1, read on the forward strand.
GCGAAGGCTGACATCATCCGTTCACAGACGGCCATCGATCAGGTCATGCCTTGGGCGAATCTCGACATTCCTTCTTCCTATAAGGGAACGCAGTTCACTTCTGTGTTCGTCGGAAGCATCGGCGAGCCTATAACGGGCGAGGAAATCACAGCGAAGCTGGCGGAAGCCGTGCCTGATATAGACTTCAACATCGAGACGGTTCTTGAAGACAAGAACCAGACGTGTCTTGTAGCTATCTGCCATAAAGATAACGCTAAGGACTTCGAACAGGCTTTACGCGGCATAGGCTTCGTAACGCCGTCGGATCCCACCAAGCACGAACCTCAGGTTCGCATTAAACGCTTGGGAGCCCAGATTGAAAAGTGCAACGAAAAGATCGCTGAGAACGAGGAGAAGATCAAAACTTACGCCGAGTTCCGCGGTGACATGGAATTCCTTGTCGACTACTTCACACTGAGGTCCGACAAGTACAAGGCACTCGACAACATCTCGATGAGCGACAACGTTTTCGTACTCACCGGTTACATCCCGGAGATCTACGTTGAAGGTCTTACGAAGAAACTCGAGAGCCTCTTTGACGTTGCCATCTCAATCACCGATCCCGATCCGGAGACAGAGGACATTCCGATTCTCCTCGACAACGGCAAGATCGGCCAGACAATGGAAGCCATTACGGAGATGTATGCATTACCCACACATCACGACATCGACCCGAACAAGGCAATGGCGGTTTTCTACTACCTGCTCTTCGGTCTCATGCTCGGTGACGCAGGCTACGGCCTCATCATGGTACTTGCATGTCTCTTCGTAAAATTTAAATTCAGACTCGAGCCCAAAAAAGCGGCTACCGTAAACTACGGCCTGCTCTGCGGTCTCGGAACAACTTTCTGGGGTATCGTACTCAACGGCTGGTTCGGTGACCTTCCCGCGTACCTCGCGAACGGTCTTAAGGCCGGCGGTGCAAACCCCATGTCAAAGAGAAGCTTCTTTGAAGCGATGGAGACAAGTGACGCGACTGTTGTCTTCCTCATGTTCTGTCTGATTATCGGTGTAATTCACCTTGTATACGGTCTTTGCATCAACATCTACAACATGTGGAAACACGGCAGCAAGTTCGAGGCAATAGCTGAGAACGTCCCGATGATTCTCATCTTCCTCGGCTTCCTTCCTCTCATTGACAGTCAGATTTCCGGTGTGGCGCTTCGTCACTATGCCGTAGATCCCGCAGTCAGGCACAAGACCGTACAGGCGGTCTGCAGAGGATTTGTCGTATTCTTCGACAAATGCGGACAGCCGCTCATCTATGTTCTTGCGGCCGGAGCCGCTTTAACGGTTCTCGCTCCCGCACTCATCGCAATCAAGAACAGACAGAAATTCGGCAAAGTTGCAGGCGGCATCGGCGCAGGCCTTTACGCACTGTACAACGCGGCCTCGGGCGCACTCGGAGACATACTCTCATACGCGCGTCTTCTGGCCCTCGGCCTTTGCACGGGCATCATAGCATCGGTTATCAACCAGCTTGCTTCAATGCCGGGCAATCCGATTCTCTTTGTTGTAATCTTCTTGTTCGGCCATGTTATAAACATAGCCATCAACCTGATCGGTACGTACGTACATACAAACCGACTTCAGTATGTTGAACTTTTTGCAAAATTCTACGAAGGTGGCGGAACACCGTTCACACCTTTGCAGGTTAAATCTAACTCATTCAAATTTAAGGAGGAAATTTAATTATGTTCCAGATAGTACAGGCATTCGGCGGAGACGCTTTAGCAATCTTAGGTGCTGCTCTTGCAGCTATTATCGCAGGTATGGGTTCAGCTAAGGGTGTTGGCACTGTTGGTGAAGCAGCTGCCGGCGTCGTTTCAGAAGATCCCGGTAAGTTCGGTAAGGTTCTTATTCTCCAGATCCTTCCCGGTACACAGGGCCTCTATGGTCTTCTTGCAGCCATCATGGTTATGGGTAAAGTAGGCGGCCTCGATCTCGCATCAGGCGCAATGCTCCTCTTTGCTTCTCTCCCGATCGCAATCGTAGGTTACTTCTCAGGTAAGAACCAGGGCCGCGTTGCAGCAGCAGGCTGCTCACTCGTTGCCAAGAAGCCTGAGCAGAGCGGTAAGGGTATCATCTTCGCCGCTATGGTTGAGACATACGCTATCCTTGCTCTCCTTATCTCCATCCTTCTCATCGGTAAGGTCGGCTAATTATACACAGTTGACTTTTAACAATCGTTGATTAGGAGGTTTATTAATGGCAGGGTTAGATAAAATCATTGAAAGAATTGCACAAGACTCTGCTGCAAAATGTGACGGTATCATCTTCGATGCTCAGTCTGAAGCCGCGAAGATAAAGGATGCCGCTGCACAGATGGCCGAAAATGACAAGGCGGCGACCATAGAAGCTGCCAACAAGGAAGCGAAAGCCCTTGTTGACATGGCTGAGTCGGGCGCCGAACTCGAAGGCAAGAAACTTCTTCTCGCCACAAGAGTTGAAATCATTGAGAAGGCCATTGACGTAGCCTCCAAAAAATTGGGTTCAATGCCCGATGATGAGTATTTTGCAGCACTCTATGCTCTCGTAAAGAAATATGCGCAGAGCGGAGAGGGTACGATGCTTCTTTCAGAGAGAGACCTGGGACGTCTTCCCAAGGACTTTGAAAAGAAAATCAATGCCGACCTTGAAAAGGGCAACAAGATTGTCGTCTCCAAGGATCCGGCGAATATCTCTGACGGCTTTATTCTCGTTTACGGAGATATTGAAATCAACTGCAGCTTTGAGGCTCTCATTGAAGATTCAAGAGATGCCATCAAAGATGAACTCAACAGCATAATTTTTGCCTAAATCACATTATTGCAAAAGGAGGACGCGAGTATGAATCGCGAATATGATTACACTTATGCAGTAGCGCGTGTGAGGGCAAATGAGCTGTCACTTTTAAGTGCGGCCGACATAGAGCAGCTTATTGTTGCCGGTGATTACAAGACCACCATGCACAAGCTCTCCGACTCCGGCTGGGGCGAGATAAAGGACATCTACGACTATGCGGGTTATCTCGAAAATTACTTCGCAAAGACGTGGAACTTCCTCGTAGAGATCATGGGCGATATCCATGAACTCGATCTGCTTCTCATCAAGAATGACATGCAGAACCTCAAAGCGGCACTTAAGAGTATTGTATCTCGGCATGACGCGAAAGATTTATACGTCCAGTCCACTGTGTATGACACACAGGAAATCGTAAAGGCAGTCGATGAGCGTTCATTCAAAGATCTGCCGGACTTCATGCAGAAGCCCGCAGAGGAGGCATATGAAGTGCTTACCGCGACCGCAAACGGTCAGCTCGCGGACGCTATAATCGACAAGGCCACACTTGAGAGAATCAAGTATCTCGGCGTGAAGTCCGGCAGCCCGGTTCTCGCGGAACTCGCAGAGCGTATGTGCGCAACAGCGAACATAAAGATCGCTCTCCGCTGCGCGAATACCGGCAAGTCCAAGGACTTTGTTGAGCGTTCTCTCTGTGAATGTGACACCATTGCAAAACACAAACTCGTAGAGACCTCTCTCGAGGGCGTGGACGCGGTTTTGAACTATCTCAATGATACTTCCTATGCCGTAGCAGGCGAGAAGTTCAAAGAGAGCACATCCGTGTTTGAAAAGTGGTGCGACGACATTCTCATGGAATGCGTAAACGAGGCTCGTTACACGGCTTTCGGCATTGACCCGATAGTTGCTTACTACGTAGCCCGTGACGCAGAGATCAAAACAGTTCGTATAATTCTTTCAGCCAAGATTAACAATCTTCCCGCAGATGTTATCAGAGAGAGGGTGAGAGCGCTTTATGTATAAAATTGCTGCAATAGGCGAGAAGTCAAGCATCTACGGCTTTGCTTCAATAGGCCTTGAAATCTATCCCATCGAAGAGCCGCAGGCTGCCATTCATCAGATCAGAAGAATGGTCGAAGGCGGATATGCAGTTATTTTCATCACTGAAGAACTTGCAACTTCGATAGAAAGCGAACTCGACCGTTATCGTGAATTGCCCACACCGGCAATCATTCCCATTCCGGGCATCCAGGGAAATACAGGTCTTGGTATGAGAAACGTCAGCAAGTCTGTTGAACAGGCAGTTGGCTCAGATATACTTTCAGACGCGTAACGCGTATTTCAAAATTCAGCCGTAAACAGAAAGGGCAAGTGATAGAATTATGAGTAAAGGTACTATTACCAAAGTCTCCGGCCCGCTTGTTATTGCCGATGGCATGCGCGACGCAAACATGTACGACGTTGTACGTGTAAGTGACGAGAGACTTATTGGTGAAATAATTGAAATGCACGAAGACCGTGCTTCTATCCAGGTTTACGAGGAGACTTCAGGTCTCGGAACAGGCACAGCCGTTGAATCAACAGGTGAGCCTCTTTCCGTTGAACTCGGTCCTGGACTTATTACAACAATCTACGACGGTATTCAGAGACCCCTTGAGAGCATCATGGCTCAGACAGGCAACAACTTAAAGAGAGGTATTGAAGTTCCGTCACTCAACCGTGAGAAGAAATGGCACTTCGTACCGAAGGTTGCCGAAGGCGACACGGTTGTACCCGGTGATATCATCGGTACCGTTCAGGAGACAGAGGTTGTTGAACACAGAATTATGGTTCCGCCCCGCTCAAAGGGTGGCGTAATTAAATCGATCAAGGAAGGCGACTTCACAGTCACAGAGACAGTCGCGGTTCTTGATAACGGCGAAGAGATCCAGCTTATGCAGAAGTGGCCCGTACGTGTAGGCCGCCCCTATGCAAGAAAGCTCGACCCGACTATCCCTCTTGTAACCGGTCAGCGTGTTGTTGACGCGCTCTTCCCGCTTGCAAAGGGCGGTTGTGCAGCCATCCCCGGACCTTTCGGTTCAGGTAAGACAGTTACACAGCACCAGCTCGCAAAATGGGCTGACGCCGAGATCGTTGTTTACATCGGTTGCGGCGAGCGCGGTAACGAGATGACAGACGTTCTTCTTGAGTTCCCCGAACTTATCGACCCTCATACCGGTAAGTCACTCATGGAGCGTACCGTTCTTATCGCAAACACATCGGATATGCCTGTTGCTGCCCGTGAGGCATCAGTTTACACAGGTATCACAATAGCTGAGTACTTCCGTGATATGGGTTACTCAGTAGCCCTCATGGCTGACTCCACATCCCGTTGGGCAGAGGCCCTTCGTGAGATGTCCGGTCGTCTTGAGGAAATGCCCGGTGAAGAAGGTTACCCGGCATACCTCGGTTCCCGTATCGCTCAGTTCTATGAGCGTGCAGGTCGTGTTATCTCCCTCGGTTCAGACGAGCGCGAAGGTGCCCTCTCGGCAATCGGCGCCGTATCCCCTCCGGGCGGTGATATTTCCGAGCCCGTATCCCAGGCTACTCTTCGTATCGTTAAGGTTTACTGGGGTCTTGATGCAGCTCTCGCATACAAGAGACACTTCCCGGCCATCAACTGGCTGACATCTTATTCGCTCTATGCGGACAAGCTCGGTAAGTGGTTCAACGCCGAAGTTGCAGAAGACTGGACAGCACTTCGTACCAAGATGATGACACTCCTCTCAGAGGAAGCAGAACTCGACGAAATCGTTAAGATGGTTGGTATGGATGCTCTTTCAGATCCTGACCGTCTTAAGATGGAAGCAGCCCGCTCTATCCGTGAGGACTTCCTTCATCAGGTAGCTTTCGACCCGGTTGACACTTACTCTTCACCCAAGAAGATGCACTACATGATGACACTCGTCGTAAACTTCTACGAGCGCTCAGCTGACGCACTTTCAAAGGGTGCCTCAATCAAAGACATCATCGACCTTCCCGTACGTGAAGCCATCGGTCGTTTCAAGTACATCAAGGAAGAGGAGATAGATGCAGAATTCGAGAAGATCGATGCTCGTCTCAACTCCGAGCTTGCCGATGCTCTCAATAAGGAGGAGGACTATTAATGCCAAAAGAGTATAGAACCATACAAGAGGTAGCAGGTCCTCTTATGATCGTTCGTGATGTAGAAAACGTCACATACAACGAACTTGGCGAAATAGAGCTTGCAAACGGCGACAAGCGCCGCTGCAGAGTTCTTGAAGTTGACGGCTCCAACGCAGTTGTACAGCTTTTCGAGAGCTCAACAGGTATCAACCTCTCCGACTCCAAGGTTCGTTTCTCAGGACGTCAGATGGAAATCGGTGTTTCCACCGACATGCTCGGCCGTGTATTTGACGGTCTCGGCAACCCCATCGACGGCGGTCCCGAAATCATCCCCGATAAAAGACTTGACGTAAACGGCGCTCCCATGAACCCTGCAGCCCGTGCGTTCCCGTCTGAGTTCATTCAGACAGGCGTTTCCGCCATCGACGGTCTTAACACCCTCGTCCGCGGACAGAAGCTCCCCATCTTCTCAGGTTCGGGTCTTCCGCACGCTGAGCTCGCTGCTCAGATCGCCCGTCAGGCAAAGGTACGCGGCAAGGACGAGCAGTTCGCCGTTGTATTCGCCGCTCTCGGTATCACTTTCGAGGAGCAGAACTTCTTCGTAGAGTCCTTCCGTGAGACAGGCGCCATCGACAGAACAGTCATGTTCTCCAACCTCGCAAACGACCCCGCTGTTGAGCGTATAGCCACTCCCAAGATGGCTCTTACAACAGCTGAGTATCTCGCTTTCGAGAAGGGCATGCACGTTCTCGTCATCATGACAGATATCACAAACTATGCTGATGCTCTTCGTGAGATTTCAGCAGCCCGTAAGGAAGTTCCGGGCCGTCGTGGTTATCCGGGTTACCTCTACACCGACCTCGCTACAATGTATGAGCGTGCCGGTCGTCAGAAGGGTAAGGATGGTTCCATCACCATGATTCCCATCCTTTCAATGCCTGAGGATGATAAGACTCACCCGATTCCCGACCTTACAGGATACATCACAGAGGGCCAGATTATGCTCTCCCGTGACCTTGACCGCCGCGGTATTCAGCCTCCGGTAGACGTACTGCCTTCGCTTTCACGTCTTAAGGATAAGGGTACCGGCGAAGGAAAGACACGTAAGGACCACTCCAACACAATGAACCAGCTGTTCGCTGCTTACTCACGCGGTAAGGACGCCAAGGAACTTATGACGATCCTCGGTGAGGCAGCTCTGACTGAGATTGACCTTCTCTATGCTAAGTTCGCCGATGAGTTTGAGAAGCGTTATGTCTCCCAGGGCTATCAGACGAACCGCTCCATTGAAGAGACTCTTGACCTCGGTTGGGAACTCCTTCGTATTCTTCCGCGTGCGGAACTCAAACGTATCTCCGATGCATTACTCGATGAGTACTATGACAAAAAGTAAAGTAGGTGAAGCCTTGTGGCAAGACTCAATGTAAACCCTACCCGCATGGAGCTCACCAACATAAAGAACAAGCTTAAGACGGCGCGAAAGGGCCATAAGCTTCTCAAGGACAAGAGAGATGAACTCATGCGTCAGTTCATCGAACTGGTCCGCGAGAACAAGGAAATCCGTCGCGAAGTCGAAAAGGGCATCCAGGCCGCAAACGCCCATATGGCGGTTGCCCGTTCGGTAATGTCCGATGAAGCTTTAAATGTTGCGCTTATGCTTCCCATGCAGGAGATGAGCCTTGAGATAACCGAAAAGAATGTCATGAGCGTTATGATTCCCGTCTTTGAAACAAAGTTCAAGACTGCGGATGAGAACGATATCTACTCATACGGTTATGCATTCACTTCAAGTGATCTGGATGACGCTGTTAAGGCATTATCCGACATCATGCCTAAAATGCTGAGACTCGCTGAGGTCGAGAAATCCTGCCAGCTCATGGCTGCCGAGATTGAAAAGACCAGACGCCGTGTTAACGCGCTCGAGCATGTACTTATTCCTCAGTATGAGGAGACAATCAAGTACATCCGTATGAAACTTGATGAGAACGACCGTGCGACCACGACACGACTCATGAAGGTCAAGGATATGATGCTTGAAGAGGCTCATCACTACAGCGAAAAAGAGGCTTAAGGCCGAAATCGCAAAATAAATCGGCCCCCTTGAACAAGGGGGCCTTTTATTATGCACTTTGCTTGACTTTTATGTGCAAGAGTGTAAAATACTATTTATATAAATTGAATACAATTTATTGTAATTCCAAATTAATATTTAATCGATAAAAGACTTATACGGGGGATATGACATGGCACAGGAAAAACTGAAAGACAAAGCTATGGAGGCTTTTGCCGAAGAGGAGCTTTTAAAGCTCGACAACCAGCTTTGTTTTGCTCTTTATGTATGCTCAAAAGAGGTTATAAAGCGCTATAAACCCTTGCTTGAACCCTTTGGTCTCACATATACCGGCTACATCACCATGATGGCTCTCTGGGACAAGGACAATGTCAATGTCAAGGAACTCGGTGCCCGTCTCTTCCTGGATTCGGGTACACTTACCCCTTTGCTCAAAAAGCTTGAGGCACAGGAGTATATTGAAAGAACACGTGATCCCGAAGATGAAAGAAATATCATCGTCACCCTGACCGAAAAGGGCAGGAACCTAAAAGGAAAAATAAGCTGTGTCCCGATGCAGATGCTTGACGACATGGAGATGGGAAGCATAAAGGCAGTTGTGCTCATGAAGACCCTTCGCCAGCTTATGGACGAGTTTAAGGATGAGGATTATCCCGAAGACGCAAAAAAGCCCGCAGGAAAGAAAAAGGCATCCGGCGAGCGCTATTTCTGGTGCTGGTAATATAATATGAAATACATTATTATTGCCCTCTCTGCCGCTGCACTCATCTACACTGTCCTCATGATAGTGTTCGGCTACAGGAGAACAAAGAAGTTCTTCAATGGTAAAGTAACGACGAATTACCATACCCATACGACCTTCTGTGACGGAAAAAATACGCCCGAGGAATATGTTCTTAAAGCTATCGACTCGGGAATGACCGTCCTGGGTTTTTCAGCCCATTCACACCTTCCGACAGAACCCGAATGGACCCTGTCGAAAGAGGGGGAGGAAGACTACAGAAAAACCATCCTTGAACTTAAGGAAAAGTATAAGGACAAAATTGACATCCGCCTCGGAATAGAGCAGGACTACTGGTCAGACACAAGTGACCTCAAAGCCTATGACTACGTCATCGGTGCGGTTCACTCCGTTAACGGGGATGACACGACATGGTCCTCAATTGACTACACTCATGAGAACTTTCTCTACGGTGTTGAGCACTACTTTAACAATGACAGAATAGCTGCCGCAGAGCGCTATTTCGAACTTGTTTCCGACCTCTATGACAAAACAAAATGTGACATAATCGCTCACTTCGATCTCATCACGATTTTCAATGAAAAAGAAATTGAAGAGACAGGCAAGCCCTTCGTTGACTCAGAGGATCCCCGCTTCATTGCGGCCGAGCGTAAGGCTCTCGAAAGACTTGCAAAAACGCCTGTCATCTTCGAAATCAACACCGGCGGCATGTCACGCGGCCGCATGACCCACCCGTACCCTTCGGACCGCGTTTTAGAGTTACTCGGCGAGCGTCAGATCCCGGTAATTCTCTCCTCTGATGCCCACAAAACCGAAGACCTCACCTACGGCTTTGACGAGTCCCTCAGACTCGTTGAGAAATACAACCTCAACCTCATCACCGACTATAAAGATGTCAGAAACCGACAGGAGGAATCCAAATGAAAAAACTTATCGCGCTTTTAATGGCACTTATCATGGTCTTCTCTCTCTGCGCTTGCGGAGCCAAGGGAAAAAAGGCCGACAACGGCAAGGAAAACTCCGGCAAGTCTTCCTCTTCAGACTCGGGCTCCAAGGAGCAGAAGGAGATTAAGAACGACTATACAGGTGAGTATGTCCTTCAGTTCTACTCATCTGATACGAAATCATATTTTTATGATACACTTCAGAATATGGCGGCCCAGGGAGATGCAGAGCTTGGTACTCTGACTCTTAATGATGACGGAACAGGCCACATCACTTATTTTGATGCTGATGCTGACATCACCTGGACGGATAAGGCAATTACACTTAACGGACAGGACCTGGATTTTACTTATGAGAATAAGACAATCTATCTCTATGATGCCGCAAATACAGGTCTTGAGTTCTCTAAGGTAAGCCACCTCGAACGCTACAACCTCACTGTAGAGACCAATGAGTCAAGAGAACCTGCTGAAGAATCCGACTATGTAATCAGTGAACCCGAAGTGACATATTATGTGTCGGGAATACATCCTGAAATGTTTGTATCCGTTCAGATTGAGAATAAATCGGACACAAATCTCCTGGTAGAGGACGTCTTTTTCAGCGCTTACGGCAAAGACGGCAAGCAGACAGGTTTCTTCAGCCTTAACACTGTATGTCAGCCTATAATCCCTCCGGGAGAAAAGGGTTACTTTGCTACCTGCTATACATATCAGGATGAAGAAAAATATGTCAGCACTTTGATAACGGAAAAATCCTTCCCGAAGGATGGCACCGTTAAGATTGACGAAGTAGATATTTGTAAATGGACAGGCGAGTTCAAACAGTATGACGCACAGGTAACCAATGTGGTCAAATTCCAGTCCGATCAGACAGATCCGGGTGCTATGATCCACAGACCGAACGGTATCGTAACAATTCCGTCCGGCACGGACATCCAGGATATTTACGTCTACACATACTGCTTCGACAAGAACGGCAAGCTCGTAGGTATAAGCCATCAGTTTGCCTGTGAGGAGAGCGTAAACCCCGTCAACTTCTTTGAGGCGACAGGGGACGGCAAAGCCAAGTTCCAGATGAACCTGAACGGTCCTATCAACGACCACACCTTCCCCCAGGACAGCATAGCCACCTACACCGTCCAGGCCTCCTCACCCCACGATTTCTACTAAAAAACAAAAGCAGTTCGCTCATTCGAGCGAACTGCTTTTTCTTTTCCGGCATACATATTTTGCTGTTTCCGTTAAAAACAGGCGAAAAAATAAGTAACCGCCCAGCTGTCACTGAGCGGTTACTTTAAGTAATTTCTCAAACAACAAACCGTCTGTACGGTCTGCCTTCGTCCATATTATACCAAAACTACATCGCCCAGTCAATGTAATTGAATAAGGCGCTTAAGGCATAAAAAATCAACCTCTTACAGCGTGTAAGAGGTTGATTTTTTGGTGCCGGTAACCGGGGTCGAACCGGTACGGTGTTGCCACCGAGGGATTTTCGTACCACTCTATGTCGCCATAGCCACTTTCGTGTTGTGGTCTGGAGCTCGTCTTCACCATATCTCTCGACTTAGGTGGTCGGTGTAAGCTCTCTACACTCGGTCATATGACCTAGCACGGCGTTCTCTGAGCGCCTTCGCCGTTTTAGCCGACTTCTGCACTGACAGTTTCCCATCAGGCACTCTCTGAGAATAATCTCAGTCTGCAAATTGCAGAGCTCAGATTAAAGTCCCTTGCGTCTGCCAATTCCGCCATACCGGCATCTGTGCGCTTGCATATTTTAACATAGCGGGGGCAGGTTTTCAAGGTTTGCCACAGCATTATCTTAATATAAATTTAACTTTCGGTTATATTGAAATAATACCTATAATTGTGATATGATAAATTGAATTATTGTTTATTTTGGGAAAATATGTTTAGAGGTATTGTAAATGGGCATTTTTAAGAGCATTATCGGCGGCGGTTATGTTGACGAGAGAGAGCTCGAACCTAACTTCTGCGAGTACAGTGAAATCTTCGGCAAGAAGAAGGCACTGGTCACCTGCGACCTGAACTTTCTCGATACACTGCCGAACAACGCGCTGCCGTGCTGCCTGAAATTCCAGATGGACGTGTATATACAGGACTACCTGCCAACGCTGATCTCTGAGTCGGAGGCCTCATATGTCGCCATGGTGCGCTCATCAATTTCGGAGCACATAGGCGGAAGGTATGTCGGCCAGGGAATAATCGGCTCGTCCGGCACGGTATTCCTGATGTTTTATATTCCCGAGCGCTTCGCCGCAACCGCGAAGAAGATGCTCTCCCAGGTTTTCATGGGCTCATTCAGACATGTTGAGATGGATGTTGTCTATGACCCGGAGGGAAATCAGTACAAGAAGTACCTTTATCCCAATGAGCTGCAGCTTAAAAAGAGCAACAATGCGAAAATCTTAAAGCAGCTTCGGACGTACGGCGATGACGGCGAGACACCCAGACCGGTAAGGTTTTATTTCTCGTTTCCGTCAAAGAATTCGGCCATGAACTTCTACTCCGAGAGTACGGAGAGGGGCTTCGTCTACGGGGACATAACGGAGACCGAGCCGCCTGAAGGCATGGTGCTTCCGAGGTACAGGCTCAAACTCGTAAAGACGATTCCGTTTAACATAGAGCTGCTGGAGCGGGTTGACAACTATCTGCTTAAACTTGCGGCCAAGCACGGGGGAGAGTATCTCTCACTCGAGACGGATATTGTGGAATAAATTATTGTGAGGTTTTGAAATGTTTGATCAGACACTCGCTCCCAAAGAGGGCGAACTTAAAGCAGTCATAAATACGAATATGGGTACCGTTAAGGTGCGCCTCTTCCCGGAATACGCTCCGAAGGCGGTTGAGAACTTCACCACCCTTGCGAAGAACGGCTACTATGACGGCACAATCTTCCACAGGGTCATAAAGGACTTCATGATCCAGGGCGGCGATCCGACGGGCACAGGCCGCGGCGGCGAGTCTATCTGGGGCGACAAGTTCGAGGACGAGTTCACGAGTGAACTCCACAACTATCGCGGAGCCCTTTCAATGGCCAACGCGGGCCCGTGCACAAACGGATCGCAGTTCTTTATAGTTCAGCTCTGCGACTGCGACTATTCAATGCTTCAGCAGATGAAGGCTTTGCCGAATGAGTTCCCCGCAGAGTGCGTTGAGAAGTACGAGCAGCTCGGCGGCACGCCCTGGCTTGACTATCATCACACGGTATTCGGCCATGTCTATGAGGGCATGGATGTCGTAGACGCCATTGCAGGCGTTGAGGTCGGTTTTGCCGACAAGCCGAAGAATGACGTAAAAATACTTTCCATCGATATCGAGGAGTAAATAATGAGAATCGGACACGGTTATGATGTACACAGGCTGGTCGAGGACAGACCCCTGATTATAGGCGGTGTGAGTATTCCCTTTGAGAAGGGTCTGCTCGGGCACTCCGATGCGGATGTCCTGCTGCACGCCGTGGCGGACGCTTTGCTCGGCGCCGCCGCACTCGGTGACATCGGGAAACTGTTTCCCGACACCGACGAGCGCTTTTCCGGCGCCGACAGCAGAGTCCTGTTGAGGGAGGTTGTCGCCCGCGTCAACGAGGCCGGCTTTGCCGTTTCGAACATTGACGCGACGGTACTGGCCCAGGCGCCGAAACTTCGGGGCTTTATTGATCAGATGAGGGAAAACATAGCAGGCGACTGCGGCCTGTCCCCTGACGCGGTGAGCGTCAAGGCGACAACCGAGGAGGGACTCGGTTTCACCGGAGAGGGCCTCGGAATTGCGGCACATGCCGTATGTCTGCTGGAAGAGAGGAGGAAGGACAATGAGTAATATTTCAGCTCTGTTCGAGAAAATCGTAAGTATTATCTCGACTTATTCCTGGCTGTCTGACACGCTTGACATCTTACTCATCACATTGCTCTTCTACTCAATCTTCAAGATGATAAGTGACTCGCGTGCACTGACATTCGCGAAGGGTATCTTCGTGTTTGTCGTTCTTTACGGCATTGTCACATTGCTCAACATGCAGGCATCCTCATACCTGTTTAAGACCGTATTTGACAATATCCTTCTGATACTCGTCGTCATCTTTGCCCCTGAGATAAGAAAGCTTCTCGAAAACATGGGCAAGACGACGAAGGCTATCTCTTCACTGAAGGGTATTATCAGCAAGACAACATATAACCAGAAGGCTACGGAGTATAACGAGCGTGTAGACAAGGCCGTAAACGAGATATTCCGCGCGGTTTCTGATATGAGTGACAAGCGCATAGGCGCGCTCATGGTATTTGAGAAGGACACTCCTCTGGGTGAGATTGCCGACAGGGGTACAAAACTTGACGCGGAAATCACATCTGAGATGATAGGCAATATCTTCTATCCGAAGGCTCCTCTCCATGACGGAGCTGCCATTATCAGGGACTGCAAGCTCTATGCTGCGGGATGTATCCTTCCGCTTACTTCAAGGCCGATATCATCTGACCTCGGCACACGCCACAGGGCCGCTGTCGGTATGTCAGAGCAGAGCGATGCATTGGTCCTTGTAATCTCAGAGGAGACCGGTGCAATCTCCATTGCACGTAACGGTCATCTTACGCGAAACATCACCGACGGTGAGGCGCGTGAGAAACTCCTTGAGTTTCTGAAGATTCCGGTGGGAGGTGACAAGCGTGGCAAATGAGAAGAAGAGCACAAATAAAGGTCTCATCCAGAGACTGCTCGAAAATCCGAAATCCAGGCTTGTAATCTCCTTCATACTGGCCTCAGTCGTATGGATTTCAATCGCCATCAATCAGGCGCCCGAAGTTGAGCGCGTGGTTGAGAACGTAAAAGTAACAATAGACGACAGCGTACCCTCACAGCTCGGCTATGAGGCCTTCGGTGTCGATGAACTCTACATCGACATCACCGTAAAGGGCAAGCGCTATCTTGTCGGTGACAATGTACTGTCAGCAAATGACTTCACTGTCACGGCAGTTACATCGCACGTTGACGCGCCCGGTGTCTACTCGCTCCAGCTTAAAGCCACGGCGAAGAATCCCGACGCATCCTACACCATAGTCTCAAAGTCCATGGACAACGTGGAAGTTTACTTTGACACACCGAAGACCGCGGAGTTCCTGGTAGAGACAAATGTTGAGTGTCTTGCCGAGAACCTCATCGCTTCCGATGAGTATATTACGGCGGACCCGATACCTTCAGTTGAGAAGATCTCCGTTTCCGGCCCAGCGACAGAGGTTGAGAAAATTCAGCACATAGTCGCGACCGTTCAGACGAAGGGCAACCTCAAGGCCACCGAGACCCTGCCTGCTGTTTTGACAGTTGCGGATGCCTACGGAGCCGAAATCAGATATCTTACTTTAACACCGAGCGCTGATGATATCACAATCACCATCCCGGTCTATACTCTCGCCGAACTTCCGGTAACCGTTGATTTTGAGAAGGTACCGGCGAACTACCTGACCAACCCGCCCGAGGTGACATATCTTCCCGAGACTGTACAGGTTGCGGTTGATGCGAAGAAGCTCTCTTCGCTCGATGCGGTCAGCATAGGTACGATTGACTTCTCCAAACTTGAGGAAGGGGTCAACAGAATCAGCATGGATCTCTCCGGCATGAAGGATGCAATCCCGATTGATCCGGATCAGAAAGTCGAGGTTGTAATCAGACTCGGCGAATAATTTGAAATCACGAAGAAAGGGGGCGGCGCTTTATGAAAAGAAAATACTGGTATGCTATTTATGCCGTTGCGCTGGCGCTGCTTCCGGTTCTTCTGTTCTTTGCAATACAGCTTGAATCTCCGACGGATCTCCTGGCGCCGCCCGGGCTCACGGGCGACAAGCTCGAGATTCAGCGTGCCTTTGAGGCCTCTGTCCAGGAAAAGTCCGGCATAATCCTTCAGTACCCGACGGCGGGCGACTACCGCTCCGCCTATGTCCTGAAGGATATCGACGGTGACGGACAGGACGAGGCCATAGTCTTCTACACGCTCAAATCAGATGAGTCGACCGTGCGCGTAAATGTGCTTGACCGGGTCGGCGACAAATGGAAGAGTGTCTATGATGAGCCGGGTTACGGCGCCAAGGTCATCTCAATTGACTTTGACGACCTGAACAAGGACGGCCACATGGAACTTCTGACCTGCTGGAGTATTTTTGAAACAACCACTGCGAAGACTCTCACCATTCATTCGGTGACAAAGGACGATGAGGGAGTGCTCGAACTTGATGCTCTCGTAAACCAGTCCTATACCTACAGAGCCATAGCCGATATGGATTCGGACGGCTTCAATGAGGTCCTGGTAACCTGGCTTGACACTACGGACCAGAACCTGCCCAAGTCCTACGCGAGCCTCCTTAAACAGGCTCCGGACGGAACAATCTCGCAGATAGGACAGAACGTGTCGCTTGACGCCTCTGTCTCTGCCTACCACTCACTTAAACTCGAAACTACCGCGGACGGAAAGTCAATCGCTTTCCTGGACGCTTATAAGGGCGACGACGCCATGATTACCGAGGTAATCTGGTGGGATGACACGGAGCGGGCCCTTGTTGCTCCTCTGCTCGATTCCGACACGCTCTCGAACAGCCTGACCCTGCGCAGTCCCGCAGTCCCGTCAATGGATATCGATGAGGACGGGGCCATGGAGATACCGATTATCGCAAATGACGGCGGAGCGCAGGTTGCAAAAGAAGTGGCCATGCCGCTCTTTGCCTGGTCAGTGCCTGCTCCGGACGGTTTAAGCCCCATATCTTACGGATTCGTAAACACTACACTCGGATGTTACTTTGAGGTCCCTGCGGACTTCAAGGATTATATGCTCGCGTATCGTCTGTCCGACGACTCCTGTACGACGTTCTACAGAAGTGATGACGGAGAGGAGAGGGCGGAACCGCTCTTTACTTTCCTTGTCAAGAAGAATGCCGACATGAACGAGTCTGACACATATACATTCAAGGTCGTACACGGCGGCATGGCCGTATATGGTACTTTGACGAGCGTAGGAGAGGCCATGGGCTTCACCAATGAACTCATAGAAAACAGTTTCACTTTTTTTGACACTTTGACATAGAGAGGTAATTTGTATGAAGAGAATTCTTGTTGCTGAAGATGAAGCCGCTATCCGCGAGTTTATTGTCATAAACTTAAAGCGCAGCGGCTATACGGTCACGGAGGCCGAGAACGGCCGCGAGGCCATAGAGGCGTACGAGGCCGCCAAGGGTGACTTTGATGTCGCTCTCCTCGACATAATGATGCCGGAGATGGACGGTATAGAGGTGTGCAAACGCCTCCGCGAGAAGTCATCAAGTCTCGGCATCATCATGCTGACTGCAAAGACCGAGGAGATGGACAAAGTCACCGGTCTTCTTGTCGGCGCCGACGACTACGTCACAAAGCCGTTTTCACCGGCCGAGCTCATGGCCCGCGTGGATTCGGTTCACCGCCGCGTGGTTATGAACGCGGGCGGTTCAAATGCCGCGCCGTCCGTCATTGAGCTCGGCGAGTTCGTGCTCGATATCCGCGCACGAACCCTGACCAAAAACGGTGAACTTGTCGACCTGACCCAGGTTGAGTTCCAGATTATGGAATATTTCTTCAAGAACCCCTCGGCCGCACTTTCGCGTACCGACATCCTCAAGGAGGTCTGGGGCGCCTCATACTACGGCGAGGAGAAGATAGTCGACGTCAACATAAGACGTCTGCGTATAAAGATAGAGGATACTCCTTCGAATCCGAGACACCTGACAACGGTCTGGGGACTCGGATACAAGTGGGTTGTATAAATTTCACTCATTAAATCTCTTTGAAAGGAGGGACACGATTGGCAGCTTTGGAAGAAGAGAAAAAAGAACAGAAAAAAGCGGAAAAGCGACCTCTTTCCGGTATTGCCAGACGTTGGGTGCTCAACACCTTTCTCATCGTCTGGATTATCCTTCTGATATTTGCCGTTGTGTTCCTTATTATCATTCAGCGGTTTTATATGTCGACCGTGACGAACAAGCTCTCTTCGCAGTATTCGAACTCGGTCGCAAATTACTTCTCTCAATACATAGGCGGCACCTCGGACAGGTTTGAGACAGGTGCCCGCGAATACGTTCAGAACTTCCAGCAGAAAGATGTCATGGAAGTCTGGGTTATCGACAACACGGGCCGTGTTGTCGTATCTTCATCCGGGTTCAGTATTGAACCCCAGACAATTCCGGACTATGAGGCGGCGCTGAAAAGCGAGTCCCGTACGGCAACCTACAAGGGTGCGAGCAGTTCGGGCGAGTCCATAGCGGCTCAGACCTTCCTGCTGCCGACTTCAAACGGCGAGGAGACGGGCGCGGTGCGCTACATCATCTCCCTTACCGACCTTGAAAACCAGCAGGGAAAACTTTTCATAATCATATTTTTCGTATTTCTGATACTCGTTCTCATAATCATCATTTCGGGTATTCTGTTCATCGACTCGATAATCAGTCCCGTAAATGAGATAAACAAGATAGCGACACGCGTCGCCGAGGGTGACCTCACTGCCCGCGCACCGCCGCAGAAATATGAGGACGAAATCTCCGAACTTGCAAACAACATAAACTACATGGTAGATGAGATAAGTTCCACCGACAAAATGAAGAATGACTTCATTTCCACCGTGTCACACGAGATGAAGACCCCGCTTACGGCCATAAAGGGCTGGGGCGAGACTCTGCTCGATGTAGGGGACACCGATCCCGAACTCACGAAGCGCGGAATAGAAGTTATCATAAACGAGTCGGGTCGTCTGACAAACGTCGTAAATGACCTGCTCGACCTCTCACGCATCGTAAACGGCCGTCTGACGCTCAGAACGGACCGTATAGACGCTTTGGCCGAACTTGACGAGACAATCTTCGTCTTCAAGGAAAGGTCGATGCGCGAGGGCATAGAGCTCATTTACAACGCCCCGCACAACCCGACGCCCATGGTCGGCGATGCCGACCGCTTAAAGCAGGTATTCGTAAATATTCTGGACAACGCCTTCAAGTACAACGAGCAGGGCGGCAAGGTCTTCGTCTCGGCTGAGATTATACCGGGCGAAGAAGGCGCAGCTACGCTGAAAGTTACGGTTGAAGACACCGGCTGCGGCATTTCGGAGGAGGATCTTCCGAAGGTCAAGCAGAAGTTCTACAAGTCCAATATCTCAGTTAAGGGCAGCGGCATAGGCCTCGCCGTCTGCGATGAGATAGTTACAATGCACAACGGTACGCTCGATATCGCTTCAGTACTCGGCGAGGGCACTACCGTGACCGTGACGTTGCCTATCGAATATGTCGAGGTGGCGGATAAGATACCTGCGGCAAATGAAACAGAAGAGGAGCAGTCAGATGCCTGATTCCAGGAAAACTTTAATAGGCGGACAGGCCCTCATTGAGGGCATCGTAATGCGCGGAAAGCACGTAGCTGCGATGGGTATCCGTCTTCCAAACGGAGAGATAGAGATAACCGAGAAGGAACTCCATCCTCTCAGTGATAAATATAAAATAGCGGGTGTCCCGGTAATCCGCGGCGTAGTGAATTTCGTCGAGTCCATAACCTTCGGTTACAAGTGTCTCATGGAATCCGCCGAGAAGTCCGGCCTTGAGGATACCGAGTCCGAGTCGAAGGTCGACAAGTGGCTGAATGAGCATTTCAGCGACAAGGTAATGCCCGTAATCGGCGTCATTTCGGCCGTTTTGGGCGTGGCGCTCGCTCTCGGTCTCTTTATGTACCTGCCCGCTCTCATAAATGACCTTCTCGACAAATATGTCTTCTCGGGCGGCATAGCGAAGCACAATCTCCAGCCCCTGGTTGAAGGTATCATCAAGATAATCATCTTCGTCTTCTATATGTGGGCAGTCTCGCAGATGAAGGACATAAAGCGCGTGTTCATGTACCATGGTGCGGAGCACAAGACCATCTTCTGCTACGAGAACAATGAGGAGCTCACCGTGGAGAACGTCAGGAAGCAGATCCGCTTCCATCCGCGCTGCGGAACGAGCTTTATGTTCGTGCTCATGATTTTGAGTATTTTCATAGCGACAATCCTCGTCCTGATCTTCCCCTGGCTTCGCGCGAGCAGAATAGTCTGGGTGCTTGCAAAACTCCTCGTTTTGCCTGTAGTTATGGGAATCGGCTATGAGTATATAAAGTACGCGGGACGTCACGATAACGTCTGTACGAAGGTAGGTTCGGCCCCCGGTCTGTGGATGCAGCGCATCTCCACCGTGGAGCCTGATGACAGTATGATAGAGGTCGGAATTGCGGCCTTCAAATACGTGCTTGAGCACGATGAGGATCTGGATATCAAATGACGGAAAAACTGCTTGAAAAATCCGTATATGAGAAACTGTGCGGCGTCGTCGATCCCGACGACGCCTCTGTTGATGCGCGCGAGCTCTGCCGCGCTTTCTCCGGGGACGCCCTTTGGGCGGCCGTCGAAAGGCGCCTCTCGGGCGAGCCGCTTCAGTATATTATCGGTGAGTGGGACTTCTATAATTGCACATTCCGTGTAGGCGAGGGAGTGCTTATTCCGCGTCCTGAGACGGAACTGCTTGTCGATGAGACATTGGAATTCCTGAAAGGACGCAGTGACGGGGCACAGACGGTGCTCGACCTCTGTTCCGGAAGCGGTTGCATAGCAATATCAATCGCGAAAAACTGCCCCGAGGCGAAGGTCCTCGCGGTCGAAAAAAGTCCCGCTGCGTTTGAGTTTTTAAAGCAGAATATAATCCTGAATCAGGTGAAGGTGAGTGCCTTCAATGATGACATTCTCGAAGGCTGCGGTCATCTTACAAAAGGCCGCTTTGACGTGATTGTCTCAAACCCTCCGTATGTGCGAAAAAGTGAGATTGAAACCCTGCAGACAGAGGTTCTGCGGGAGCCCGTCGAGGCACTCGACGGGGGAGAAGACGGCCTCGTCTTCTACCGTGCGATCGCTGATCGCTGGCTCCCGCTTGTCCGGCCCGGAGGCCTTTTGATCGTCGAATGCGGCGAGGACCAGGCTGAAGATGTAAAGAGCATCTTTTCGGCCGCATCCGACGGGGCGGTGTACACGCTCGACGATTTTGCCGGAATACATCGCGCAGTGGCAATAAAACCTTGACGGTTTATAAGTTTTTTAGTATTCTATTATATGTATTATTTTGCGTATTAGATATTAAATGAGGAGGATAGCCCATGCTGCTTCGCGCTCTTACCAGCGGAGATATACTGACAATAGCAGTAACAGTTGTGGCTGCAGTCTTTCTCATTTTCGTTTGTATACCCGTACATGAACTTGCGCATGGCTTCGTTGCCTATAAGCGCGGAGACAAGAGCATAAAGGCCTCAGGCCAGCTCTCGCTCGACCCGCTGGCGCATATTGACCCCTTAGGTGCAGTGATGATTGCCCTCATCGGCTTCGGCTGGGGCAAACCCTGCAGAGTAAACCCGTACGCCTTCAAGAATCCCAAGAAGGAAATGGCAATAATTGCCGCCTCGGGTCCTCTCTCAAACCTGCTCCTCGGCCTGGTGCTCATTTTCGTCCGTGTGCTGCTCAATGCCATCGCACCGAATTTCATGGGCATCGTCATGGGTCAGGCGGTTGACATCTTTCTCCAGGTCACAGCTCAGATTACCATCTGGCTCGGAGTACTGAACCTTCTGCCCATACCCATGTTTGACGGTTTTACCATTGTCCGCGCGTTTTTAAAACCCCAAACGGAAGAAATGGTATTACAGAATCAGCAGATGATAATGATTATTGTCATCATTCTCTTCTTCACGAGAATCCTGGCCATACCCGTTGAGTTCCTCTCAAACTACATTATCAAATTGTTCTACTGGCTCTGCACCCTGCCGTTTTAAGGGGGAGCCATGGAAAAGATTAACTACAAGCTTGAGGTATTTGAAGGCCCCATGGACCTGCTCTTAAGCCTCATCACCAAGCATAAGCTTGACATTATGGACATCCCCATCGTCACTCTCGTTGACCAGTACACGGAGTACGTGAGGGCAATGCAGGAGTCAGACATGGAAGTCGCCTCCGAGTTCCTCGAGATGGCCGCAAGACTCGTCTACATCAAGACGGTGTCGCTGCTGCCTAAACACGAGGAGGCGGAACAGCTCAAAGCCGAGCTCCAGGGCGAGCTCCTCGAGTACCGAGACTGCCAGCTCATGGCAGGCAAACTTGCGGACGAGGCCAAAGGCTTTGACTTCATCGGCAGAAAGGCCGATGTCATAGACAGGGACACCACATACAGGTTGTTCCATGAGCCGGATGAACTTTTCAGGGCTTATATCTCAGCCCTCGGCAAAGGCGCCAGGAAACTGCCGCCCCCGGCTTCATCATTTACCGCAATCGTATCGAAGAAGATCGTATCCGTATCTTCCAAGATTGTCTTTATACTTCGCCGCGCGCTCAAGGGCGGCAACCTGAGTTTCAGGTCGCTTATTGAGGCCTCTGAGTCCCGCTCGGACATGGTCGCGACCTTCCTCGCGGTCCTCGAACTCCTCAAGGCCGGCCGTATGACCGCGCAGGGCGAGGGCGACGATATGAAATTCACACTTAACAACGAGAAGAACGGGAGTTGAGAAACTTGAACGCTAAGACACTGCAGGCAAGCGTGGAGGCCATTCTCTTCGCAGCCGGCGATCCGGTGCCCGTATCCCGTCTCTCAAGCGCACTCGAGATAGAACCCGAACTTGCCGAACAGGTCCTTCTAAACCTGAAGGCCGAGTATGACGAACGCGACGGAGGAATCTGTATCCTCCACCTCGGCGACAAGTTCCAGATGTGCACGCGCACCGAGTTCTCTGAAGAGGTCCGTCGCGTCCTCGAGATGCGCCGCAACGTGCCCCTCTCGCAGGCTGCCTTTGAAGTCCTTGCGGTTGTGGCATACAACCAGCCCGTGACAAAGTCATTCATCGAACAGGTTCGCGGAGTTGACTGTTCCGGAGTAATTACATCGCTTACCGAAAAAGACCTCATTGAGGAGAAGGGCAGACTCGATCTCCCCGGCAAGCCGATAGTCTACGGTACAACACCGGCGTTTTTACGCTGTTTTTGTATGGAGTCTCTCGATGAGCTCCCCGCGCTTCCCGGTTCCGAGGAACCCGAGGCGACAGAGGAGGAGCCCGAAGAGGACACCGAATAAATCAGTTCAAAATTATTCAAAATATACACAGGGGGAGGTGTTGATTATTGGTACTTCTTAAAATCCTCTTTTGGCTTATTTTTATCGTACTTGTGCTTGCGGTACTTATCATCGGATTTGTTCTTTTTGCCCTCTCGGTCAAAATTCAGCTTATCGGTGACTACGCAGACGAGAAGAAGAGATTCTGGGTCAAGTACGGCATTATTAAGCTGAAAATTTACCCCGAGATGTTCTCCGAAAAGGCCAAGAGGCGCCGCGCGAAGCTGATGGGTCACATCCGCTCCTGGTTCGGCCCTACGGCAAGAAAGGTCTCAAACAAGGCCAAGGCAAAGGCCACAGAGAAGTTTGAGGAGACAAAGGAGAAGAAGTCCGCCGAGAAAGATCTGAACACGGCGGTACAGATCCGCGAAGAGGAGAAACGCATCGAAGAGGAGGAGCGCAGGCTGAACGAGGAGATCCCTCGCGCACAGGCTTCTTACGAGGCTGCAGTTGAAGCCGAAGAGAAGGGCGAGCCTCTGCCTAATGTCGTTAACCAGGATGAAGTCTCAAAGATCGAAAGTATCAAGACTTCATGGAAAGCCGCGGATATTCCGGGCACATACGACAAGGTTAAGAGTTTCCTTTCCGGTTTCTCAACCGACTCTATTCTCGCTCTGATATCTTCACTCGGAAGCGATACCGGCCACACACTCGGCAAGGTCGGAAGAAGAATCGTAATCAAACGTTTTAATGTGGGACTTGTAGTCAGCGGAAAGGATGCCGCTTCGACAGCATTAAAGTACGGCCGCATAGCCGCAGTTGCCTATCCGTCACTCGGAAGGATTATGAACAGTCTTAATACGAAAGATGTCAGTCTCGATATGACGCCTGACTATCTCGCGAAGAAAGACAGCGGCGAAATCCATGTGACCGTGGCCTTCCGTCCTCTGTTCCTGTTCACACCGTTTATCGGTCTCGTACCGAGACTCGGAAAAGACGGTTTCAAGTTCTACAGGGACTACAGCAAGACAAAGAAAGTCAAGTCGAAAAACGCCTCGCAGGCAGGCTCTGCAGTGGCTTAAGATAACAACCAATCAATTAAAATAAACTGAGGTGCTTAAAATGAAAGAAACAGCAACAGCAGGAATGCTCCAGACAACAATCGAGAAAGTAAAGGACATGATTGATGTCTCCACAATCATCGGCGATCCCGTTTACACTGAGTCGGGTCTTACAATCATCCCCGTTTCAAAGGTAACATACGGCTTCGCAAGCGGCGGCACAGACTTCCCTTCAAAGAACAGGGAACTCTTCGGCGGCGCAGGCGGTGCAGGCGTCACAATCACTCCTGTTGCATTCCTTCTCATCCAGAACGGCCAGGTAACTCTTAAGCATATCACTGCTTATGACAACGCCGCTGAGAGAATGGTTAACCTTATGCCCGAGATGTTCGACAAGGTAACCGGCCTCATCAAGAAAAACTGATTGAAATGCTGAATAATAGCGGGGCTGACCGGGTCGGCCCCGCATTAGTCGTATATTGAGGGTACTTGAAAGAGGGGTTTTTCTGCGTGTCTGACGATAAAATAAGACTCCAGAAGTACATGGCGGACTGCGGCATAGCAAGCCGCAGGAAATCGGAGGAACTCATAGCCTCCGGCAAGGTGAAGGTCAACGGAAAGGTCGCTTCAATCGGCGACAAGGTTGACCCGAAAAAAGACAAGGTTTCGGTAGAGGGGCAGGCTGTCCATGCCGAGACTGAGTTTCGCTATATCATGCTCAACAAACCCCGCGGATTCATTACGACGATGAGCGACGAGCGCGGCCGCAAGTGTGTGGCCGAACTTGTCTCCGATGTCGGCGTGCGGGTCTTTCCGGTCGGACGTCTCGACAAGGACTCGGAAGGGCTTTTGCTCCTGACGAATGACGGAGAGTTCGCGAACAATCTGACGCACCCCTCAAAGCATGTTCCGAAGACCTACAGAGTTACCGTCCGACCGGCCATAAACGAGGAGATACTGAATCACCTCATGACCGGTATCATGATTGACGGCAGGACAACTCTGCCCGCGCAGGTTAAGGTCCTGACACAGGAACCGGACCGCGTGGTGCTTGAGATAGTCATCTGTGAGGGCAGGAACAGGCAGATAAGAAAGATGTGCGAAGCGGAGGGCCTTACCGTCGCGCGCCTTAAGCGCACGGCCGTAGGTCCGGTAAAGCTCGGCATGCTCAAACAGGGCGCCTGGCGCGACCTGACTCCGCAGGAGCTGAAATCCCTTCGCAACGCAAGGAGAAAGTAATATGACAAGAAGCATGACAGGCTTCGGTCGCGCTCAGCGTGACACGGAGAATCTCTTTGTCTCCGTTGAACTCAAGAGCGTGAACCACAGGTATTTTGAACTTTACTCACGCGTGCCGAGAGCATACGGTTTCCTTGATGAGAAGATTAAGTCATATCTCCAGAACCGTGTTGCCAGGGGCAAGATAGAATGCAATGTCGTAATTGAGACTTCGGATTCCGATTACGCTCAGGTGCGTGTAAATCATTCACTTGCTGAGGCCTACATCGCAGCGCTGAACGAGCTTGAGGAGAAGTACAACATAAAGAACGATGTGTCCGTCACGTCGCTCTCGCGCTTCCCTGACGTGCTCTCCGTTCACAAGAGCGAGGCTGATGAGGACGCCATATGGGAGGCAGTGAAAGAGGTGCTCGAAACCGCGACGGACAACTTTGTCGCGATGCGCGAGCGCGAGGGTGAGAAACTCCGCGAGGATATCTGCTCACGCGCTGACACCATCCTTGAGAAGGTGGCCTTCGTTGAGGCGCGCTCGCCCGAGACGGTGAAAGAGTACAACGAGAAGATGAAACAGCGTATCCGCGAACTCATAGATGACGCCACGGTCGACGATCAGAGGCTTCTTCAGGAGGCTGCAATCTTTGCCGACAAGGTGGCCGTTGATGAGGAGACGGTGCGTCTGAGAAGCCATATAGAGCAGCTTAAGGCCATGTTCGATGAGACTGAGGCCATAGGCAAGAAGATGGACTTCCTCGTTCAGGAAATAAACCGTGAGGCCAACACCATAGGCTCCAAGGCCGCTGATTTTGAAATCGGAAAGACGGTAGTGGAGATAAAGGCAGAGGTCGAAAAGATAAGGGAACAGGTACAGAACATAGAGTAGGACGAAGGCTCATGAAACTTGTTAACATAGGTTTTGGAAACTGTGTGAATGCGGACCGCATAATCGCTCTTTTAAGTCCGGATTCCGCGCCTGTAAAACGAATAATAGGTGACTGCAAGGAGAAGGGTACCCTCATCGATGCCTCACAGGGCAGGAAGACGAGGACAGTGCTCATCATGGACAACGACGAGGTTGTCCTCTCATACCTTCAGCCCGAGACTCTTACACAGAGAATTAACGGCGAGGAGGCAGAGGAGAATGAGTAATGTCGGAGGTTTCCTTCTGATCTTCTCCGGACCTTCGGGCTCCGGTAAGGACACCATCCTGCACAAGATAATGGAGCGCGACGACAAGACCGTCGTTTCTGTCTCCATGACCACCCGTGCCCCGCGCGAGGGAGAGCAGGACGGCAAGGACTATTATTTCGTGACCAAAGAGGAATTTGAAGAGCATATCAAAAACGGCGATATGCTCGAGTGGGCCCGCTACGGTGAGAACTATTACGGCACCCCCAAAGCACCGATCCTGAACTGGATTAACGAGGGCAAGACGGTGGTTCTCGAAATAGAGGTCCAGGGCGCTGACAAGATCAGGGAGCAGTTCCCCGATGTGCGTTCGATGTTCCTTATGCCGCCGTCACTCCACGTCCTTGAAAAGCGCCTCCGTGACAGAAAGACAAACACGGAGGAGGACATAAAAAGGCGACTGGAGACGGCCAAGGAGGAAATAGGCCGCGCCAACGACTATGACTATATTATTGTGAACAACCGGCTGGAAGATGCAGTAGAGGACGCCATGGAAATCATTCTTCGTCACAGGCGTCATCTGCGTGAAAATGACAGCGGAGACGAGTTCTACTACGGATACCAGTACAAGGATGAAGTAGAATACATAAACGAGGTGGCGCGTGTGCTGCCGCCCGTGGAAGACTTTTCGGAAAGAGGTTTAAAAGATGGCAGAGAATAAGAGATTCAATCCCGATCTTCGTGAGATCCTTCATGACGGTGAGGCTCACCAGATAAGCCGTTATTCACTTGTAACGGCGACAGCCAAGCTCGCGAGAGAGATCAGCGACAAGGCTGCCGAGGAGCACGAGATTGTAATGGAGAAGCCCGTATCAACGGCTCTCGATAAACTTCTCTCAGGCGAATACGTAATTGAGGAACCTGAGGAGATCAAAGACCTTTAAGGAGGAGACAGGGCATGACTGTAGCGCGCGTCGCCGTGCAGAATGCGGCTTATCATTTCGATGAGCTTTACAGTTATGCCGTGCCCGAGGGAAAGAACGTACAGGTCGGCTGTCGTGTCATGGTGCCGTTCGGCAGGGGTGACACGGCACGGCAGGCAGTGGTCATCGAAATGACAAGCGAAGACGAGGGGGACACACCGCTCAAGAACCTGGGTGCCGTCCTCGATGAGACACCGCTTTTTGACGAGAAGATGATCCGTCTTGCGCTCTTCATGAAAGAGCGCACATTCTGCACTGTCTACGACGCGCTTCGTACAATGCTTCCCGGACTCTCACACAAACCCTCTGATGCCACCGTGAAGATGGCGAGGCTCACGGGTGAGGAACTTCCTAAATACACCGACAAACAGCAGGCTGTAATTGACTGCCTGAAGGGCACTACAGGTGAAATTTCCGTCAAGGAGATTCTCTACTTTACCGGTGTCTCCGCAGCGGTTGTCGACAACCTGAGAAAACGCGGTGTAATCGAATACTACGAGAAGGAGGTCTTCCGCCGCCCCTATGAGGAAGAGGTGACGGAGACTGAGAGAGTAAAACTCTCAAAGAGCCAGAAGAACGCCTTTGACAACATGATGAACATGTTTGAGAACGGTGGCGGCACGAGCCTTCTCTACGGTGTCACCGGAAGCGGCAAGACCCAGGTGTATCTGCGCCTCATAGACGAGGTGGAGAAGACCGGACGCGGAATAATCGTCATGGTCCCCGAAATCTCCCTGACACCCCAGACACTCAGTATTTTCCACAGGCGCTATGGCGACAAAGTGGCCGTATTCCACAGCGCGCTCTCTGACGGAGAGCGCCTTGATGAGTGGAAACGGGTCAGAAAAGGACTTGCGAAAATCGTCGTAGGTACGCGGTCTGCCGTTTTTGCGCCATTTGAAAAACTCGGCCTCGTCATAATAGACGAGGAGCAGGAGCACACATACAAGTCCGAGCAGAGCCCGCGCTACCACGCGAGAGACATAGCGAAATACCGCTGCGCCGAGGACGGTGCTCTCCTCGTGCTCGCTTCCGCGACGCCGAGTCTCGAGACATATACTCTTGCCAAAAACGGCAAGTACGCCTTAAGCGTTTTAACGGACAGGTACGGCTCTGCCGAACTGCCGACGGTAGAGACCGTCGACATGTGCCGCGAGCGCTTTGACGGCAACAAGAGCGAGATAAGCAGAACGCTTCTCTCGGCCCTCGTAAAGAACTTTGAGGAAGGACATCAGTCAATCGTCCTGCTCAATCGCCGCGGCTACCACACATACGCCGCGTGTGACTCATGCGGCGAGGTAATGATGTGCCCGAACTGCAGCATAGGACTGACATACCACCGTCATTCCGGCCGCCTCATGTGCCACTATTGCGGCTACAGTGTCCCGTTTACCACGGTCTGTCCCTCCTGCGGGGCAAACGACGTCCGTTATACGGGAGCCGGCACACAGCGCTTTGAGGAGGAGATAGACAGGCTTCTGCCTGATGCCCGCATTCTGCGAATGGATGCCGACACAACCCTTCAGAAGCACTCATACGACGAGAAACTCGCGGCTTTCAGAAACCACGAGTATGACGTGATGATAGGCACGCAGATGGTCGCCAAAGGCCTTGACTTTGAAAATGTCACCTTAGTCGGCGTCCTCTCTGCGGACCAGCAGCTCTACAATGACGACTACAAGTCGATGGAGACTACATTTGACCTACTCACACAGGTCATAGGCAGGGCCGGAAGGGGCAAGTACCCGGGTCGCGCCATCATCCAGACAATAAAGCCGCAAAACGACGTAATTATACTTGCGACGCGCCAGGATTTCGATGCCTTCTACAACACCGAAATCACCATGCGAAAGGCCTGTGTCTTCCCGCCGTTTTGCAACCTCTGCTTCATAAGTTTCCAGGGAGCAAAGGAGGAGAGAGTGCTTAAAGCGGGCACGAATTTCCTGAAAAACATAGAGAAGAAAGTTAAGACGGACGAGTACAAAGATTTAAAACTCATCTGCCTCGGCCCCATGCCGGAGCGCGTGGTCAAGGTCTCAAACAAGTACAGATACCGTCTCACCATAAAGTGTAAAAACAATGCGCATTTTCGCCGTTTTCTCTCGGAACTCCTGATGGATTTCGCGAGGGATAAAGAAAATTCCGGCGTAAACGCAATTCCCGATATCATATGAGGTAAGAATAATGGCATTGAGAAAAATCGTTACGAAAGAGGACCCCATACTCAAGAAGAAATGCAGACCTGTCGAGAAGTTCGACGACCGTCTTCACATGCTTCTTGATGACATGGCGGAGACCATGTATGCCGCTGACGGCGTAGGTCTTGCCGCGCCGCAGGTAGGCATGCTCAGAAGGGTTGTCGTGATGGACATAGGCGAGGGTCTTCTTGAACTCGTAAATCCCGAAATAATCGAAAGGGAAGGAGAACAGTGCGCCGAAGAGGGCTGCCTCTCCATACCCGGAGAATACTATGAGACCATCCGTCCCGCATACGTTAAAGTGAAGGCGCAGGACAGGAACGGCGAGTGGCATGAGTACGAGGGAGAAGAGCTTAAGGCACGTTGTTTCTGCCATGAACTCGACCACCTCGACGGAGTGCTTTTCACCGAGCGTTTAAACCCGAATCCGACCCCGAAAGAGGAGCCGAAACCGGCTGAGGAAAAGTAATGAGAGTAGTTTTCATGGGCACCCCTGACTTTGCCGTCCCGATTCTTGAGAGGCTGGCGGCGAAGCATGAAGTGGCAGGGGTATTCCCCCAGCCTGACAAGCCGAAGGGCAGGCATATGACCCTGACCCCTTCAGATGTCAAGGTGAAGGCGGAAGAACTGAAAATTCCCGTTTTTCAGCCCGAGAGTTTAAAGCACGGCGAGGCCATGCCCGTACTCGAGGACCTGAAACCGGATGTCATAGTCGTTGCCGCATACGGACAGATTCTTAAAAGCGATGTCCTGAATTTCCCGAAATACGGCTGTGTAAACGCCCACGGCTCACTTCTTCCGAAGTACCGCGGAGCAGCGCCCATTCAGCGCGCGGTCATTGACGGCGAGACCGAGACCGGAATCACCGCAATGCTAATGGATGAGGGCCTTGACACGGGCGATGTACTGAATGTCAAAACGACAAAAATCGGAGAGAACGAAACCGCCGGAGAGCTCTTTGACAGACTTGCGTTACTCGCTGCCGACACCATTGAAGAGACCCTCGAAAACATTGAGGAATTCAGGAAAAGCGCGAAAAAACAGGACGATGAAAAGTCCTGCTACGCGAAGATGCTGACCAAGGACGAGTGCCCTATAGACTGGACAAAAACCGCGCAGGAAATTCATAATCAGGTGCGCGGTCTTAATCCCTGGCCGACAGCCACGACAACGCTTGACGGCGCAACTTTCAAGGTCCACACAACAAGAAAAACAGACAACAGAACCACCGAAAAACCCGGTACGATAAGAACTGAAAAAGACAGACTCTTTGTCGCAACGGGAGACAATAAAGAAATAGAAATAACTGAAATTCAACCCCAAAACGGCAGGAGAATGAGCGCGGAGGCGTATCTTCTCGGCCACACACTGGAAGGAGTGTTCGAATAATGTATTGGGACCCTTTATATTATCTCGTTATAATCATGTTCTTCATCGCCATGGCGGCGTCCAACAAGGTTAAGAGAACCTATTCGAGATATGCTCAGGTAATGAGTTCAAAGAACATCACCGCGGAGCGCGCGGTACAGATGGTGCTCAATTATTACGGCATAACCGATGTCGGTATTGAGCGCATCCCCGGTGAACTCACCGACAACTTCAATCCGAAGACAAACATAATCAGCCTTTCCGAGTCAGTCGCGGGCAGCACAAGTGTCGCTGCCATAGGCGTTGCCTGCCATGAGGCCGGCCACGCCGCACAGCACGCGACAGGATACCTTCCCATAAAGATCAGGAACTCAATCGTCCCCGTCTGCAATATCGGCTCAATGCTCGGTATACCGATAGCTATTATCGGTGTCGTTCTTCAGTCGATGCAGGGTATGTTTGATCTCGGTCAGACCCTCGTCTACGTAGGCATCATCATGTATGCCTTCGTATTTGTATTCCAGTTTGTAACCCTTCCTACGGAGCTTGACGCAAGCCACCGTGCCCTCAAGGTAATAGAGGAACAGGGTATTCTCGAAGGAGACGAGAGAGTCGGTGCCAAAAAGGTGCTTACCGCAGCCGCAATGACATATGTCGTTGCCCTCGCAACTGCCCTTGTAAACCTGCTGAGATTTGCATCCATTTTCCTTGGAAGAGGACGCAGGAGATAAGATATGAAGAGTGCAAGACAGTTCGCTCTTGAAACACTTCTCAAAATTGAACAGCAGAATTCGTATTCGAATTTATCAATTGCCGGTGTGCTTGAGGGGAATACCCTCGAGGGCGCCGACAAGGCATTTTTCACGGCACTTGTATACGGTGTGCTGGAGAGAAAACTGACACTTGACTACAACCTTGAAAAATGCCTTACACAGCCGATAAAACGGCTGAAGCCGGAGGTCCTCTGTATACTCCGGCTCGGCGCCCTCCAGCTTTTATTCATGGACAAAATTCCCGCGAGGGCAGCCATAAACGAGTCCGTCGAACTGACCAAGAAAAACAGGGCTCAGTACGCGAGCGGGCTGGTAAATGCAGTCCTGCGGAAAGTTGACGAAAACAAATTACAACTGCCGGATGAGACGGACGAAAATTACCTTGAAATCAAGTATTCCTGCCCGCAGGAACTCATAGATCTCTGGATAAACGCATACGGAAAAGAGAAGACCGTCGGCATACTTGAGCATGCGAACGGTCCTCAGAAGATATATGCAAGACACAGGACCGAAGGGCTGAAAATAATCGACAGTCCGGATGAGCTGACAAGCGATATGCACATCCAGGACAAGTCCTCGCAGCTTTGCTGCGAAGCCTTAAACCCGCAGCCCGGTGAGCGCATATTTGACATGTGCGCGGCGCCCGGCGGAAAAACATTCACGATTGCCGAGCTCATGAACGACGAAGGCGAGGTCTTCGCCTTCGATATCCATGAGCACCGCGTAAAGCTCATCAGGGCCGGCGCCGCCCGCTTGAACCTCCTCTCAGTGAGGGCGCAGGTAAACGACGCGGAGCAGTACAAAGAGGCCCTCGGTCATGCCGACAGAGTCCTCTGTGACGTGCCTTGCAGCGGTCTCGGAGACATCGGAAGGAAACCCGAGATTCGTTACAAAAAAGTTAAGGATATTGAAAAGTTACCGCTTTTACAATATAATATATTAGTTAATAGCGCGCGCTATGTTAAAGAGGGCGGCACCCTTCTTTATTCAACCTGCGCCTTAAACCCGCAGGAGAATGAAGAGGTGGTGAAACGCTTCCTTGACGAAAGCGCGAACTTCACCCTGAAGGAGCAGAGAACAATCTTCCCTCAGGATGAGGACTGTGACGGCTTCTTCTATGCCGTTCTCAAAAAGGAGTCCGCAGATTGAAAACGGATATTAAATCACTGACACTTGCCGAACTCGAAGACCTGGCAAAAGAGCTGGGACTTCAGAAGTTTCGCGCAAAGCAGATATATGAGTGGCTTCACAGACAGTGCGCCGAGTCCTTTGAGGAGATGACCAATCTCTCAAAGGAGCAGAGAGCAAAACTCGATGAACTCTGCGAGATCAAAAACTGCAGCATCGAGAAAAAACTCGTCTCGAAACTCGACGGCACGAAAAAGTACCTCTTCAGGTTAAACGACGGTGAATTTATCGAATCCGTCCTCATGAAGTACAAGTACGGCTACACCGTATGTGTCTCGAGCCAGGTGGGCTGCAATATGAAGTGTTCCTTCTGTGCCAGCACCATTGACGGCTGTGTGAGAAACCTCGCCCCGAGCGAGATCTTAAGCCAGGTGTACGCCATAACCCGCGACAACAGGAAAGAGGACAAGGAGTTCCGTGTCTCGCACATAGTCCTCATGGGCATGGGTGAGCCCCTCGACAACTATGACAATGTCCTGCGTTTCCTCGAACTCATAACAAACGGGGACGGCCTGAACATAGGCGCGAGAAACATAAGCATCTCGACCTGCGGCATAGTCCCGAAAATCTACGACCTCATTGAAAAGCATCCGCAGTACACTCTCTCGGTGAGCCTCCACGCTCCGAACGACGAGATAAGGGACAGGATAATGCCCGTCAACAGGAAGTGGAACACTGAGGAACTTCTTGAGGCCTGCAGGGTCTACACGAAACAGACAAGCAGACGTATCTCTTTCGAGTACGCCATGATGAAAGACATAAACGATACGGACGAGTGTGCAAAGGAACTCGCGAAAAGGCTTAAAGGCATGCTTTGCCATGTAAACCTTATCCCGGCAAACGAAGTCCGTGAGAATGACTACGAAAGAAGCAACAATGAGAGAATAAAGGAATTTTCAAAGATTCTCGAAGCAGGCGGCATAACCACCACCATAAGGCGCAGCCTCGGCGGTGACATAGACGCCTCCTGCGGACAACTCAGAAGGCAAACGAAAGGAGGGGAGTCATGAGAATATCCGCAAAGACAGATGTCGGCAAGGTGCGTCCGAACAACCAGGACTCATACGCCGCCGGTGAATTCCAGAACGGGGTCACCTGGGTGGTTGTGTGTGACGGAATGGGCGGCTACCGTGGCGGCAACATAGCGAGTTCCGCGGCAGTAAAGACCATTTCGGAACGGATAACAGGCAGCTACAGGGAGAACATGACATCCTCGTCCATCAAGAACCTGCTTGTGACTTCAATCACGAACGCCAACTTTGAAATCTTCGACATGGCTGCCGCCAACGAGGAACTCAAGGGAATGGGCACAACGGTTGTCGCGGCGCTAATCACGAAGAAAGCAATCTACATCGCACATGCCGGAGACAGCAGGGCATACCTGGCGGCCGACGGCAAGCTGAGACAGATAACGAAAGACCACTCGGTGGTACAGGAACTCGTGGACAGCGGGGAGATAACCAGGGAACAGGCCATGGATCACCCGCAGAAGAACCTGATAACCCGTGCCCTCGGAGTGGAGGAAATAGTCAAGGTGGATTTCACCGTAGAAGACATTAAAGGAGATGAAACCCTGCTCATTTGCACGGACGGCCTCACGAACGAGGTCACTGAGGATGAGATTCTGCGGGTTCTGTCCGAGAAACCGTTCGAAGAAGTCGCCGACACACTTGTCGACATGGCAAACGAAAACGGCGGCAACGACAACATTACAGCCGTAGCAATTACGAGATAGGGGGCTTGTGTATGGATACTTACGTAGGAAAAAGGCTTGATGGCCGTTACGAAATCAGAGAAATAATCGGCGTGGGCGGCATGGCTGTCGTGTACAAGGCATACGACAACATAGATGACCGCATTGTCGCCATCAAAATACTCAAGGAGGAGTTCCTCGCCAACGAGGAGTTCCGCAGAAGGTTCAAAAACGAATCAAAGGCGATTGCCGTACTGTCACACCCGAATATTGTAAAGGTGTACGATGTATCCTTCGGCGACCGTCTTCAGTACATCGTGATGGAATACATTGAGGGTATCACTCTCAAGGAGTACATTGAGCAGCAGAAGGTCATAAACTGGAAGGAAGCAGTCCACTTTACGACCCAGATTCTCCGCGCTCTCCAGCATGCCCATGACAAGGGTATTGTTCATCGCGATGTAAAGCCCCAGAACATAATGCTCCTTCAAAACGGCAATATCAAAGTGACCGACTTCGGCATTGCCCGTTTTTCACGCGGTGAGACCCGCACAATGAACGAGTCAGCTATAGGCTCCGTTCACTATATAAGCCCCGAGCAGGCGCGCGGCGAGATAACAGACGACAAGGCTGACATCTACTCGGTCGGCGTAGTCCTGTACGAGATGATAACGGGAAGACTTCCGTTCGAGTCCGACAGCGCCGTATCAGTGGCAATAATGCAGCTTCAGAACGAGGCCGTTCATCCGCGTGAGATCAATCCGCAGATTCCCGTAGGCCTCGAGCAGATAACTCTTCGCGCAATGCAGAAGAATGCCAAGGACCGCTATCAGTCCGCGGCTGAAATGCTCCTCGACCTCGATGAGTTCAAACGCAACCCTTCAGTCAAGTTTGACTACTCATACTTCGTCGACAAGGAGCCCACACAGTTCATAAGCCAGCAGGAGGCTGCCAAGGTCATCGCGACACCTGTCGCGAAGACACATGTCCAGCCCGTCCAGATTGACGAAGAGGACGAGTATGACGATGACGACTCGGTACAGAACAGAGTTCTGCCGATCCTCGTCGGTGTCGCTTCGGCCCTCCTCGCTGTAATAGTCATCATCATAATCATCCTCGCCCTCTTCACCGATATCTTCAAGAACGACAAGATTGAAGTACCTGACCTCCTCGGTAAGGACTATGCCTCAGAGGTAGAGGGCAACAAGAAATATGCTGACTGGGAATTCGACGTCAAGTATGTCACATCCACGGACACGAAGTACCAGGGCGGCCAGATCTGCAAGCAGAGCCCGTACAAGGGTGCAAAGGCCAAGAAGGGTTCAGTCATCAAGATTGAAGTCGTCTCAAACGGCTCACAGGTAGAGATACCCGAAATCAACGGACTTGAACTCGGAACGGCGAAACAGGCGCTCATTGCAGCCGGATTTGTCAACACGAAGGTAGTACCTGAGTACACCGACGACTACAAAGAAGGCCTCGTAATAAGCTCAGAGCCCGCACAGGGCACAAAGGCCGACACCTCAACGATGATAATCATCAATGTCGCCGCCCCTGCAAAGGACAACCCTGACCTCAAGGAAGTACCGTCAGTCGTAGGCCTCAACTACAACAAGGACAAGGCTGACATTGAAGAGTACTTCTCAAGCGTCAACCTGAAGCTCGGCACGGTCAAGGAAGAAGATTCGAAAGAACCTGCCGGCACCGTCATCCAGCAGAGCATAGATGCCAAGGAAAAAGTACCTGCCGGCACAAAGGTAGACATCATCATCTCCTCCGGCAAGGCACCTTCAAGCACAGGTACAATCAGCTTCACGCTTCCTGTATCACCCGACGACCTTGAACTCAAGATCTACGTCGGGAACGAGCTCTATGACACAAAGACGCTCAATTGCAACGGCTCCAAGTTCTCATACAAGCTCACCGGCTCAGGCGAGACTAAGAACGTAGTCTGCAAACTTGACGGCCAGACCATCTATACCTGCACAATCGACTTCTCCACAGACCCGGCTACAATCACAAACGCCAAGGAGACTCCGATTAAGG
The DNA here is from genome assembly GCA_002309175.1 of Ruminococcaceae bacterium UBA1227. GTDB lineage: Bacteria > Bacillota > Clostridia > Oscillospirales > Acutalibacteraceae > UBA1227. The sequence goes on from DBWX01000011.1 coordinate 78,165, forward strand.
TAAGAGTTGCAGTGCCGAACGTTGTAGGCAAGACCGTAGCTGATGCTAAACAGATCCTGAACTCCTCAGGTTTCACAAACATCAAGTTTGCCGGTGAATACCAGGATACTGACAAGGTAGTTGCCATGATGCCGATAGCCGGCACAAAGGCATATACAACTGACGCAATCACACTGGTTGCGAACTAGGTGAGTATGGTAAAAAACACCCAAAACGGAACAATCATAAAAGGCATAGGCGGTTTCTATTATGTGGAAACCGCCGAAGGCATTTTTGAGTGTAAGGCCAGAGGTGTCTTCAGAAAAGAAAAAATCACCCCCATGGTGGGTGACAATGTCGTAATAACAGTAAATGATAATACGGACAACACAATTGATGAGATAAAAGAGCGCAGAAGTTTTCTCCTGAGGCCTCCTGTCGCCAATATCGACCAATTGATAATAGTTGTCTCCTGTACACAGCCGAGACCGAATACGCTGCTTGTGGACCGTCTGACGGCCATTGCAGTGAAAAATAATATCGAGCCCGTAATCGTCCTGAATAAAATTGACCTCGCTGACGTAGAAGATCTGAAAGATATTTACAAAAAAACCGTCTTTAATGTCATAGAGGCCTGCGGAAAGACAGGCGAGGGCACGGAAGAGATTAAGGAAATACTCAAAAACAAGATCTCCGCTTTCACGGGCAACTCGGGTGTGGGCAAGTCTACATTGCTCAATCAGATAGACCCGCATCTCAATCTTGAGACGAATGAGATTTCACAGAAGCTCGGCCGCGGCAAGCACACAACCAGGGAGTGCACGCTCATAAAACTGGATGACAGCACATATGTCGCAGACACGCCCGGTTTCGCCTCGCTCGAACTTTTAAAGCAGGAAGTAATCCTTAAAGAGGACCTCCAGTACTGCTTCCCCGAGTTTGAGGACTTTATCGACAGCTGCAAATTCGCAACCAACTGTTCCCACACGACGGACAAGGGCTGCGCAGTAATAAAAGCAGTGGAAGACGGCATTATTTCAAAATCCCGACACGACTCATACAAGGCTTTGTACAACGAAGTCAAGGACTTAAAGGAGTGGCAGGTAAAATGAAAGTAATCAAGGCAATATTCAAAGTGCTGCTTTGCCTTGTCCTTCTGGTTGGCCTCACAATAGGCGGCCTCAACATATGGATAAGGACGGCAAGCGCATCGTTCTATAAAAACAGCGAAAAGGAATTTCAGATTCCGGGGCTCAGCGAAGGGTTCGTCCCGAAAGGCATAACCTATGACGAGAACTCCGGCTACTACTTAGTCAGCGGCAGCATGTCTGACAACTCCGCTTCGCGCATCTACACCATAGACCCCGCTACAAGCGATTTCACATATGTTGAACTGAAGACGGCAGGCGGGGAGGCCGACACGCCGAGCGCTGCCGGCATCGCGGTTCACGGCCGTTACGTGTTCCTTTCCACCGGAACGGAACTCGTAAACGTGTACAGGCTCGCGGAGGTCACGGACTCAGACTTAAGCTCCGCGACCTCGTTTGCGACCTTCACCGCCGCGAACCGCCCCGAAAGTCTCTTCATTCACAACGACTACATCTTCATGGGTGAGTACTACAACAAGGAAGGCTATGACACTCCCGGCAGTCACAAGTATGAATCCGACAATGGTGAGCAGCTCAATGCCGTAATGCTCATGTATGACATCACGGCGCTCGTCCAGGCCCTGTCCGAGAGCGAGCAGGCCGCGCTCCAACCGGAGGCAGCATATGCCGTGCCTGACAACTGCACCGGCATGTGCGTTTTAAAGAGCGGCCAGCTCTGCCTGTCCTCCGCCAAAGGTATGAAGAGCTCAACCCTCCGTATCTACGACGACCCGATGAAGACAAATCTCACATCCGACAACACATTTTCCGCATTGAACGGGGAGAAGGTACCCCTCTACTATGTCGACAGCGACAGCATGCTTAAAGAGATCTCAGTGCCTCCCATGGCGCAGGAACTCGTAACCCAGGGCGACAAGATTCTCGTCCTCACAAGCGCCGCTTCGAACAAATCCATGTTCGGAAAACTGACCGGAGCGGGCACATGCAGGTCCTTTATCCCCGAATTCTGACCAAAAAACGCAAATATACATATGTGCATTTTTCACAAAAGTTTTTGACAAAATGTAAAATTTGTGTTGACAAGGTAGAAAATTCATGATATAGTTCTCGTGGAGTGCAATATAATATATAATGCACGTGGTATAATTCACATGGAGGTACAGCCACATGTCTGAAAATCTGAGAAAGGAAAAGCCGGCGAAAAGCGTTGGTCACATAGTGCTGACGGTTCTGGGTGCGATACTCTGTATCATCTTCCTCCCGATCCTGGTCATGAACACTATCCTGATCATCAAAGGCGCCATGGATGACTCGAAGCCACCATCGGTATTCGGTTATACGCCACTTGTCGTTCTGTCCGGATCAATGGACGACGGCAGCGCGAATGCCATACTCGTTGGCGATTTGATTCTCGTTCATGACTGTGACGCCACGAAGCTTCAGGTGAATGACGTAATCGCATTCATGGAAGGCGACTACGCAGTAACCCACAGAATCATCGCTGTAAACGAAGACGGCACGTACACCACACAGGGTGACGCCAACAACGTACAAGATGCCAACCCGGTTGCACCGGACCACGTCATCGGTAAGTACGAACGGCGCTTCCAGGGAGTGGGCAATGCAGTCCTCTTCATACAGAGCCCCAAGGGCATGCTGGTTTGCATCGGCATTCCTCTTGCACTCTTCGTCATATATGACGTAATCAGAAGGCAAATGCTCCTGAAGAAGGAGAGAATCAAACAGGATCAGCTCAAACAAGAAATTGAAGAGCTTAAACAAAATCCTAATCAAGTTGATTTGCCTCGGGAGGTGCTCAAAAAACCTCAGGAAGAGGCCCTGGTTGATGCCGAGCCAATCGTCTTCCTTGACGATGATGACTTGGACGCACCTCAGCCCGGACCTGCGCCTGAAAGACGGCCGAACTCTGAAATTCTTGAAAACAACAACATCGGAATTTCAAACAATGCCGAGGGTTTAAACAGGAGTAACGAACCTGCACCTCAAAAAGCTAAAGTCAAAATCGAGGCTCCCCACAAGACTGCTACGACTAAGAAGTCCACAGTTGTAAAGGTAAAAGCCTCAAAGAAAAAGTAAATCAACTTATTCCACAAACATTGAAATAAACCTAGGAGGTTTTTATACATGAAAAAGAACGTAATATTCCGCATCGCTGCTATCGTGCTTATGTGCACACTCGTAACAGCTTGCTTCGCTTCTTCAACATTCGCTAAGTACACAAGCCAGGCTACAGCTAAAGGTAACGATCTTGTTGTAGCAATGTGGTCATTCAAACTCAATGATCAGGAAATTGCAACCTCTGCACCTTTAACAGCTGATCCTTTCAACCTTTTCACAACTCATGTAAATGATACTGCTGATGACGCACAGGAAGTTGATGTTAAGGACGAACTTATTGCTCCTGGTACAAAGGGCGATTTCAAGCTTAAGGTTCAGAACACATCTGAAGTAACCGCTGAGTATGTAATTAAAGTCAAGAGAGACGTTGTTGCTCCTGACGCAACTCTCAAGGGTTATCTTGAGGATGCCATTACTGTTAAGTATGGCACTACTACAATTGATTGGACAACAGCTGATACTAATGGTTGGGTAACACTTCCTAAGGATGCTACTAATAATATCCTTGCTATTGGTTCCGCAGCTAAGGAACTTCCTTTCACTTGGGAGTGGGCATTTGAGCGCACAGACAAAGATACTACAGATACTGCTCTTGGTATTGCAGCACGTGCTACTGATGGTACAAACAATAACTCTGTAAAGTATAACCTTCAGTTCCAGATCGTTGCAAATCAGGTTGACTCGACTAATTCCTAATTTTGTCCAATTTAGCAACACAAAACAAACACACAAACGTCTAATGTTTAAGTAAACAAACGAGTTTAAACAACTCACAGCTAAAGTCAAATAATTAACAACGGGATGCCCCGTCGCCCGAAAGATGGGTGACGGGGCACCTTTTGTATCACAATTCCGAAAACGTAAACTTTGAGGGCACCATGGAGAACGCTATCGATACCCGAAAAGTGAATAGAAGTCTTTTTGCATACAGAGTAGTAGACATACACAATGACGAGTTCGGCTTTGCCCAGGACAACGTCATCTACACATATGTCACGGACTCTGATTCAAAGTCCAAAGGTACACCTTGGTTGCGTATGCAAAAAACAGGAGAGACGGGCAAGGACCGTCGTAAGTATTTCCTGTTTTTTGGAGACGAAACCGAGTATTCTGCTATTGTAGATAAACATAACGATATCTACGATCTCGAGCACAACTACGTTGCGTCTCTCGTCCGCAGTAAGTTCATAATCATCCTCTTCCTTTTCATTGCAGGCATAATCCTGCTGACCGGTCTCGCCATGTACCTTGGCGGTTCCATGATTATGAATACAACTTCACCGTTCTCTGAGGATAAAACAATCCACCTTGATGACGGTGATGACAGGGGCGGAAAAGGCTCTGAGACGGTCGATATCGACATTTTTGAGCCGATTAATGAGCAAGTCATTGACGAGCGCAAAGCCCCCATAAATGACGCGAAAAACGATATTGACGACATAAAGAACAAACCTGTTGATATTGACAACCTTGCAGATGCAAGACAGGCGGCAATAGATGCCATAAAGAGAGCCGCAGAGCTTGCCAAGAAGGCGATAGATGAGACAGATGACCTCACTCCGGCTCAGAAACGTGAACTCAAGGCCCGCATAGACGATGAGGCAGATTCTGCAATCAAGAATATTGAAGAAGCCTCAACCCTTAAGGAAATCAACGATGCCCGTGACAAGGGCCTCGATGAAATCCAGGATGTCCTTGATGACGGCATAGCGCAGGCTTTTGTAAACCGCTATTGTTCCGGTGACGATAACGATCCTTACGACAAGAAGGACGACAAGATCACAAAGGAAAACGCCAACCAGGTAATCAGCGGTCAGAGGGAGTATGACAACCTCACCAACAAGCAGAGGGAAAAGGTAAACAAGATAATCTATCTTCCCACCGATCCCGAAGACAAAAACGGCTATGACCGCGGTGAAGATACATACAAGAACTATCCCGAAATGCTTCGCGATGCAAAAGAAGCTATAAGGGAACCCGAAGCCCACGGCAGCCTTCTTCCGAAGAAGGCCCAGGAATACCTGGTATGGCCGGGTGCTGAAGGCAGATTCGTTTTCTACGTACAGAATGATGGCGACAAGTTCTTAAACTACGACCTTCTCTTCAGGGAAGCAAACCCTGACAATGTACCGCTTCGATTCAAGGTAATCGTAAGTGCTGACACAGATGAATACCTTGTAGGCGGTCCCGGAAACAACTGGGGCGACTCAGCCGCTCTGAATGACGCCACACGCGTCATAGAGCCCGGTGAAATCGTTCAGTACAGAATTGAGTGGCAGTGGCCGGACGACGGCACACAGGACGCCAGAGACACCGATATGGGTATCTCCGCCCGCGCACAGACAATTCAGTATGTACTTCAGGCGGAGGTCCGTTTTGAGGAAATCGTATAATTATTGTTTTTTATAAAATTGACTTAAAATTCTGAGAAAGGAGGGACAATATGCCGCCGCGTAAGAATTCAAACATAGAAAGCATTACAGAAGAGTATATTGATGGCGCCGTCAAGGTGCACGTCAAGGCATCTGAAGTTCCTCCCAGACAGAATCTGAACATATCTTTTAAAGACGCAGACAAACTCGGTGACGAAGTAACCCTCTCCAACCAGGAGGCTTACGAGGAGAGCCACGGCAAGATCTATGAAATGACCCATAACAACACCGTTCCCTGGCGTAACTGGGCTTTCTATCTCATCCTCGTTTCAATGCTCACCGTCTGCTTCACTTTCGCCAAATACGCCAGCTTCGCTTCCGGCGACGCCCAAGCCGCCGTCGCAAGCTTCAATGTATCTGTTATAGGCTCGGCTGCTTCAACTGCAACTATAGGCGTAGATCCGACTTCAATCACTGATCCGGGTGATGGTACCGGCAACATAAGTGTAACTTTCGCTGCCGACAGCCCTGAGGCTGCAACTGCAACAATTACTTTTACTGTTACGAATAACAGTGATGTTACGGTAAAAGTTTTAAACCCTAATTGGAGCAGCTCAAATGATTATCATAGCGTTAGTTTTTCGGATTGTGGTAATATTGCTGCACACGGACAGGGCACTTTTACTATGACCATTACAAAGTGTGGTAAAGATAATTTCCCGGCAGGTCAATCAACAGTTAGTGAAACCGGCACACTTACAATTCAAATAGATCAGGTTGACTAATCAACTTGACTTTTAGCACACCCACAAACCCCGGCAAGTTTTATCTGAAAGGGCATAAACATGGAGACTACAAAGCGCCCCAGAATTATATATTTGTTGCTAGCAGCTATGTTTATCGTAACTGCCGCTGTTGCTATGCCCACAACTAATGCGAAATATACTACGACGAAGAGTTATGTCATTAATATTGAATCAAAAGTCAAGCAGGTAATTGTTAATGCATACGTTGTCGCAAATACTACTAAAGATGAAACTGCAAAAACGGTTACACTTCCGTATGACGGATACTATCTGATTGTTGCCAAAGGCGGCGATGGTGCAGATGGTATGGAAACTGATAGAATTCTTATAGGCATTTGGTCAGATTGGTCCTGGACAAGGCCGGGTGGTATTGGCGGAACCGTTTACGGTATCTATCACGCAACTGCTAATCAAAAACTGTATTTGTACTCGGGAACAGCCGGTGTTAGGGCAAAAGGACAGTCTGCCGGTGGCAGTTATGTCGGCAGTCCCGGTGGTACAAATAGCTTAGGTCGGTTTAACGGTGGAGCCGGCACATATATTCTTTCAGCAGATTCAGCCAAAGCATCGTCAACTGAAAATGCATCAAGTGGTGGCGGAGGCGCTGGTAGTGCTGTTTATCTTAATGATCCTAACGGTGGCGGTACGCTGTTGATGGTAGCAGGTGGCGGCGGAGCAGGAGCTTCGTGGAATAAAAAGTATACAGGATTATCTTATATTGCCGGTACGATAAATGCAGTAGAAGCCGGAGTCGGAGGAGATGGAGGTAGCATAAAGAACCAACCTGATTCGGGCTCCAGCGATAAGATTTATTTTGGCGCAGATGGTACGGGTGGAGTTTCAGGCTCTAATGCAACGAAAGGCCTTGCAGGCACAGCTTCCGGTGGTTCAGGCGGTAAGGGTATATATGTTGAAACCGGTGGCAGATGGAGCAATGTAATTGTTGATCATGGTATTAGCGCGGCTGCAGGTTCTGATTTTGCCGGTGGCGGTAATGGCGGTAATGCAAGAGCGCTCGGCGGCGGCGGTGGCGGAGGCTACTGCGGCGGTGGCGGTGGCGCAGGTACGAGCTTTAAGTATGCTTCCGGCGGTGGTGGCGGAGGATCGTCATTAATTTCCGGTCTTTTGGCTATAAATGATTCCTCAATCTCTACTTATGTAAGTCGTGCAAAGTCTGGCTCAACAAATCTTCCTCCACAAACATCGGGTACTGATGATGACGGGTATGGATATGTTATCGTTTACTATCTGGGCAGTGAGTATAATCCGCCCGCTTAATTGAAAAAGAATTGCACCCTGCTCGGGTTGAGCAGGGTGCTTTTTTGTTAGTTAGATATGATTGAAACAGGGCGGTTTGTTGCCGCTCGGAGTGTTTATAGTTGCCGCCGGTGTCTGTTTTGAGTGCTGCTTAATCGACGTAGGTATAGTGTTTATGATTGACTTTAGAACAAAAGTTTGGTACAATAATTCAGAAAGGTGACCTGACAACGGCAGGCGGTTGCGCATCATCTCGAAAGGAGGTGATGTGTATGCGAGTAACTCTGCATATTTGTGATCTGACGATTACAATTATTGTACGGCGTAAAAGCAAGTAGCCGCCCAGCTGCAACTGAGCGACTACTATTTTAGTTTATCAGCCAGCAACCGTCTGTTTGGGTTGCCTTTCGTGTTTATTATAGCATAAAGAGGGGCTTTGTCAATGTGAGCGTAGTGTGCGGGTTGTTTTTCATTATAGATGTTTTATTATTTATATTGATTTTAAAGGGGGATGAGTTTATAATATTATCGTGTAATTTTGCCCTTTTTTAAGAAATATGAAAAGTTTGCGAGGAATTCTATATGAGAAATATGCCAATCGGTGAAATGCTCAAAGAGTATGGTTACGTTACCGATGAACAGATAAGGGAAGCTCTTGCTATACAGAAGCAGGACCGTACCAAGAAGCTCGGTCAGATTCTTGTAGAGCTCGGCTACATCACTGAGAAGGAAGTTCTTGATGCCCTCGGTAAGAGGATGGGACTTCAGATTATCAAGCTTGATAACTTCAAGGTAGATACCAATGCTGTTGCACGTATCCCTAAGCAGCTGGCTTCAAAGTACAACATGATTGCCATTGCTGAGGATGAGAGCAAGTTGACGGTTGCCATGTCTGACCCGCTGAACTTCTATGCGGTTGAAGATGTCCGTCAGACAACCGGTATGACCCTTGAGGTTTACCTTTGCGAGTCCAGCAATATCGTAGCGGCTATTGACCGTTACTACGCTGAGATTTCAACAAAGACCGCTGCTCAGCAGGCTAACGTCGGTGTTGATCTTCCTACGAACCAGGCTGTTCAGGAACTCGAAGAGGCAGACGTAGGTGACGATGTTCCTATCGTTAAGTTCCTTAACTCTCTTCTTGTACACGGTTACACGACACACGCATCGGATATTCATATTGAACCGTTTGAGAAGGAGACGGTTGTACGTCTTCGTACCGACGGTATGCTTGTTCAGTACGTTACCCTCGCAGCGGCTATCAACAAGCAGCTTATTGCACGTATCAAGATTATGTCAGGCCTTGACATCGCTGAGCGCCGTATCCCTCAGGACGGTCACTTCAGACAGATTATTGAAGGCTACGACATGAACGTCCGTGTTTCCACACTTCCTACCGTTTACGGTGAAAAGGCTGTTCTTCGTTACCTCGCAACGAACAATAAGCTTGACCGTACTGAGTCATACGGTATGAACCAGGAGAACTACCAGAAGATGCAGACAATCCTTCGTAACCCGAACGGTATTATCTACATCACCGGTCCTACAGGTTCAGGTAAAACAACAACTCTTTACATGATCCTGGATACACTTGCTCAGAAGCCTATCAACGTATCAACCGTTGAGGACCCTGTTGAGCGTACACTTCCGCACATTAACCAGACACAGGTTAACGTACTCGCGGGCATGACCTTCGCGGCCGGCCTTCGTTCTCTTCTCCGTCAGGACCCTGACGTTATCATGGTCGGTGAGACCCGTGACGGTGAGACCGCTGAAATCTCCGTTCGTGCTGCTATCACAGGACACTTGGTTTGCTCCACACTGCATACGAACGACGCACTTTCATCTATCGTACGTCTTGAGGATATGGGCGTTGAGCCTTACCTCGTTGCAAACTCAGTTGTAGGTATCGTTGCGCAGCGTCTTATGCGTAAGGTATGCCCGAACTGTAAGGAAGAGTATGAGCCGGATAACGTTGAGTGTGAGGCCATGGGCGCTCACCCTGCAACAGTCGCACGTGGCAAGGGCTGCCACCAGTGCAACGGCACAGGCTACAAAGGACGTATCGCGATCCACGAGATCGTTGTTATTGATAAGACGCTTCGCCGCATGATCGCCGACAGAGCGGACATGGACGACATGATCAGATATGCTGTTGAAGAACAGCACATGAGCACACTTAAGGCTTCTGCTTTGAAACTTGTTGAAGAGAAGATCACAACAGTTGAAGAGATGCTTAAGGTTGTTCAGACATCCGAGTAATTTTGATGCTTGGTTTGCGTCTTTTAGTTTGATTACTTTTGCTTTTGTTTTTTAGCTTTATTTTTGTTTTTTTAGTTTTTTGATTTTTGTACTTGTTTTATTTTCGTTTTAGTTTTGGAGGATTAAGGTTATGGCTTTAAGTCAGCAGAGAAAGGGACAGTTGTTTACGGTCCTTTTGTCGCTTCTCATAGTCTTGGTGCTGACCATGCTTATTATCGGCATTTGCATTCTGAGTTATACTATCTCGTTTGTAAATGGTGAGATGGCTATTGATCTTGACGCTTACAAGAACAGCCAGGACCAGACCTCTATTATCTATGCTTATGACGCGGCCGGGGAGCCGTACGAGATAGCGCGTCTTCACGGTGAGGAAAACCGTATCTGGGTTGACCTTCAGGATATTCCGGAAGATGTCCAGAACGCTTTCATCTGTCTTGAAGACAAGCGCTTTTACAATCACCCCGGCGTCGACTGGCTCAGAACTTTCAAAGCCGTTCTGACTTTAGGTAGGTCGGGCGGCGGTTCAACCCTGACGCAGCAGCTCATCAAGAATCTTACTGATGAGAAGCAGGCCACGGTTGCACGTAAGTTCAACGAGATTCTCTATGCGCTGAACATGGAGAAGAATTTCGATAAGTCGGAAATATTGGAGGCTTATCTCAACACGATTCCTCTGGGTTCGGGCTGCTACGGTGTACAGACCGCCGCCCAGAAATACTTCGGTAAGGACATTACCGAAATCAATGCCTCGGAAGCTGCGGTTATGGCTGGNNGGCTGCCATAACCAAGGCGCCCACAAAGTACAATCCTTTGCTCAACCCCGACAACAACAAACGTCGTCAGCTTCTCTGCCTTGACTATATGAGAGACCAGAAGAAGCTCACAAAGGACGAGTACAACGAGGCCGTAAATTACAAACTCGTTTTCACGAACGATCCGAATTTCGTACCTTCAAAAGAAGTTTCAAAGACTCTGAAACAGGATACCAAGATAAACAGCTACTATGTCGATTACGTAATCGATTCAGTCATCAAGGACTTAAAGAGCCAGTACGGCTACACACAGAGCGAGGCTTACCGTATGATTTACTACGGTGGTCTGAAGATCTACTGTGCGCTTGATGACAAGATCCAGGCCGCCGCCGAGGATATCTACGTAAACCGTACGGGATTCCCGGAGGAGAAGGAGAGAACCGAGGACGGTTCCAACGGAACCAAGAAGAAGGTTCAGTCCGGCATTACGATTATGAACTACGAAGGACGTGTAGTTGCAATGGTCGGCGGCGCCGGTAAAAAGACCATCAACCGCGGACTCAACCGTGCGACGGACGCAGTCAGGTCGCCCGGTTCCTCTATAAAGCCGCTGTCCGTTTACGGACCCGGCATTGACAAGAACGTATTGAATTACTCAACACGTCTTCTTGACTACGGTATCATAGTCAACGGCCAGCGCTGGCCCCGTAACTTCTCGGGCTCTATGGGTTCCGAAGACAGCTACTGCATATTACAGTCGGCAGTTGCCCAGTCCCTGAACACTACATCGGCACAGGCACTGAAGAGAGTAGGTCTTGATACCTCTTTCGACTATGTTACAAATCACTTCCACCTCTCAACTCTTATTGCTGACGGTGACAATACCGACAAGAACTTCTCGTCACTGGCTGTCGGCGGTATGTCAAGAGGTGTAACCACACTTGAGATGTGCGCCGCTTACTGCACATTCGGTAACGGCGGTAAATACTACAAGCCGTATTGCTACTACAAGGTAACTGACTTTTCAGGAAAGAATGTCTACCTTGAGACAGCCGCAAACCCTGAACAGGCTATCGGTGAGGACACTGCCACTATCATGAACAGAATCCTCCAGACCGTTACACAGGGCGGAGGTACAGGTTACGGCAAGGGTGTTTCGGGATTCACGACTTACATGAAGACCGGTACAACCTCAGACACCAAGGATAAATGGTGCTGCGGCGGTACACCTTACTACTGCGCGGCCGTATGGTACGGTTACGACAAGCAGGAAGAGATGCAGACGGGCGGAGCAAACCCTGCCGCCAACATCTGGTCAGCCGTTATGAACAAGGTTCATGACGGACTTCCCGAAAAGGACTTTGAATACTCGGGTACCGTAGTTTCACGCTCGTACTGCAGAGAGTCAGGACTCCTCGCCGGAGCCGGCTGTACGCAGACAAGCGGAGGCTGGTACAAAGCAAACCGTCTTCCCGGGGTTTGCGACGGTTCTGAGCACGCAGATGCGAAGGCCGCAGCTGAGGCTGAAAAACAGGGATAAGGTCGTAAATGATGCGGCGACATTTGTTGTCGCCGCATTTGATTTTAAGTGAGGAAATTATGGTAATACTCGGTGTTGACTACGGGTATGCGCGCACGGGACTTGCCGTCTGCGATGCGCTTGAGGTATTGGCATCACCCGCAGGAGTAATAACTGAATCCTACATGCCGAAGGTAGCAAAGCGTATCGCTGAAGAAGCCGCTTCACGAAACGCCGAGCTTATTGTCGTAGGGCTGCCGCTTAATATGGATGGCAGTCGTGGCTCACACGCTGAGGCATCTGAAAAGCTCGCGGAGATTTTACGCTCCGAGTACGGGCTTTCTGTTGAGTTGTTTGACGAGCGTCTTACGACTGTCGAGGCATATGGTCTCTTAAGTGAGTCCGGCACCTTCGGAAAAAAGCGCCGCGATGTAGTTGATTCGGTCGCAGCAACCATAATACTCAAAGACTTTTTATCCGCCCGCGAGAACGGAGACAATTGATGGATTACAGAGAAAGAATGAACAACATGCAGCGGGAGGCAATTGAGACCACTGAAGGCCCGCTGCTTATACTTGCAGGCGCAGGTTCGGGAAAGACAACGGTATTGGTGTCCAGAATCGCTCACATCGTCAGCACGGGGCTTGCAAAGCCCTGGGAGATACTTGCCATCACTTTCACGAACAAGGCCGCAAACGAGCTCAAGGAGCGTCTTGCGCTGTACCTCGGTGAAGAGGTGGCGAAAGACGTCTGGGCCGGTACGTTCCATGCCGTCTGCGCACGCATACTTCGCCGCTCGGGTTCTGTGCTCGGTTATTCCTCGCACTTTACCATCTATGACACGGATGACTCGAAGCGCATTGTGAAGGAATGCCAGCGGCTTCTGAACATTGATGACAAGTTCATGCCGCACAAGAGCATACTCTCGGCTATCAGCAAGGCAAAGGATGTCCTTATGGAGCCTGATGAGTTCATGGCTCAGGCAGGTAACAACCCGCGCGAGAAGAAGATTGCGGAGTGCTACAAGCTTTACCAGCAGCTTTTAAAGAACGCTGACGCCATGGATTTTGACGATATCATCGTCAATGCGGTAAAACTCCTTCGGACCGACAAGGACGTCAGGGAGTACTACCAGGCGAAATTTAAGTATGTCCATGTGGATGAGTACCAGGACACGAACCATGCACAGTATGTCCTGACATCGCTCTTTGCAGGCGGATACAACAATATCTGTGTTGTCGGTGATGACGACCAGAGCATCTACAAATTCCGCGGTGCGACAATCGAAAACATCATGGACTTCGAAAAGCACTACAAGAACGCGAAACTCATCCGTCTTGAGCAGAATTACCGCTCGACCGGAAACATACTCTCGGCCGCAAACTCGGTCATTGCAAACAACAAGGAGAGAAAGGGCAAGAACCTCTGGACAGAAGCTCCGGACGGTGCTCTCATAACTCTCTATACTGCTGATTCCGAGACGGACGAGGGGGTTTACATCGCCGATGAGATTATAACTGCGGTGGCAAACGGAGGACATTACTCCGACAATGCCGTTTTGTACCGCATGAACGCCCAGTCGAATGCCATTGAGCGTGCGTTCGTGAGAATGGGCGTGCCGTATCAGATTGTCGGCGGCAGGCGCTTCTATGAGCGCAAGGAGATCCGCGACGCGATGGCTTACCTGACACTCGTCGTGAACCCTTCGGATTCGATTAAACTGCGTCGCGTCATAAATGAGCCGAAGCGCGGTATCGGCGATACCACCGTAAATGCCGCCGCCGAGATTGCCGCAGGCATCGGAATATCCGTCTTCGAGGTAATGGAGCAGGCTGACCAGTATGAGCGTCTCTCGCGCTCTGCAGGCAAGCTTAAGGCATTCACGGATATGATTAACTCTCTGCGTGAAAAAGCCCTTGATGAGCCTCTCCCGGCACTTTACGACGATCTTCTTGAGGCGACAGGCTACATTGACTACTTAAAGAATGATAAAGATACCTTTGAGGACCGCTGTCAGAACCTTCAGGAACTCAAGACGAATATGATTCACTACCTTGATGACAATCCTGACGGTGACCTTGAGGGCTTCCTTGAGGAGACGGCACTCCTGTCCGATATCGATGAGAAAAACGACACGGCAGACAAGGTTGTGCTGATGACTCTGCACTCGGCCAAAGGTCTTGAATTCCCGACCGTTTTCATGGTCGGAATGGAGGAGGGTCTCTTCCCGGGAAGACAGAGTATTTATGATTCCGCAGAGGTGGAGGAGGAACGCCGCCTCGCCTATGTCGGAATCACCCGCGCAAAGCAGAAACTTTATATGACAAACGCGCATGTGCGCATGGTTTTCGGACAGACTGTCCGTTACCCGCAGTCGCGCTTTATTGCTGAAATACCTGCTGAGTTTTTTGAAGAACCGCCCGCCCGTTCCACTGCGGGATACGGCTACAAGGGCTATTCCTCAAACTACAAAAAGCCTTCATTCCAGGGCTTCGGCGGCTATTCCTCATCCTACAGCGGAGACTTCGGCGGGGAGGAGTATGACGGTCCGTACGGTGACGCTTCCAAGATGGAATCGTACAACACGGCCCGGAAGATCTCTGCGAAGTCCAGTTCGCCCGCCTCGGTCGATGTTGACTACAAGGTAGGAGACACCGTAAAACACAAGGCCTTCGGCACGGGCGTAGTTTTATCCGTGACGGCGATGGGCAACGACAACCTTGTTGAGGTTGCCTTTGACAAGGCCGGCACGAAGAAGCTTATGGCAAACTACGCCAAGCTTGAAAAGATTTAGTTTAAATGAAAAGAGCCACCCTGTCGGGTGGCTCTTTTTGTTTGTTTTGTCTGTCAGACCCTGAAGGGTGTTGAGACACCGGTCAGGCGGAAGTTCTTGGGCTTCTGATTGTAGTTTGTCCTGAAGGCGGAGAGGGCGAGTCCGAGGCCTATGTAAAGGCAGAGGGTGGACGAGCCGCCCGCGCTGAAGAACGGGAGTGTGATACCGATTACGGGACCTACGCGAAGGCACATGGCTATGTTGATTATGGTCTGTGAAGCTATCATTGCGCCTATGCCGTAGCTCATGAATGTCGTGGCCGTGTCTGACGATTTGCGGCCGTTTCTTATGACCTTGAAGATGATGAGGAAGATGAGGGCGAAGGCGGCCAGACCGCCTACGAAACCGAGTTCCTCACAGACAACGGTGAAGATCATGTCACTCTCGCTTACGGGCACCGAACCCGACTGGGTGTAGGTGCCTTTGAAGAGGCCTTCGCCCAGGAAACCGCCGTTGCAGATGGCGGTTATACCGCGGTTTTGCTGATATGCGACATCCGGGTATGCCTCGGGGTCAACGATTACAATGAACCTCTGTTTCTGGTAGTCCGAGAAGAATTTGAACCAGAGGAGAGGTATGGCGGCGCCGACGAGCACGACGGCCGCGAGANNGAATATACTGCCAGCCTATGCCTGCCATGAAGAGCATGGCAAGGGCAATGAAGATGAACACGGCTGCGGAACCGTCGTCGCCGGATTTCATTACAAGCAACGTAGGTACGAGCGCGTGAAGGCCCAGGAGAAGAATATTCAGGGGCTTGTTTATGCTCTGCTTCATAACGGAAAGGTGCGTTGAGAAAGTGATTATAAAGAGCACCTTTACAAGTTCCGAAGGCTGGAAGTAGAAGAATCCGAGGGGAATCCAGATCTGCGAGTCCGGACGGTTGGGCGGCGCTACGCCGAGAGGCGACATGACGAGGAGCATGAGACCTATGCCGAGGGCTGCCCAGATAAACCAGAGCTTACAGATTATGTCATAGTCAATGAGTGAGATGATGATGGCTGCGACAAGACCTAAAACGGTCGCTATAACCATGACGAGCGCTTCACGGGGAATGCCCGAGGTTATGGTATGGAGTTTTGCGCTGTAGACCATTAGTGCGCCGAAAGCAGACGTAACTATGGCCAAAAACAGGAGAATCCAGTCCGTTCCTTTTATGAAATGAACAATGGAGTTCTTCAAGCCTCTCACCTCACTTTCCTTAAAGTTTAGTCTATTATAGATGCAAGTAATGTTTTTTTCAAGTTTGCGCGCGCAGTGTAATAAAAAAGTAGTATTTAGTTTGTTTATATGTTAGAATTATTGAGATTTTAAGGAGGTGAGCGCGTGCGCGAGATAAAAACTTCGTCCGTAACAGAGACGGAGCAGTTTGCCGAAGAGTTTGCGAAGGAACTGAAGCCGGGCACGGTGCTCGCTTTTTTCGGCGGAATGGGTGTGGGCAAGACGGCCTTTACAAGGGGACTCGCGAGAGGCCTCGGTATAAAGGCGGCAGTCGCGAGTCCGACCTTCGCCATTGTCAATGACTACGGCGGAAATCCGCCGCTTGCCCACTTTGACATGTACAGGATAGAAACCTGGGAAGATCTTTATTCCACGGGATTTTTTGACTATATTGACGCCGGATATATACTCGCTGTCGAGTGGAGCGAGAATATTGAAAATGCTCTGCCGGAGGACAGTATAAGGGTGACGATTTCAAGGGGCGAAAATGAAAACGACAGACTCATCACCATTGAGGAGGGCATATGAAAATACTTGCCGCTGACTGCAGCGCCGGACCCGCGTCCGTCGCAATAGTTGAGTTCGGCGAGACACCTTCGGTGCTCGCGAACCTCTTTAAAAATGAGGGCCTGACCCACAGTCAGACCCTGGTGCCGATTATGTCTGAGGCCCTCAAAACGGCGCAGGTAAAACTGTCGGATATCGACTTCTTTGCCATAAATGCCGGACCGGGCTCCTTCACCGGTGTGCGTATAGGTGTCGCCGCCATGAAGGGCCTTGCGACCGAGGGCGGCAACAACTGTATACCGGTCTCAACGCTCCGGTCCATGGTCTATAACTACGTCGATTCCGACCCCGTGACCGTCTGCGCCGTAATGGACGCCCGCTGCAATCAGGTCTACACCGCCACCTTCGGTGTCTCAGGCGGCGAAATCAGCAGATTGACCGATGACTCCGCCATTTTGATAGACGAGCTTTGTGAAAACCTGAAATCTTTGAAAAAAGATGTGGTTTTTGTTGGTGACGGCGCAAAACTGTGTTATAATATTTTGAATAGTAAATTGCCTTGCGAATTGGCCGACGAGGACCGTCTTTATCAGAGCGCAGTGTCTGTCGCACTTTGCGCAAAAGACATGCTGGATGAAGGTTTTGCGCCTGTTTCCGCGGAGGAACTCCTCCCGGTTTATCTGCGCGCTCCTCAGGCCGAACGCGAGCTGAAAAGGAGAAACGGTCAATGATTGTACTCGGATGTGATCACGGCGGTTTTGAACTCAAACAGGCTATTATGAAACACCTTGATGAGGCCGGTAAGGAATACATCGACGTAGGTTCATACAACACGGACTCAATTGACTATCCCGTCATAGCCAAGGCCCTCTGTGAGAAAATCACTTCGGGCGAGGCCGAACTCGGCATCCTCTGCTGCGGCACGGGAATAGGCATGAGCATGGCCGCAAACAAGGTCAAAGGCATACGCGCTGCCTGTTGCTCAGACACATTCAGCGCCCGCCTTACACGCAATCACAACAACGCAAATGTACTCTGCCTCGGCGGCAGAGTTTTAGGCGCAGGTCTCGCTCTCGACCTCGTCGACGCCTTTTTGGGCGCCGAGTTCGAAGGCGGTCGTCACCAGCGCCGAGTAGATATGTTAGAAGGGGACTAAATCATGGGAAACATCGTAATCACTAATCATCCGCTTATTCAGCACAAGCTCTCAATTCTCCGCAACAAGGAAACGGGTAACAAGGAATTCCGCACACTCATCAGCGAAATTGCCATGCTCGAATGCTATGAGGCCACCAGAGATCTTCCTTTGAAGGAAATCGAGGTTGAGACGCCGGTTGCCGTCGCAAAGCAGCATGACCTCGACGGTAAGAAGATGGCAATAGTACCCATCCTCCGCGCGGGTCTCGGAATGGTTGACGGCATTCACGCTCTCATCCCGTCCGCGAAGGTCGGCCATATAGGCCTCTACCGTGACCCTGAGACACTCAAGCCTCACGCATATTACTGCAAAATGCCCGCGGACATGGAAGAGAGAGACTGTATTGTCCTCGACCCGATGCTCGCAACCGGCGGTTCCGCAATTGACGCCATAGAGCAGATCAAAGCCATGCATCCGAAATCAATCAAATTCATGTGCATAATAGCTGCTCCGGAAGGCCTTAAAGCCCTTTCCGAAGCGCATCCTGATGTAGACATCTACGCCGCAGCCATGGACGATCATCTCAATGATCACGGTTATATCGTACCCGGCCTCGGCGATGCAGGCGACCGTATCTTCGGCACCAAGTAAGGAGAACTCAAATGGGAATTATCAGTGACCTTGACAGGGACAACAGTAAAAAGGACATTGAATTCTTTATCAATTCAAAGGTCGACGACCTCATTGAGCGCGCTTCAACTGAGGGCAAACGCAGAAAGCAGATTGAGAATAAAGTGGCTGATGACTGCGCAAATCCGGAAACGGCAGAAGGACTGGAATATTTAAGCTCAATTTCCAGCTTTTCCGAGTTTCCCAGGTACTCGGGCAGAGGCGTTCAGGAGGCAGCTCCCAGCATTGAACCCGACACTCTTACCATGTGGTTTACAGAGGTTGAGAAGAACGAGGTAGAGGAGTTCATAGCCAGGATTGTAAACGCGGGCTTTATGAAAGACGGCCCCGATTACATTAAGGAAATCGACGGCAGAAAACTCATCATGTCTATTGACTATGCTGCGGACAAACTCAGAATCTTCTATAAGAAAGCATAAAAACAGGGCGGTCTGACCGCCCTTTTAAGCCGGTGTGATGGAATTGGCAGACGTGCCAGACTCAAAATCTGGTGGTGGCGACACCGTACCGGTTCGATCCCGGTCACCGGCACCAAAAGGCTTATCCTTTCGGATAAGTCTTTTTATTTTCCGAAAACTTTGGTATAATCACTTTACTATGAAAGTACTTGTAGTATCTGATTCCTTCAAAGGAACATGGACAAGTGAAGAGATATGCAGGATGGCGCGCGAAGCTGCGGCCGAACTGCCGGGTGTAGAGGTAGTAACGATACCTGTTGCCGACGGCGGTGAGGGCACGGTTCGCGCGTTTATTGAAGCTACCGGAGCAGAGCCTGTGACGGTCGATGTAACGGGTCCTTACTCTGATACTACCGTATCAGCGACATATGCCGTAAAAGGCTATACAGCGGTTATTGAGATGGCTTCCACCTGCGGACTGGCACTGCTTGATAAACTCGGCAGGGAGAGGAACCCCTTCAAGACAACCACATATGGTACGGGTGAGCTTATATTGGACGCTCTTGAGCAGGGCTGTATTAATATCCTGCTCGGTCTCGGAGGCAGTTGCACCAATGACGGCGGGTGCGGTTGTGCCGCGGCGCTGGACACCCGTTTCTATGATAAGAACGATGAGGAGTTCATCCCAGTGGGAGGAACCCTGAAGAATATCGCACGCATCGACACAACCTACACGGAGGCGGCCTTCCATGAGGTCACGCTGACCGTAATGTGCGATGTGGACAACCCTACGGTAGGTGCGGAAGGGGCCGCCTTCGTGTTCGGCCCTCAGAAGGGCGCACCCGCCGACAGACTCTTCCAGCTCGATGAAGGCCTTTCAAATCTGTGCAAGGTCATAGAGCATGACCTGAACAAGAAGGTTGATGACCTGCCCGGCGGCGGTGCCGCGGGCGGTATGGGAGCAGGATGTGCGGCATTCTTCGACGGCCGCATAGTCTCCGGCATAGACGCTGTTCTGGATGCCGTTGAGTTTGACGATCTCGTCGCCGATGCCGACCTTGTCATAACCGGTGAAGGCAAGCTCGATTCACAGAGTCTCTCCGGCAAGGCCGTCTCCGGAATCGCAAGGCGCGTCGCCGGCAAACCGCTCGTCGCCATCGTGGGCAGGAGCGATCTCTCCGACGATGAGCGCGAAGGTCTAGGCCTCGCTGCTATCGCCGAGACAGGCTACGACGGCGACTATAAGCAGATTTTCAAAGACATGGTGAAAATGTATATGTAAAAATATACAATACAATATATAGATATAGTCAAAACCCCGCCTTCAAATGGTGGGGTTTTACCTATGAAAAACGAAACGCCCGGCGGGGTTTCGGAAATGTAAATTTTATTGAAATTTTCGTATTGACATTAAAATATGGTTATGTTAATATAGTCGAGCGCTCGCAAAAAGGCGGGTGCCCATGTACCTTGAAAATTAAACAACGACAAACTTAAATGGACCCTGAGATTTCTGCAAA
>DBWX01000009.1:0-85016 GCA_002309175.1 Ruminococcaceae bacterium UBA1227
TACCAACTGAGCTATACCCCTAAAAATGGTGGACCATCAGGGACTCGAACCCCGGACCCACCGGTTATGAGCCGGTTGCTCTAACCAACTGAGCTAATGGTCCACACATGCGGCCGATTTTGGCCGCTTGATTATTATATATTTGCGTATTTTAAAAGTCAAGATTAAAGTTCGGTGGGTCCGTCACCTATCTCAACTACATAGAAATCGGCCTTGTAGCCTATGGTCGCTTCGTAGATGCGGCCGACCATTTCAATGAAACTGTCCACACAGTCATCTTTGACTATGCTGACGGTACAGCCGCCGAATCCGGCACCGGTCATTCTGGAGCCTATTACTCCCTCCTGCTTCCAGGCGGTTTCAACGAGTGTGTCTAGTTCCTTTCCGGTGACTTCGTAGTCATCGCGGAGGGACCTGTGGGACTCGTTCATGAGTTTGCCGAAGTACTCAATGTCACCGTTTTCGAGAGCGGCTTTTGCCTTGATTGTTCTCTGGTTCTCATAGACGGCATGAGCGGCCCTCTTCCTGCACACTTCGCGTTTAATGTAAGGTTTCAGCTGGTCAAACTCAAAGGTATTGAGGTCACAGATATGATTGATCTGCTTTATGTGGCTGAGGTCAGCAACAGCCTCTTCGCATTCCATCCTGCGCATGTTGTATTTTGAGTCGGCAAGTCCGCGTTTCTTGTTGCTGCAGGCAATGACGAGTTTCGCACCCTTTAAGTCCACGGGAACATAATTGAAGTCGAGCGTTGCAGTGTCGAGGAAGGTCGCATGTCCTTTTTTACCCATGGCTATGATGAACTGGTCCATTATGCCGCAGCTGACTCCTATGAAGTCGTTCTCGGCCTCCTGTCCGACCAGGGCTATGTCCTGATTTGAGATATCGAGGTCAAAAAGGACTTTAAGGAAATAGCCCGTGAGGACCTCCACGCTGGCCGAGGACGAGAGTCCGCTGCTGTTCGGAATATTGCCGAGATATGCAATGTCGAGGCCTTTGTCGATATTATATCCTCTGAATTTCAGGGTGTAAATTACGCCTAAGGGATAGTTTGTAAAGCCCTTCGATGCGTCGTTTTCGGTTTCATTGATATCGCGCTCTATTATTCCGTCATCGGGGAAATTTGCCGAGTAAAAACGGCACTTCGTGTCATCCCTTTTTCTGACTGCGGCATATGTGCCGATAGTCAGGGCGCACGGGAAGACGTGCCCGCCGTTGTAGTCGGTGTGCTCGCCTATCAGGTTGACGCGGCCGGGCGCGAAAAAGACCCGTGCGCCGTCCGTGTCACCGTATGCGGTTTTGAAAGCCTCAAGGACCTGCTGTTTCATTGTTTCGTGTTGTGTCATCTTATTTTACCGTGAATTCTAAAGTCTGTTTTCCGGTGCGGGCTGACTCTATTGTGAGTTTTGCTTCGCCCTTCTCACCGGTTGTTTTAACATATGTTCCGGCCATGCCACCGCGCAGCGGCACGCAGGCAGGACCTATGAGTTCTATGGGTCCATCTGTCGCGAAGGACACGGGCTCGTCATAGTAGTTTAAGAGATTGCCGTATTCGGAGACGGCACGGATGTTTATTGTTGCGACATCGTATGTCGTCTTCTCTTTAAGTTCGGTGTGATCCGCCTTTATTTCAAGAACGGGTTTTGTCATGGGAGCCTTCGTTATGCTCTTTATGACCTCTCCGTCCTTTACGGCATCGAAGCGGTAGATTGTTACTCCGTCGCCCCAGCCCGCGGCATATCTGTACGCAATCTCAAGGCCGCGCTTGGGACTTATTTTGTCGCGGACAATAGCTGCTCCGAGTCCCGCTATGGTCTTCGGTCTTGCTACGCTCTTGTAGCCGTCCTCCGAGAATGCGCGGATCGCCTGCTTTATGCTCTCTGCGGACTTTTCGGAGATTCCCTCCTTGTTCATCATCGTGCATCCGATGAGGTCATCGACCTTTATCGGAGGATGAGGAAGGTTCGGGAAACGCTCACGGTCGGGTGTGAAGTTCTTTATGAACTCATCGTTTTTGTAGAGGTTAATGCTGTCTGCGTTTGTGAAGACGTATACATCGCCCAGGGCTCCCGCAGGATGCTCGCCTATGTCCATTGAGGAAGAGACTTCCATTACGGGATGCTCGTCACTCTGGCTCGCATATACTGCCGCGGCGAGTTTTTCATTGCGGAACATGTCGAGTACGCCGTGATAGCAGATGCGGTCGCCGGAACCGAAGTCCCTGTGCGTGTTGTAGTCCGCAAAGCACCATCCGAAGCAGCCCGAAATGCCGTTGTCCTCCTCATACATTGAGGACAGGACGGTCGCGTGACGAAGGGCATGGCTGAGCCTGTGAGCTTCATCGTCAAAAGCTTTTGTCGGATACATGTGTCCGTTGTACTCGGAGACGAGATACGGATTTGAAGGCTTCGGTGTCACCATTATCTTCTTCAGAAGACCGCCGTTTGTGCCGTTGTGAGAGAAGTCGTTGAAGGCATAGACATCCTCCAAAAACTGACTCTTCTGAAGATAGCGGACACCTGAGGTCTGACGTGTGTCGTCGAGGCTGCGGGCAATCTCATTTGCCCTTGTGTAGAGCCACTCGTCATCCTGCGACTCGTTTATTCTGACACCCCAGAGAACGATGCTCGGATGGTTTCTGTACTGAAGCACCATCTCTTTCACATTCTCAAGGTGCTGTTCCTTCCATTCCTGATTGCCGATATGCTGCCAGCCGGGGCACTCCGTGAAGACGAGAAGGCCCTCCCTGTCGCATGCGTCAAGGAAGTATTTTGACTGGGTGTAGTGGCTGGTTCTCACGGCATTGAGACCGAGTTCGTGTTTGAGAATATCGACCTCGTGCTCCTGCACCGACTGAGGCATTGCGTAGCCGATGTACGGATAACTCTGATGGCGGTTGAGTCCGCGGATTTTGAGCTTCTTTCCGTTTAAGTAGAAACCGTCCGCCTTAAACTCGGCAGAGCGAACACCGAATGAGGTCTCAAAACTGTCCTTAGCCTTGTCGCTTTTCAGCGTAACTACGGCCCTGTAGACCTTTGGCGATTCAGTGTCCCAGAGCTTCAGGGCGTCTGATTCAAGCCGAAGTGAGAGGTCTTTCAGAGCATGCTCCTCCCCTGTCGTCGCAATGAGCTTTCTGCCGTCGAAGACTGAAACTTCGACAGTAGAGTCTTTCAGGTTCTCTCCCCTGAGTTTAAGGTCAAACTGAAGCACCTTTTTTGCGCTTTCGCAATCGATTGTTTTGACAAAGACATCTTCAATAAAGGTAGTGTCTTTGACATCGAGATAAACCTCACGGTAAAGACCGCCGTATGTCATGTAGTCTATGACATAGCCAAACGGCGGAATATTGAGGTTCTCCCTCGAGTCGAGAACGACTCTGAGTTTCGCCTTCTTTCCCGGCTGTACATATTCCGAGATTTCCGCAGTAAAGGCCGTATAGCCGTTTTTATGCGTGGCGACGAGATTGTCATTGACATACACTTTGGCCTCGTGCGCCGCGCCTTCAAAGGTTAAAAACAGCAGCTTTCCCGCATAACTTCTCTTTATGTCGAGTTCGCGTTCGTAGACGCTCACGAACTGATAAAGAGCGTCATCAAAGCTGTTGAACGGTGTGACGACATTCGTATGCGGAAGCCGCACCGTCTGCTTCGCCTCCGGCTCCTCCTGTCTGTAAAATGTCCAGTTGTCATTAAGATAAACTCTGCTCATTGCCTTCTCCTGAAAGACCTCCCTGGTTTGCAGGGAGGTCCTTTACAAATCTATTCGGATTATTCGATTACGGGAAGGTTATTGATTCTCGTAATCATCTCTTTGAAGAACTCATTGTAGCCTTCATCCGTCTCACCGATGCCCATATAAGAGGTGTGGTCCTTCCACTCCTGAGGCATTACGTTCCAGATACCGGGCTTGATGTCAGCGTCACTCGCGAGTGTTGAGTACTCAACGAAGGGCTGTCCGATAGGATGGTGGGCGGCGGCGACATTTACGAGACCGTCATTTGCCTGCCACTCCTCACCCTTGTGAGTCTCGTCGCTGTAGAGACACTCAAAGATGCTGAAGAGCGCGAACGGAGCCCACATATCCCTTGTGGGAAGCTCAAATGAGCCGTGGCGGCGCGTTCTGCGTCCGTAGTATGAGAAATAGTAGATGTTGTCGTATGTCTTTGTCTTTGCAAGACAGGCGGTGCCGCCGGTCGTTGAAAGCTCGTAATAGATGTTGTCCTCTTCGTGAGCGAGGAGGTCACGGATCTTCTGCTTGCCTTCCTTGAGTGAGATATGGTTGTCTCTTGAAGTGAAACCGTACCAGTCAAGGTTGAAGTCATAGAACTTGGCAAACCAGGTGCCTGATGTGGCATTGCCGATCTTGTAGAGTAATGTGGCAAGCGGGTTGACAAGCGGACGGGCGGCATCGGGAAGTGTTACGCCGTTGTGTGTAGCCGCAAGTGTGACTGCCGCGTGTACCCATTTCTGCTTTCCGCCTTTGAAGAGGTCGGAGAGCTCAGAGGGGTCAGTGCCTGCAACTTCATCCGGATCGCCTTCAGCGAGAAGATGAAGCAGAGTGCGGACTGTAGGACCGCCGAAGCTATGTCCTACAAGGATTATCTTCTTGATTTTGCCGGCCTCATCGAGCTCGCCCCAGTCAGGAACATAGCCCGGATAAGTTGCTCCGTAACGGGCATGGCCCATCTTTTCTGAGTGAACCTTACCGAAGTCAACTGTTCCGCCCTTTATCATTGCATAAAGGATGCAGGCACGGTCCCACATTGATGAGAAAGGACCTACATGAGGAGCATAGTTCCTGTTGCCGATATCATTTATGGCATAACGCGCATTGCCGTGCCACATACCGAAGGTCGGAACAAACTGGCAAAGCTTTGATTCTGTTCCCCAGCAGAGGAAGCCGTGAATCAGTATAACGGGATAATCGGATTTGTTTTGCATTTCAATGCCTCCCAAATTAATTGTTAACAGTATTATTTTAACACATCCTAAAGAGGCATTAAAAATAGAAATTAAAAATAAAATATTGTACATAGTGCTAAATTTTGTTAAAGAAATATCATATATATTCTAATTGCTTTAATATACACCATTTGGTAAAATATTATATGTATTTTTCTATATGTGGGAGTATGTTCATATGCACAATCCCTTGAGTGCCGCTGCTCGCGCCAACCGCGCCATGATTGAGCAATACGGCAGATCAGACCTAACATTTTATCCTTACCTGATCATGAGAATCGTTTCCTGGGTTCTCCTGGTTTACATGCTAATAAAGGGTGAGTTCTCACACGCGGGACAAGCGGCGGCTGCGCTTGTTTTATTCTGTGTGCCTCCGCTTTTCGAACGCAAGGCGCAGGCGGACCTCCCGAAGGTATTCCTCTTCATCATTCTCTGCTTTATCTTCTCCTTCCTTATCCTCGGAGAGATATTCGAGTTCATGGGAAGAATCTTCTGGTGGGACACAATGCTCCATACGAGCTACGGTTTCATCTTCGCCGCCTTCTCCTTCTCCCTGCTTGAGATTTTCAACAAGGATACGGAACTGAAGTTCCGGTGCTCAAAGTTTTATGTAATCCTTACCACAATGAGCATTACGATGTTCTTCGGCACTCTCTGGGAATTTGCCGAATACGCAGCCGATCAGCTGCTCGGATTCGACATGCAGAAGGACAGGCTCGTCGACCACTTCCAGTCAACGTTCCTCGACGAGACGCATATGAATGTTCCGATTCCCGTGAAAGATATTGAGTCAACCGTCATAAACCTTGCCGACGGCAATAAAATCGTTCTTGACGGTTACCTCGATATCGGCATATGGGACACTATGAAGGACCACTTCGTGGCCTTCACCGGTGCGGCAATCTTTTGTATTTTCCTTGTTGCCTACCTGAAGACAAAAGGCAACAACAAACTTGCGGCGGCCTTAGTACCCGTACGCCATGACTGGAAGGCGGAACCGCCCATTGTCCGCGCCGCCCTCGCGAAAAAGCTTTTAAGAACCGAAAAAACTACTGAAGATAAAGAGGCTTGAAG
Organism: Ruminococcaceae bacterium UBA1227; assembly: GCA_002309175.1. GTDB lineage: Bacteria > Bacillota > Clostridia > Oscillospirales > Acutalibacteraceae > UBA1227. The sequence goes on from DBWX01000009.1 coordinate 6,036, forward strand.
ATGCTGGACAAAACCATTGTCATAATTCCTTCTCTTGACCCGGACGAGCACCTCGTGCAGACTGTCGAGGGCCTTAAAGCCGCAGGCTTTAATCGCTTCGTACTCGTCGATGACGGTTCGGACGAGGAGCACAAAAAGAACTTCCCGGAGCCCTCGGACTCCGTAGCCGTTCTTCACCATGAGAAGAACAAAGGCAAGGGTGCGGCCCTGAAAACCGCGTTCTCATACATCGCAGAAAACCTTCCCGACGCGAAGTACATGGTCACCGTGGACGGTGACGGACAGCACGCGCCGCCGGACGCAAAGAAATGCGTCGAGGCTCTCGGCGACAACGAGAACCTCTGTATTCTCGGCGCGCGCTCATTCAAGGAGGACAACGTCCCCCTGCGCAGCAAGATGGGAAATACAATCACGCTGTTTGTTTTCCATAAACTCTGCGGCATAAAAATCTCGGATACCCAGACGGGTCTTCGAGCCTTTTCGACAGCTCTCATCCCCGCCCTGCTGAAAATTGAGGGTGAACGTTTCGAATATGAGACAAATATGCTCCTCAAGTTCAAGCAAAACGGTGTGGAGATCGGTGAAGTTCCAATCGAGACAGTCTACATCGAAGAAAACCATGCCTCACACTTCCGCACGGTTCAGGACTCATTCCTGGTTTACAAGTTTATCCTGTCCTACGTGCTCAGTTCGGCAATCTCCTTCATTGTCGATATATCGCTCTTTGCAATCCTGCTGAAGATATTCACAAAGAGCGGCCTGACGGGTCCGGCCTTCGCCCTGTTCGGCAAAGAGATGACCCTGGTACAGTTCTTCGCAACGGCCATAGCGCGTGCCGTTTCCTCGATAGTCAATTACACCATAAACAAGAAAAAGGTCTTCACTTACGAGAAGGCCGACGCACAGAAGAAAGACAATACCATCTTCAAGTATTACGCGCTCGCAATTCCCCAGATGTTTGTCTCGGCCTTCTCGGTCACACTCCTTGTAAGGCTTCTGCATATCCCCGCCGAGGCAACATTTGTCACAACGCTTATCAAGGTCTGCGTTGACATAATCATCTTCCTCGTAAACTACCGTGTCCAGAGGAGCTGGGTGTTTGCCAACAGACCTTCCGACAACAAAGAGATTGGTGGAAAAAACAATGAATGATTTAGAATACCTCGCTTCCAAGTACCTCGTCGATGACGACGGTGCCGAAGAGCCGGCCCCGAAATCGGCCCCGGCTCCGAAAGCCGCGCCCGCTGACATTCCCATGTCGGCGAAAAGGCCGGTAAAGAGAGAGCCTGTCCCCCTGCCCGAGCAGGAGGCTCAGCCGAAGGCTCAGCAGAGACGCGAGCAGCCGCGCAAGGCGACTCAGCGCGCGCCGCAGCAAAAGCGCACTTCTCAGCAGCGTGCCAAACAGCAGCGCGCCGTACGGAATGTCCCGCAGCGCGAGCCTGACTACCCTGACTACGAGCCTCAGCCGAGAGCGAGAGCAAAGAAGAAGCCTAACTATGTCGGAAGATTCTTCCTCTGTCTTTTCACTCTCATCCTCATGATAATAATCACCGTATTTTCCGCCTGTCTCGTCATCTCCTACGGTCCGAGCCCGACGATACGCAATATCCTCGTGCTCTCCGCAAAGCAGGCCAGTGCCACAAAATGGGTACCCGGTCTCTTCCTGTCAGATGCGGCCATCCAGGAGATTATTGACGCCAGCAACTCCGTAAACACCGATGTCGTAGCGGTAGACGACATTGCCACGGACTCTGACGATGACGAATGGGCAGATGCCATTGACGGCATGAAGCTCATCTTCCGCCAGGAGCCCAACTTCAAGGCGTATGTCCTTCTCATAAAGGACCCCTCCAGAGTAAAACTCGGCATCTCCTCCGAGAACTTCGCCGGTGCCACCGCCGGTATGCGTATCTTCGAGATAGCCGACAAGTATAACTGTATTGCCGCCATAAACGGCGGTGAGTTCGCCGATCCGGGCGGACAGGGCACCGGCGCTCAGCCTATAGGAATAACCTACTCCGACGGCAAATGCGTATGGGGCACCTCCACAAGCGGTACATTCATAGGCTTCGACAAGGACAACAAGCTTGTCTGCGTTGAAGGCATGTCCACAGCCAAGGGCACCGAGCTCGGTATCCGTGACGGCTGCTGCTTCATGTACAAGAACGTAATCATTGAACGCGACGGCGACAATGTCAAACTCAACTATGCCGATGACAACCTCGGCATAGCCCAGAAGACCGCAATCGGCCAGCGCGCTGACGGCACAGTCATCATGATCGTTACTGACGGCCGCTCCGCCGAGAGCGTAGGCGCTACAAGAAACGACATGATAGACCTCATGGTCGAGTACGGCGCCGTAACGGCGGGCTCACTCGACGGCGGTTCATCGAGCATGCTCTACTACCGCAACTACTATGATGCCTACAAGATTGACAAGGACGGTCTTGAGGAATACAACCAGATGGGTCTCGTAAACAGGTATAAGGCCTTCACGAAACCCCGCAGAATACCCACCTACTTTATCGTTATGCCGGGAGAAGAATCATGAGAAAGAAAAAATCAGTTTTTTACAGAATCTACTTCTTCGTTGTCATCATCTTCCTCGTCGTACTTGCAGTGGGTCTTGCGATTTTATACGGATGGCTTAAGTCCTACGAGTCCTCACAGCCCACGACAATAGTCAACAAGATTATTACGGACTACCTGGAAAAAGGTGACTACGACGGTCTTCAGAAAGACCTCGAACTCAAGGTATCTGACTTTGACTCTTCAGATAACCTGAAGGCAATACTCGAAGAGGCAGTCACGGGCAAGAAATATTCTATAGCCCACAGCTCCTTCAAACCCGAAGGCGCTGATCTCGCCTATATCATCAAAGCCGATGACGAAAAGGTTCTCAATGTGTATCTCAAAAAGCACAAGATCGGCAAGGGTTATGACGTAGCCTATGCCGAGCTTTCGAAGAGCCTTCTCAAGACAATTGAAATAATCGCGCCCAAAGGCGCGGAAATCACGGTAAACGGCGTTGCCGTACCTGATGACCTGAAGACGGACAATGAATTCCCTTCACTTCCGTCCACAATCGACGTAAAGACACTCACGCCTACACAGACCGCGAAGATTTCGGGTCTCCTCTCCGATTCGCCCGAAGTCAAGGCGACCGTAAACGGCAAGGAGGCCGAGGTCACGGCGAACGGCACCACATTCACCGTCGCCCAGGCAATCGACAAGGCAGTCGGCGACAAAGTCACTGACATAGCGCAGAAATGCGCTGTCGCCTATGCCGCATACATGCAGAAGGACGGTTCATTCGGTGCCTTCTCGCAGCACTGCGACACCTCGACCCCGTTCTACAAGAACGTCGCCTCGAGCCTTGTAATGTTCGTAAAACCGCACAACGGCTACAAGAACGAAAACCTGACCGTAACGGCTCTGACAAAGTATTCCGACTCACTCTACAGCTGCCGCGTCACTTTCAAGCACACTCTCCTGTCAGGCGACACGACATACTCGGACGACTTTGACAAGATTGTATTCGTATCAAAGAACAAGGATGTCTACAAGGTCATCGACATGCAGGCACCCATTTCTAATTCCGATACTGACTGATAAAAGAATCGAGACAAGACATGCAGGAACTTTTAAGCAACGCGGTAAAGCACTTTAAAACCATAACAAAACACCGCAACCTGGTCATGATGCACTGCTTCAGGGCAGGCATACCTGTCCAGGGACTTCTGCACGACCTGTCAAAGTATTCTCCGGCAGAATTCATTGTCGGTATGAAGTACTACCAGGGTGATCACAGTCCGAACGATGCAGAGCGGGCAGACATAGGCTACTCATCCGCCTGGATGCACCACAAGGGCCGCAACAAACATCACTTTGAGTACTGGACCGACTACAACACCAAGACCCATACGGTGGAACCCGTCGAAATGCCGATGAAATACGTCATTGAGATGTTCTGTGACAGAGTTGCTGCATGCAAGGTGTACAGAAAAGACACATACACGGACTCCTCTCCCCTTGAATATCTCGAAGGCCACGGCAATAAGATACCCATCCATCCGGAGACTCTCAAAGTCCTGCACTCGCTCCTTAAAATGCTCGCGGAGCAGGGCGAAGCCAAAACTTTCAGGTATATCCGACACCTTAAGAAATAAAGGAGGTCTTTAATATGGCTGACAACAATAAAACCGATCTTCCCGAAAACGAGGAAGCTACATCGCTCGTAACCGTGGAAGCGCCGGAACCCGAGCCGCCCGTAATTGAAGTCGAGGCGGAAGATATCAGCAAAAAGGAACTTCGCAAAGAGAAGAGAGAGAAAAAACGCCGCTACGGCGAGGTCATGACGACCGGCTCCTTCATACGCACCTTCCTCCTGCTCCTTATCCCGGGCATCAATATTCTCTGTGTAATCTTCTGGGCAATCGGCGCCGCGAAGAACAGGAACAAGGTTAACCTCTCCAGAGGTCTTATCTGTTTCTTCCTGATTGAAGTGCTTCTTGCACTTGTCATTGCGGGCGTCGCATACATCTATGCAGATCAGCGCGAAGACGCCGCCCTGAAATACCTCGACAATAAGACGAACGGTCTCATCACCTATCTCGACATAGGTACTTACAAAGACCTGCCGAAGCTTCTCGGCGTCTCAAAATTCCTTGTCGAGAAAGAACAGCCGAAGACAGACGACCCGACCGAGCCCGAGCCCGAGCCGGAGCCCGTCATCCCGAAGACCTGCTACGCATACAATCCCGAAGGCATAGACTCAATCGCCACCTTCTCCGACCTTTTCGAGAAACAGTTTGATCCCGAGAACGACTGGAAGAACGCGGAAGAACTTGACCCCGAGTCGCTTTTCGGTATCCTCGCTGCCGCAAATGTCGACTATGAGGAATATGACCGCATTTATATCATCCTTGACAACGAGGACTGCAACTGCGTCATAATCTTTAATCCGGAAGGCTCGTTCGATGTAGGTTCATCCTACCCTGCGATATCCGTAAGCAGTGACTATGTAGTCGTAGGAGGTGCAAAATAATGGCCAGAAAGAAAAAGACAGCCGCGCCTGAAGCGGTTGAAGAGATAAAGGAAGAGGCCACCGAGGCTGCTGAAGCAGTCGAAGAAGCAGTCGAAGAAACTGCCGGGAAAGCTGAAGAGGCAGTTGAAGAAACAGCTGCCGAAAAGGCTGAAGAAGCCGTAAATGCTGCCGAAGAAAAGGCAGAAAAGAAAGATAAAAAAAGCGAGGCCAAGGCGAAGGCAGCCGAAGCGGCGGAAACCGCCAAGGCTAAGGCCGCTGAGGCTAGCGAAGCGGCAAAGATCAAAGCCGCAGAGGCATCCGCCGACGCCAAAGAGACGGCCGAAAAGATAAAGAAAAAATGGAACGAGGCAAGAGACCGCACTGACGAGTACGACGAGGAAGACATTAAAGAGAACAAGTACTTCTCCCTCCTCGGATACTTCGGACTGCTTGTCCTTCTTCCCCTCATTTTCGCCCCTCATTCGAAGTTTGCGAAGTTCCATGCCAACCAGGCACTCGTACTCCTCGTAGTACGCCTGACCTATGTACTCTTCACAAGCTGTATTGTCGCCATAACGGCGCTCTCAAGCACCGGTTTCGCAATCTTCCTCGGACTGATATTCGCGCTCTGCTTTATCGTCCTCTTCGTAATCTGGGTACAGGGTATCGCAAATGCCGCCGACGGCAAAGCCCGTGAGCTTCCGTTCATCGGCACCTGGGAACTCCTCGACCTCGACTGAGAATAAAATTAAAGGCCCTGAGCGACAGCTCAGGGCCTTTTTATTATTCTTATTTGAAGTAACTGCGGACTATGGCAAGGTCGTTCTCAGAGCCTGCCGAGAGAGTTATACGGAGCATATACCCGTTGACGTCGGCGACCAGAACCTCATAATAAGTCGGATAAGAAGGGACAACCTCGTTCTTGTAAATGATGCCGACAAACTTATTGCCGCCCCACTTGGTTGAAGCCTTTTCATCGACAATCGTATTGTTCTGCTCGGAAGCCACCATTTTGGTTGACTTAAGAGCGTCATCGGTTGTCTGATAACCGTTAGCCTTCTTGGACTCATACTGGATGACTACACTGGAAGACATGTGGTTTCCGGTAGCGCTGAGATCTCTCGGTGAAGTTGAGACCGTGTCGCTCGCGTAGCTCGTAAAGAGCCAGTCACCAGGAGCCGTGAAAGACACACCCGAGAACTCGCTGTAGTAGGATGTTCCGTTCACCGTACCGAATCTGAAATTCGAGTCAGATGCAATGGAACCGCTGCCGTCGGGGTTCTGGGCTCCTCCGTTGAAAATCTGATTATTCAGATTGTTGATCTGTGTGACAAGTTCGGGGTTTATGTTAGTCGCAGGTTCTGCATCTACGAATTTGTCGAGTGTCTTAACGACAAAAACGGTAATACCGATTATCATGGCTATGAAACATACGGCCATGAAAACGGCAACACCGATAATCACCTTTTCCGAGGTGTTGTCGCCGTTCGCGGCACTCTGTGCCCTCTGGAACTGGTCGTTTAAATCACCACGCATAAGCTTATCCTTTCGCGTTCAATACATCAATTATCTCGCCTACATCGTCCAGGTCATATGCAAATATCTCGATGTGCATGTAATAGTCGCCGAGATCGCGTGTGAAATCGTATTGGTAAGCCAGTACATCTTCACTGCTTATACGGCAGGCAAGTTGGTCGTATTTCAAACCGTTTAAAGTGATGGAGGAGTCATCAGCGTAATCAACCTTGTACCTCTGAGCGAACTCCATGGCACTGTCTCTTATGGCATCATTTACATCCGCAAGTTCCTTGTACTCGGAGAAATAGTCCTTGTTGTAGAACTTGATGTAGACCATATTGCCGGTAAGTGAATCCTCGGCATAAAAATCATAGACATAAAGTTTGCTGTTGGCAACGTTCTTGCCTGCACCCTCTTCGGTGTAGAGTTTCGCAATCTCGGTGTCGGAAAAGACATGCCACGATGCAGGGAGCTGAAACGCAAGATTCGCGTATTCAGACTCATATGCACCGGTCTTCTTGTCCGTTTTGCCCGGAATGAAGTTTTCCGTACCTTTGTATTCGCCGTTGCGGCCGTTGTATGAACGGTCAAACGGACTGTCGTCTATGTCATCGTTATCATCGATGTCGAAGTGCTGTGAGAACCACTTGTCAATTGAATCGTCATAATCGTCATCGCCGAAATCAAACTCGTCAAAATCATCAAAATCGTAGTCATCAATATTGGAAATGACTTCATCAAAATCAACTGATTTGGCAACAACCCTGAACAGGGCAAAAATACCGCCGACAACAACGCCCACCAGCAGCGTCGCACAGAGAAAAACGATGAGAATAATCTTACCGGGCGACATTTTCTTCTTTTCTGTTTTGGGAGTAGCTTCAGCGGCGGCGTTTGTCGCGGCATCTGAGGCGGCGGAAGCTCCCTTTATTTTTGCACCGCAATTCTGACAGTAGTGATCTTCTGCCTTTACGGGCTTTCCGCAATATTCACATTTCATACGGTAATATACCTCCAAATGCTTTTACAACAAAGTATTTTACCATAAAGATAAAGCGGCAACAAGTATAACTTGTGCCGCTTAAAATAACCTTAAATCTGGGTTTTTCCCTCACCGAGAAGTTTCTCGATTGCAGCAAGTTTGATGCTTATAACGAGAAGCTCGGTCGCGTCTGAGAGTTCCTCAAGACTCGGGAAAGTCGGAGCAATTCTGATGTTTGAGTCCTCCGGATCATTTCCGTAAGGGAATGTTGCGCCGACATTTGTGAGCTTCACACCGCCCTCCTTGCAGAGTTCGTATACGCGTGTCGCGCAGCCGGGCATAACATCAAGGCTTATGAAATAACCGCCGTTCGGCGAGCTCCATTTCGCTATGCCGAGACCGGAAAGTTCCGATTCAAGCGCGCCCAGGACAACCTCGAAACGCGGACTTATAATGTCCGAGAGAATTGCCATGTGGTCCTTTATTCCTTTGAAGTTCTTGAAATAAAGGATATGACGGAACTGATTGGCCTTATCGTAACCTATAGTCATTCTGGCGTAGTAATTCTTTATGCGGGCCAGGTTCTCCGCATTGGCCGCGAGAGCGGCAATGCCCGAACCCGAGAAAGATATTTTGGATGTGCTGCAGAACTCAACGGCACGGTTCGGGTTACCTGCCGTCTCGCACTCGCCGAGCATCTCAAGAAGCTTATCCTCTCTTCCGAAGAGGTCGTGTATACAGTAGGCGTTATCCCAGATGATGCGGAAGTCATCGGCAGTTTCCATCTTCGCGAGGCGTCTTACGGTCTCGTCAGAGTACGTGACACCTGTGGGATTTGAATACTTCGGTACGCAGAACATGCCCTTTACGAGAGGGTCACGTACGAGGGCCTCGACCTGATCCATATCAGGACCTGTCTCCGTCATCCTTACCGGAATCATCTTAATTCCGAGGTATTCGCAGATTGCGAAATGTCTGTCGTATCCGGGTGACGGGCAGAGGAATTTTACGTCTCCTTGCATAATCCAGGGTTTCGAAGTTTCAGATGCGCCCTTTGCGTAGCAGAGCATGATATAGTCAAACATGAGCGAGAGACTGGAGTTTCCGCCGACAAAAACCTTCTCAGCCGGTACACCGAGAATGTCGCCGAAGAACTGCTTGCATTCGGGCAGGCCGTCAGGGCAGCCGTAGTTGAGGACATTTATGCCCTCCTCCGTCTTGTATGCCGTCTTGGAATTCATCACGTCAAGCATACCCAGGACTTCTTTTATCTGTCCTTCGGACGGCTTTCCGCGAGACATATCAAGTTTGAGTCCCCTCGCTTTGAAATTGTAATATTCGTGCAGGCACTGCTCCTGTTCCGCCTTGAGCTCAGCCCTGCTCATCTCCGCATAATTCATTTTGATTTTTACGCCTCTTTTAAGTAATTTTTAAGTCCACAATACTATAATACATTTCAATACCACTTTGCAAGTTTATAATGCCATTTCTTGCAAAATTGTTGTTTTGCACATATTTTTATCAAAAGGAGCGTTTATTTTCTCATTGTAATAAGCATTTTAAAGTGGTATTATAATCAAGATAATTTTTAAAGGGAGGTCCCTCTCGATGGCAAACGAAGCAAAATCCGCCGCCGAGCTTGCGCGCGAAGAGCGCAAGGCCCGCATCGGAAAAGCCGGCGACGCCATGGCTGAGAAGCGCGAGAAGAAAGCCAATCAGTCAAAGAGGCAGAAACGTCTTAAATGGATTATTCCCGCAGTCGTTATCGTAATCGCTCTGGTTCTCGGTCTCCTCTACTATTTCGGAGTACCGCACAGAGCACTGAGTGTTATCAGATTCGGTAACGGTGAGAAAGTCTCAATTGCGGAATACGAGTACTACTACAAAGCAGTCTACAACAACATCTCCAATTCATCTTATCAGTACGAGCAGTACTACGGTGCATACTATGGTGAAGGCGCCGGCAAAATGATGACCGGTTTTGATTACAAAAAGACTCCGAAGAATCAGGAGTTCACCCTCTCTGAAGCAGACACCGGAATCAAACTCGACAAAGAGATCTACGGTGAGAACCCGACATGGGCTGACTTCTTCAAGGAGTATTCAATAAAGCAGGCGCAGGAGATCACAGCGGTTTATAACGCAGCCGTCAAGGACGGTGCGAAACTCAGCGACGATCAGCAGAAGGAAATCAATGACAACATTGAACAGCTCCGCAAGACTGCTGCTGAGAGTAACTACTCCTTAAACGCATATCTCATGGCGAACTACGGACGCGGCATGAACGAGTCCCTCCTTCGCAAGATCATGCAGAAGCAGGCTCTCGCCTCCTCATACATCCAGAACAAGGCTGAGGAAATCCAGTCCGGTATAACTGACGACCAGATTCTCGATTACTACAACGAGCATCCGAACGAATACAACACGGTTGACCTCTATTTCTACACACTTGAGGCCGAGGCGGCAAAGAACACCGAGGCTCAGGAGGCAACCGATACCACAGAGGCTGTTGAGGCCACGAACTACACCGACGAAGAACTCGCCGAAATGACGAAGAAGAACGTCGAGGAGAAGAAAGCCGAGGCCGAGTCCTTCTATGAGAAGGCAACAATCGACAACTTCCTGAATCTCGTCTATGAGAGTGTTGAGGAAGACATGAAGGAATACTTCAATCCTTCATCAGATTCCTACAATGACTCCTACACCACAGCGGCCGGAGTAAACTACTCCACCATTGAAAAGAGTTTCAACAAGGACGTTGCCGACTGGGCATATGACAGTTCACGCGCTGTCGGTGACAAGTTCATGACATCCGTCGAAGAGGATGACGGCGGCACAACATTCATCATCGTTGTACTCAAGTCCCTCCCCTACAAGGATGACACTCTCCAGCCCGTAAACGTACGTCACATCCTTCTCGCTCTTACAAAGGATGAGGAAGTAACTGACGACCAGGGCAACAAGACCACTGAGACAAAGACAATCCGTACAGCCGAAGAGGCTATGGAACAGGCTCAGGCAATCCTTGACAAGTGGGTCAGTGACGGCGCTAAGGAAGATGATTTCATCAAACTCGCCGCCGAGAAGTCCGAAGATCCGGGTTCAGCCGATAACGGCGGCCTCATCGAAGGCATCTACACGGACTCCTCCTACGTAAAGCCTTTCCTTGACTGGGCTTACGCAGACGGACGCAAGGTCGGCGACTACGGCATAGTTGAGTCCGACTACGGCGCCCACATCATGTACATGTCCTCTATTTCCGAAAAGACGAAATGGCAGGCAGATATACTCACGGCTATGTCAAACGACGCTTCAAACAAGTTCTATGAAGACATCGTAAATGACAAAGCATACAGCGAAATCAAAGTGTCCAACGGCCTTATCAAAAAGGTTCAGAATAAAATTGAAGATTATGCGGCAAGAGTGGTTGAGACTTTTGAAAAACAGTCAGCACAGCAGGCCGATTCTTCCGCAAACTAATCATATTGGAGGTTAAGTACAATGACATTCATCGAACAGTTTGAAGAATTCAAAAAGAAGATCAACGCGCTCAACACGAAGACCCTTCCCCAGGATCTCGCTATCCAGGTAAACATCGTTGACGATGACTGCGGCGGTGCTTTCTACATTGCCAACATCGGCGGCGACTTCGCAATTGAGCCCTTTGACTACCGTGACTTCACAGCTATGCTCACAGCTTCCGCTGATGTTTACACAAACATCCTCGCCGGCAAGCTCGATGCTACAGATGCTTATTTCCGCGGCATTCTCCTGATAGAGGGTAACCTCGATCACGCTCTTGCTCTTGCAAGCCTCAAGAAGAAGCCCGCAAAGAAAGCTGCTGCGAAGAAGCCCGCAAAGAAAGCTGCTGCAAAGAAGCCCGCAGCTAAGAAGGCTGCTGCCAAGAAGCCTGCAGCTAAGAAAGCCGCTCCGGCTAAGAAGGCTGCTCCTGCCAAGAAGGCCGCTCCCGCCAAGAAGGCTGCTCCTGCCAAGAAGGCTGCTCCGGCTAAGAAGGCCGCTCCTGCCAAGAAGGCTGCTCCCGCTAAGAAGGCTGCTCCTGCCAAGAAGGCAGAGGCTCCGAAGGCTGAGCCCGCAAAGGCAGCTCCCAAGAAATAATTATGCTCGGAGGCAACTGCGCGTTGCCTCCATTTTTTAAAAATCTGAAAACGAAAAAGGAGATCACAAATGGCTTATTATTTTGATGAACCATCAAGGACCTTCGGAGAATACCTGCTTGTCCCGGGTTATTCTTCATCCGAGTGTATACCTGCATCTGTCAATCTCTCCACCCCTCTCGTAAAGTTCAGAAAGGGTGAAGAGCCTACAATAAAGCTGAACATTCCCATGGTCAGCGCCATCATGCAGGCCGTCTCAAATGACACGCTTGCAATAGCTCTCGCAAAAGAGGGCGGCGTTTCCTTTATCTTCGGCTCACAGTCAATAGAGTCCGAGGCAGCCATGGTTGCCCGCGTCAAGAATTACAAGAAAGGTTTCATCACCTCTTCAAGCAATATCACTCCCGACGCAACTCTCGCCGATATCATCGACCTCAAGGAGAGAACCGGCCACTCAACCGTTGCAGTCACTGATGACGGTACGGCAAACGGCAAACTTCTCGGTATTATCGGAAGCCGCGATTACCGCGTCTCCCGTATGGATCCGATGACACCGGTCCGTGACTTCATGACTCCCCGCGAAAGGCTTGTAACAGCTCCCGACGGCACATCACTCAAAGAGTGCAATGACATAATCTGGGACCACAAGCTCAACGCGCTTCCGCTCGTCGACAAGGACGACCATCTCACATATCTCGTTTTCAGAAAAGACTATGAATCACACAAGGAGAACGTAAACGAACTCCTCGACAAGAATAAGTCATACATCGTAGGCGCGGGAATTAACACCCGCGACTTCAAAGAGCGTGTACCCGCACTCGTAAACGCAGGCGCAGACGTTCTCTGCATTGACTCCTCTGAAGGCTATTCCGAGTGGCAGAAGAACACAATAGCCTGGATTCGTGAAAAATACGGCGACTCCGTAAAGGTGGGCGCAGGCAACGTCGTAGACGCAGAGGGCTTTCAGTTCCTCGCCGACTGCGGAGCAGACTTCGTAAAAGTCGGCATAGGCGGTGGTTCCATATGTATTACCCGCGAGACCAAAGGTATCGGCCGCGGTCAGGCAACTGCCCTTATAGACGTCTGTGCGGCCCGTGACCGCTATTTTGAGGAGACAGGCATCTACGTACCCGTCTGCTCCGACGGCGGCATTGTACACGACTACCACGTAACTTTAGCCCTTGCCATGGGCGCCGACTTCCTCATGCTCGGCCGTTACTTTGCGCGGTTTGACGAATCACCGACAAACAAGGTACGCATAAACGGCCAGTATCTCAAGGAGTACTGGGGCGAAGGTTCAAACCGCGCCAGAAACTGGCAGCGTTATGACCTGGGCGGCGCAGGCAAGCTCTCCTTCGAGGAAGGCGTTGACTCCTACGTCCCCTACGCCGGTCCCTTAAAGGACGGTGTCTACACGACACTCGCAAAGGTGCGCTCAACAATGTGCAACTGCGGTGCTCTCTCAATACCCGAACTTCGCAAGAAGGCAAAGCTCACGGTTGTCTCCTCAACCTCAATAGTTGAAGGCGGCTCCCACGACGTTATCCTCAAGGAGCAGGTTCAGGGCTGAAAATAAAAGCAAAAACCCGGCAGCTTTCGCTGCCGGGTTTTCTTTATGTCTTAGTCTACATCGTACCTTGCGAGTATTGCCGCAGGGCGTTTTCTCATAGTATTCCATACCGGAATGAGAGATATTACGATGTTGAAGATGTAAATAACGAGAATTGATGCGATAAGAAGCGGTATCGGCATATAGAACTGCTTCTCGAACAGCTCAATCTCACGCGCCAGATAACCTTCAGCATAGAACATCAGGAGCATTGCGGGAAGGCTGGTAAGAGTTGTTATGGCAACAGCCTCACCGATGAACATCCTGTAGATGTCAAACTTCTTGGCACCGATTGCGCGGAGTGTTCCGACCTCCTTGATACGTGACAGGAACGAAGAGCGGCTCATAAGGAACATCTCGATAAGTGAGATACCGAGAATAACTGCGCCGACTATAGTCGTTGACCTGACTTCGGATGCACGCTGTTCGTCAAAGGTCTGACGTGCCTTGGTCTCACAGTTGTAAGCCGTATAACCTTCCTTCTGAAGAGTTGCCAGAAGTCCTTCTCTGTCGAAGGTGCAGATTGTGTACTGCTTAGCTTTGCTTATCATCTGATGCTTGATCATGTTATCGTTTACGAAGTAGGAATTGAGCGGCTGTTCATCCGTCTCATCCTGCTTGTAGTAACCGCAGCAAATGAGATTCTTTCCGTCAACCTTGAGTTTGGTCTCCTTTTCCATGCGGAAGGAATCCTTCATGGACTCGGGAAGAAGAACTTCATAGTCATTCTCCGGAAGTCTGGACTTGCCGTACCAGTCATCTGTAAGCTTGATTTTATCCTCATACAGTTTGTAATCGGTAATCTGGGATGCTGTCGGATCCTCATCTGACTCATAGTCATTGGAATATGAGAAGTACCACATATCTTCCGAATCCTGGCTGCTGTATGCATATTTCAGTATTTTAATAAATTCGTCCGGATCCGCATAGACAGATGGGCTTCCGAGATCAACGATACCGACAAGTCTGTATGTGCCCATATCATACTGGAGTTTAAGGTCGCGGTTTAAAACTTTCTCAAGGGAGTTTAAACCGGACATCGTAAAGATGGGGCTCTCCTTAAACTGCTTATTGAAGATCATCTGATCGACGACAATCTCATTCTTCTCCTTCGGAAGGCGTCCTGCAACGACACAGTCCTTTGTGAGAAGCTCTGTGGAAGCAAGCGATCCTCCTATCTGGAGATTGACCTCCTGTGTCTGATAGTAATCACCGGCAGACATCTTGAAATACGGCTTTGCTCCCGTCGGCATGATGTATTCCACCGCGTCCATGGATGCGAGTTTATCAAACTCCTCCGCTTCCATGGAAGGTTTGCTGACGACGATGTAGTTCTTGTTTTCCGTCATGTAATCCGCGGGCTGAACATTGTGCATCGCCGCGACCTTGCCTACCGCAAAGATTACGAAGAGACCGGCAAATACAAAGCCGAGAAGCAGAAGTTTGCGAAGAACCGAGAAACCAAAGAGTTTCTTAAATCCCGCAGCAAACTCGGAGAGAGGTCTGAATATAGACGCGTAACGGCGTCTGATATTCTGATTGCCAACCGTGCTCATATCAAAGTCATAATCGGCTATTGCATCTCTCTTTATGTCCTTCTTGTAGTCATCAACTACTTCAATCGAGGAGTTTCTGTCGATGAGTTCGACATTTACCGCATCCTCGGACTGGATATAGATGTTGCCGTTTTTGACGATGATGTTGACGTTTACCTTGGTCTCGCCATTGTCATAGACATTTATCTTCCTGTCGCCTGTCGGATCGGAGAACTCGTTGTGGTTCTCAAATTCCTTCAGGTAGAAGACATTGTCTATCTCGTAGTCGAGTGCCTTTGTGACATCGTTCTCATAGTCATTTACAACCTTGCCGTCGACCACTTCTATTATTCTGTCCGCATAGAACTCAGCGAGCGGGCGCTCGTGGGTTACGAGGAGGACAAGCCTGTCCTCCGCAATCTTGCGGATGATGTTCATAATCTCGACCGAATTCTTCGAGTCGAGGTTTCCGGTAGGTTCATCCGCAAGAATAATCTGCGGATTCTTTACGAGCGCACGCGCTATACCTACGCGCTGGCGCTCACCGCCGGAGAGCGTTCCGGCAGGACGCTTGCGATAGCGCAGAATACCGACCTTGTCGAGGACGTATTCTATGCGTACCTTCTGCTCGTTCTTATCCTTCACGCCGATCATCTTGAGCGCAAGAGCTACATTGTCATAGACCGTCATGTCATCCATGAGTTTGTAGTCCTGGAAGATGTAACCGACCTTGTCGTTTCTCAGCTTGTCGACGGCATGCATGCTGTGACGGGTGATTTTTTTGCCGTCGATGAAGATTTTACCGGACCTGACTTTATCAAGACCGCCTATGGCATTGAGCATTGTCGTCTTGCCGCATCCGGATTCACCGAGGAGTGCCACAAGGCCCTTGTCGGGAAGTGATAAAGTCGTATCGTTTATGGCATGAATCTCATTGCGTCTGCCTTTGTTGAAGTATTTATTTACTTTCTGCAGTTCAATCATTACGACTTACACCTCCTCTTTAATTGTCTGAATTGTCGAGTTCTTAAAGAGCCTGTTTGCGTATCTCGAACTTATGATAAACGCTATTACGAGCGTTACGATGTATATGACTACGTAATCTGAGGGCTCCACGAATGACCTGATGACGGTAGCCATCTCCTGTATGGGGAAGAACTTCAGATATGCCCATATGCCCGCCATGGCGACCAGGAAGGCTATTGTCGCATCTGTCAGAAGGTCGATGATGATGAGCCATCTCGCCGTGCTGACATTTGAGCCCAGCATACGGATTGTCGAGAAGTAAACGTTTCTGGACTTTAAGATAATTCTGATTACAAAGTAGGATATTACGAGAAGTACAACCGCAAGACCCACAAGCATAACCTTTGTGACGAGGTTTATGATTGCCATATCGCCTACCGAGTAGAGAAGGTCCTGCATGGATACGCCTTCGTATCCCATATCCTTGATTTTCGCCAATGTGTCCTTCGCCTTGACACCGTCATCAACGAAGACACTCACCTGGAAGGAGTCATGGTCATAGAGCTTGAAGAGGTCATTCGTGCTTATGAGGATTATTCCCTTATAATCGTCATATGACATGCCTTCCGGTATTTTAAATGCATCGGAGAAGGTCTGCTTGGTGTAGATCTTGCTTACCGTAAGGTCCAGGCTGTCCTTGTAGTACGGTGTCTCGATTTCAATGCCGAGAGGCTTATCCATTGCCCGCAGTGTATTCTTTACAAGATAGTTGTAGTCTTCGGAAACCCAGCAGGTTCCGGGTTCAACACTGTCGGAGGCCTTGACCGTAAACATCGGCCAATGTGACTCATTCTTGTATGTCTTCTCCTGGAAAGTGATTTTCATCTTTCCGTAACTCGCGTTGGACTCAACCCTTATGTCATCGAGTAACGCGGGCGAGCAATAGAGAACCGTACCTTCCATATTGCCCGCGAGCGGATCCTGGGACTTGTTGTCAATATATTTGAGACCTACAATCTTATACGGATGATCCTTGTCGAGCTTATCATCACCGTATTTGTAACGATAAAACTCGGAATCGAGCATGCTCTCTATCTGTTTCTTTCCCTTGGGAAGCGAATATGAACTCTTGAGGGATACGGCGAGGACTTCATTATCGGCCTTGGGAAGGCGTCCGTAATCGGGTTCACCTCCCGCATAATCGGCAATATCTGCCGCCGCACCGTAGACATAGAGCCCGAGTTCCTCATTCTGGAAATCGATATTTGAGTCAACGAGAAGGTCCTGTTCAACAACGACTTTGACATTGTCAACCCCGTCAAGGGCCTTCAGATCATCATCGGTGAAAGGCTGAGCGACACCGTCTTTCAAGGGTTTCTTCAGAATAAGTCTTGTCTTGTTGGTGTTTCGGAAATAATAGTTGAAACCGAACTCGCCGTTTACCGGGCTGTAGACATTTCGTGAAGATGACAGCTGTATGACGAGCGCAACTACGATAAAGAGGAATACAAATGTCGTGAGCAGGAATTTTACGGGTATGTTAAATGCATTCCTGATACCGAGACGCAGCTCCGAGAGCGGTCTGATATTCTTGTAGGAAATTGCAAGATCATCATAACGTTCGGGCTCCTGCGGGGCCAAGGCACCATTCATGCGGACATCTTCGAGCACCTTGCCGTCGTGCATTTTTATCTTGCGGGTAACATAAGGTGCCACTTGGTCAAAGTTGTGGGTTACAACGATGACAAGTTTGTCCTTTGCAATGGAAGCTAAAAGCTCGATGATGCCGGCGGCAGACTCCGTATCGAGATTGCCGGTGGGCTCATCGGCGATGATAATCGGTGTGTCCTTGGCAAGCGCACGCGCAATCGCGACACGCTGCTTCTGACCGCCGGAGAGCTTTGAAGCCTTCGTATTCTTATACTCAGTGAGGCCTACCTGCTCGATAAGCGCATTTACGCGCGGTTTTATCTCCTTGCGGGTTGAGCCGTTTAAGAGCATAACGAGCTCGATGTTCTGGTAAACGGTGTAGCTGTTTACCAGGTTGAATGTCTGAAAGATATTACCAATGTATTTTCTGCGGTAATCCTCAAAGTCTTTCTCGGTGTAGTGTGAAGTCTCTTCACCGTTTACGTACATCTCGCCCTCTTCATATGTGTCGAGGCCGGAGATAACGTTTAAGAGCGTAGATTTACCACTACCGGACTCGCCGGTAATGGCTACGAATTCTCCGATATCGAAATTCAGGCTGACTTTTGAAAATCCTGCCGCGATAACGCCTTTGCTGTAGTAAAACTTGGAGACATTATCAAGTCTGATCATAAGCCGCTCCTCCTTTAATTATTACAACTTCAATTATACACCATATAAGTACGGAATAGTATCGTATTTATTACAAAAATATTAAAAAAAGGGACCGTTTTCACGGTCCCTGAAATTTATGATTATTCGTCCGTATCATCATCGTCATGGTCATATCTGGTCTTCGTATGCCTTCTGTTCTTGTCAATCCATACCGACAGAGGGTGGAAGAACAGATGCAGCAGCACAAGTGCCCCGGCTACTGCCACAGCAAAAAGCATATTATCGAGGCACGCGAGTATGCCCACTGCGGCAGCTGCCCATACGGTCGCAGCTGTCGTCAGGCCTCGTATGGTGCCGCCCTCTTTCAGAATTACGCCTGCTCCCAGGAAACCTATGCCTGTCACTATCTGACCCGGTATACGCGTAAGGTCTGCGTTACCTGCATCAGCCAGCAAAAAGGCAAATGCCGTAAAAGCGAACGAGCCGACAACAACCATCATACACGTCACCGTGCCTGCCTGATGCTTGGTCCACTGTCTCTCAAAGCCTATGGCATAACCCAGTACCGAGGCAACCAGTAAATGTACCAGAAACCCTGACACTGATAAAATACTATTTACTTCCCACATAATCTTTGTTTTGCTTATGCGGCGCCCTGAGCCTCGTTCATGGTGTCAGTAACGGCGTCTCTGTCCTTGATGACCCAGTCCTTGCCGTCCTTAATGTAGTCAACATTGAAGTCAGCAGTGAGTACGGGGAACTCATCGGAATTGAGGATATCCATTACGATCTTGCCGTAAGCCTGATAGAACTGCTCCTCTGTAACGGCTTCAACACCGCCCTGAGCCTCAATCCACTCATCGGCCTTTGCGTCGAGGATTTCACCCATCTTGTCGAAGTCAGGATATGTCATTGTGACTGCGGCAACAGCTGCATCGCCGTCAACGGTGATATCACCGAATGTCCAGCCATAGTGCTTTACGATACCGCCGACATAGTCGTCTACCGTGATGCCGAGAGAATCGACTATCTGGGTTGTCTCTTCATCAGCCTTAAGCTCATCTGCAATCTCTTTCTCATAACCGTCAACGCTGAATTCTTTTTCAAGGTCTGCGAGGATGGCTTTCTGATCCTTGGAGAGCTTCGGACCGTTATCTATGTCCGTACCGCTCTTGCCTGAGTCAGTATTCTTGCCTGCTGAACTCGGAGTTGTTGAGGAGCAGCCTGCGAAAACTGTGAGGATGAGTACTGTTGTGAGCAAAATTGCGATAATCTTCTTCATTTTATAACCTCCCGGTTTAATAAATACAAATTTAGTGTACCATAAATATCCGATTCATACAATAAAAATAAGCGGGCTTCAGAGAAGCCCGCTTTATATGGTGATCCATCGGGGATTCGAACCCCGGACACCTTGATTAAAAGTCANNTCTGCCAACTGAGCTAATGGATCGTAACCCCTTATACGAAGAGCGTTACGGCGATTGTGACTATGACGATGACGAGAAGAGCCACACCGAGGATAACGGTGAGCTTTTCAAGCGCAGAGTCCTTGCCGCGTCCCTGTGTCTTATCAAAGAAGGAGTTGGATGTTGAACCGTTGATTGCTGATGCGTCAGCCTGTCTGTTTTTCTGAAGCAGTACGACAATTATGAGAAGTACTGAAATGATTACGAGAATAACAGATAATGCTATTTGTAAACCTGTCATATGTAAACCTCCTGAAAGGGTCTTGTCTAAGTAGCCAAAGTATTTTAACACATTAGTTATTATAATGCAAGAAGGATTTTAGGCGGTTTACAGGCTCAGCTGGTCCCCTGCCGAATCATCAGCGGAGGGCAGTGAGCCGAGGGCCGGAAGATTCTTGGTGCGATAGCGGTGAGGCTTTGCGAATTCTCCCTCGGTGTAAGGCCTGACGCCCGAAAGACGCTGGCCTTTCTTCAGCGTCAGAACACCTATACCTATGGTATCCTTTGTCGTCTTCGGAGTGATGACGGCAGTGTTCACGAGAAGCATTCTGCCGGAGCTCGCCGTAAGCACGAGTTCCAGGTCCTCCTTAATGTACATAGCGGATACGAGCGGTGATTTGGCGCCGTAGGCCTTTATGAGCTTTTTGCGGTTCGTCTTGGTGGCATATGCTCCCATATCGACCTTTGCCACCTTGCCGTTTTCGAAGAAGAAGAGCATATAGCCCTTAAAATCGTCTGTGACGGCCATATACATGGGTTTCTCACCCTCGTCGAACTCGAGTATTGTAGGAACAAAATCTCCGAGGAGCGAGGCCTTGGAGTCCGCAAAGTCGGCAACCCTCGCCTTGTATACCTGACATTTATCGGTGAAGAAGAGCAGCTCCTTGGCGTTTGAAGTCTCGACAATCTGAGACATACGGTCGCCCTCTTTGAGTTTCTGTTCACCGCTCATGCGCAGCGAGAGCGGGGTTATCTTCTTGAAATAACCCGCCTCAGAGAAGAAGAGCGTGCAGACGTAGTCGTCGACCTGCTCGAGTTCAATCTCCTCTTCCTCCTCAATATCGGTCGCGTAGATAATCTCGGACTTTCTGGGCTGTCCGTATTTCTCTGCAACCTCTTTGAGTTCCTTTATGATTATCTTCTTTATCTTCGTCTTGCTGGAGAGTGTGTCCTCCATATCGGCAATGTCAGCCTTGAGTTTGTCGACGTCCGCAAGGCGTTTTAAAACGTATTCACGGTTTAAATGACGGAGTTTTATCTCGGCGACAAACTCGGCCTGAATCTCGTCGATGCCGAAACCTATCATGAGGTTCGGCACGACCTCAGCCTCCTCCTCTGTCTCGCGGACAATCTTGATTGCCTTGTCGATGTCGAGGAGAATCTTCTGAAGACCTTCCAGAAGGTGAAGTTTCTTCTTCGCGCGGTCGAGGTCAAAGTAGACGCGGCGCCTTACGCACTCGGTGCGGAAGGCAATCCACTCCTTCAGGATATCGGTGACGCCGAGCACCTGCGGGGCGCCGCCTATGAGCACGTTGAAGTTGCAGGAGAAGGAGCTCTCAAGCGGAGTGTAGCGGTAGAGCTTCTTCATGAGCTTCTCCGGATCTGTTCCGCGCTTTAAGTCGATGGTGATTTTAAGACCCTGCTTGTCGGTCTCATCACGGACGTCGGAGATCTCCTTGAAATTGGTCTTGGCCTTATCGATTATCTCGTTGATTATGGCCTCTGAGGTTGTGGTATACGGTATTTCGTATACTTCAATACAGTTGTTTGCCTTGTCGTAGTTCCACTTGGAACGTACCTTTATGCTGCCGCGGCCCGTCTTTATGACGGAGTCCATGACGGCCGCGTCATAGATAATCTTTCCGCCGCCGGGGAAATCCGGCGCCTTGATTATCTGACTGACATCGTAGTCGCTGTCCTTTATGAGCTCGGCAGTCGCCTCGCATATCTCACGGAGATTGAAAGAACAGATATTGCAGGCCATGCCGACGGCAATGCCCTGGTTGTTGTTTACGAGTACGGTCGGGAAAGTTACCGGCAGAAGTGTCGGTTCCTTCATCGTCGAATCGTAGTTGTCGACGAAGTCCACGGTGTCCTTGTCGATGTCGGCAAAGAGTTCATTCGCGATTTTTTCGAGGCGCGCCTCGGTGTAACGCGAGGCGGCATAAGCCATGCCCGAGGAATAGGCCTTACCGAAGTTACCCTTCGAGTCAACGAAGGGATGAAGCAGTGACTCGTTACCGCGGGCAAGGCGGACCATCGTCTCGTAGATGGCTGCATCGCCGTGGGGGTTGAGCTGCATCGTACGGCCTACGATATTCGCAGATTTTATACGCGGGCCTGTCAGAAGGCCCATCTTGTACATGGTGTAAAGAAGCTTTCTGTGAGACGGCTTGAAACCGTCAATCTCAGGCAGAGCACGCGACATGATAACGCTCATCGCGTAGGGCATATAGTTCGTCTCGAGAGTATCGACTATCTGCTGGGAGACAATATCGCCCGCCCCGAGTATGTGAGCGTTCGGGTTTTCTTCCTCGTGTGCCGGTGCCTTGGTCTTCGGTTTTCTCGGTGCCACTGTCTCCCCTCCTTATGAAAGATCGAGCATGTCGAGGTACTTGTAACCCTCGTCGGCGATCTTGTCTTTTCTGCCCTGGAGGTCGTCTCCGAGGAGGACCTCAAATGTTGACAGGGTGCGTTCCACGTCTGACTCCGTGATCTGAACGAGTCTGCGCGTCTTCGGGTTCATAGTGGTGAGCCACATCATGTCGGCATCATTTTCACCGAGACCTTTCGAGCGCTGAATTGTGTATTTCTTATCGCCTATCTCGGCGAGAGCCTGAATCTTCTCCTGCTCGGTATAGGCAAACCAGACGTCATCCCTGCAGGTTATCTCATAGAGCGGTGACTCGGCGATGTAGACCTTGCCCTCCTTGATGAGCGTGGGCATGAGACGGTAGATCATCGCGAGTATGAGCGTCCTTATCTGATAGCCGTCGACATCCGCATCGGTGCAGATTATGACCTTGCTCCAGCGGAGGTTGTCGAGATTGAAAAGGTTTACGTCCTTGGCCTTTGTAGCGACCTCAACACCGCAGCCGAGTACCTTTATGAGGTCGGTGATAATCTCGCTCTTGAAGATACGGTTGTAGTCGACCTTCATACAGTTGAGGATCTTACCTCTGACGGGTATGACCGCCTGGAACTCGGAATCGCGGGCCTGCTTGCAGGCGCCGAGGGCCGAGTCGCCCTCAACTATGAACACTTCACGGCGATCCACGTCCTTCGTGCGGCAGTCGACAAACTTCTGCACGCGGTTGGACATATCCATATTCGCCGTGAGTGTCTTCTTCATGCTGACGCGGGTCGCCTCGGCGTGAACGCGGGCCCGCATGTTTATGAGCACCTGGTTGCAGATTTTGTCCGCATCCAGCTTGTTCTCGATAAAGTAGACCTCAAGCTGGTGCTTGAAGAAGTCGGTCATGGCGTCCTGGATGAACTTGTTGGTAATCGACTTCTTGGTCTGGTTCTCATAAGATGTAACGGTCGAGAAAGACGAGATGACAATCATAAGACAGTCAGCGACGTCCTGGAAGGTTATCTTGCCGTCCGCCTTCTTGTACATGCCGTTGTTCTTCAGATAGGCATCTATCTGGTTGACAAAGGCAGTGCGGACGGCCTTGTCCGGCGCGCCGCCGTGCTCGAGCCAGGATGAGTTGTGATAATACTCAATCAGCTGATGCTTGTTTGAAAACGCGACAGCCGCCGAGATTTTAACCTTGTACTCATCCTTGTCCTCGCGGTCGCGGCCGCGCCTCTCGCACTCCCAGTACTGGGTCTGCGTGAGCGTGTCCTCGCCGGCGATTTCGGATATATAGTCGACAATTCCCTTTTCGTAGAAGTACTCGTACTTCTCAAACGAGGCTGCCGTGACCTGGTCACGAAGTATGAATGTCACGCCCGAGTTTACTATTGCCTGGCGCTTTATGGCATCCTGGAAATATTCAAGAGGAATATCTATGTCAGTAAAGACATCGAGGTCGGGTTTCCAGGTGATGAGTGAGCCGGTGTCATTCTTTTTGGCATAAGGCTCCTTCTCGAGTTCACCCTTCGGGTTGCCCTTCTTGAAGTGCATCGTGTATTTAAAACCGTCACGGCGCACCTCAGCGTCCATATACTCGGAAGCATACTGCGTTGCGCAGAGTCCGAGACCGTTGAGGCCCAGTGAGAAACCGTAGCTCGAGTCTATGGCGTTCGTATTGTACTTACCGCCGGCGTACATCTCACAGAAGACGAGACGCCAGTTGTAATCCTTCTCTTTTTCGTTGTAGTCCATCGGTATGCCGCGGCCGTGGTCCTCGACGGAGATTGACTTGTCGAGGTAACGGGTGACGACTATCTTGTCGCCGTGGCCCTCACGGGCCTCGTCGATGGAGTTTGAGAGTATTTCAAAAAAGGAGTGTTCACAGCCGTCGAGACCGTCAGAACCGAAGATGACGGCCGGGCGCTTACGCACACGGTCGGCACCTTTGAGCTGACTTATGTCGGTATTGCCGTAATCCGCTTTCTTTGCTGTCATAAATTCCTCACAATACTAAAAATATAGTCTATTTATTTTACACCATATATAGTAGTAAAGTCAAGGAAACAGCACAAAATAAAGGGGCGGCCAAAGCCGCCCCTTTTACCCTTTAATCCTTGTGTTTAAACGGATTTTCGTCGTCCGGGTCCTCCATGTCGCGCGCTGTTTTCAGCAGCTCATAGAGTTCATATATTTCATCATTTTCGGTGAAGGTTCCGTGAGGAGTGTCGTCGCCCTCGTAGAAGTCGTAATGACCCTCGGGAATGTCATCTTCAATGTGATGCTCCTCGGGTTTCTCCTCCGCTACGGGAGTGATTTTTACGGGATGCTTGCCCTTTGACTTCTTGCCCTTGGCCTTGACCTTAGCCTTTACCTTCGGCTTTTCGGGAGCCTCAGCGGGCTCCTCAGCCTTCTCAGGTTCAGCAGGCTCTTCAGCCTTTTCGGGCTCAGCGGGTTCCTCTGCCTTTTCAGGCTCGACGGAGGGCTGCTCCTCCTCGTCCTCGACGTTCAGATACTTGAGATAGGTCTCAACGTCGGAAGCCATCTCCTCATCGATTTCGGCAAAGGCATACTCATTTACGAGTTTTGTCTTCTCGTCATCGTGAGTTTCAATGACCGGAAGGGTCTCCTCCTCTGAGTCATCAGCACTGATAATCGGTTCTGACGAAGTGTCTTCGACTATTGTCTCGAGATTTGCCGTCGGATGTTCAAAAGGCATCTCACCGAACTCAAGGCCCTTCTCAAACTGGCGTTTAAACTCGAGTTCCGCCTCGGAGAGTTCAACCTCTGCGCCTTCCTCGACTTCAAACTTCTCGGCGAACTCCTCGAAAGAGTCTGTTGTGGACTTGATGCCCATAACATCGGGATCTGCAGGGGTATCGTCATCTGTGAAGTCGTTGAACAGAGGCTCGTTGTTCTCCGGGATTTCCTCGGGAAGTTCCTCTGTCTCGACGGGCAGTGTTGCCGCAGCAAAAGGTACGACGGCAGGTACGATTTCAGGCTCAATCTCCTCTTCCTCGGGAGCGGCCTCTTCAACCGCCGGCGGCTCAACCGGAGCAACTTCCTCAACGGGA
Organism: Ruminococcaceae bacterium UBA1227; assembly: GCA_002309175.1. GTDB lineage: Bacteria > Bacillota > Clostridia > Oscillospirales > Acutalibacteraceae > UBA1227. The sequence goes on from DBWX01000009.1 coordinate 31,212, forward strand.
GCAGCCTCCTCAACAGCCACAGGCTCAACAGGGGCGATTTCCTCAACAGGAGCGGCTTCTGTAACCGGTAACGGTTCGGGAGCAGGCTCTACAGGAGGTACCGGCATCGGAGCAACCTCTTCGGGCTTCTCTTCGGTTTTCTCCTCAGGCTTCTCCTCAGCCTTTGCTGCCTTTTCGGCCTCCCTCTCCTTCTTGAGTTTCTCAAGGAAGTCGGGATCACCCATGAGTTCGTAGAACTTCGGACCGTCTATCTTCTCGTATTCCATGAGGTATCTGGCGAGAAGATGGAGTTTATCAATATGAAGTCTGAGTATTTCCGCAGCGCGTTCATATGCCTGCGTAATAAGGTTTTCTATCTCCTTGTCGATGGCGGCTGCCGTCTCCTCGGAGTAGTTCTTTATATGACCGTAGTCACGGCCGATGAATACTTCCTCATTGCCCGATCCGTATGAGATGGGGCCGAGCTTGTCGCTCATGCCGTATTTGACGATCATATTGCGGGCGATCTTCGTCGCGCGTTCAATATCATTGGACGCGCCCGTGGAGATATCGCCCAGGATGATAGCCTCGGAGACACGGCCGCCGAGCAATGTGACAAGCTCGTCAAGCATATGCTTCTTTGAGACGTATGACTTGTCATCCTTGGGAAGCGACATGGTATAACCGCCGGCCATACCGCGCGGGATGATTGATACCTGATGAACAGGGTCAAGTGTATCGAGATAGTAATTGGTAACCGCATGGCCGGCCTCGTGATAGGCCGTGAGTTTCTTCTCTTCGTCGCTGACCTTCTTTGATCTCTTTTCGGTACCTACGACTACCTTTATGGTTGCCTCTTCTATTTCGGTCATTGTAAGTGCGCGCTTTTTACGGCGGGCCGCAAGGAGGGCCGCCTCATTGAGGAGGTTCTCAAGGTCAGCGCCCGTAAAGCCCGCAGTTGCGCGTGCAATCTGGTCAAGGTGAACGTCCGGTCCGATGGGCTTGTTCCTCGCGTGAACCTTGAGGATAGCCTCACGGGCAGTGACGTCAGGATAGTTTACGGTGACCTGACGGTCAAAACGTCCCGGACGAAGGAGCGCCGGGTCAAGGATGTCCGGTCGGTTCGTCGCGGCCATGATAATAACGCCCGCGTTCTTTCCGAAACCGTCCATCTCGACGAGCAGCTGGTTNNGTCTGCTCGCGCTCGTCGTGACCGCCGCCCATGCCGGCGCCTCTCTGGCGTCCGACTGCGTCGATCTCATCTATGAAAACTATTGAAGGAACATTCTTCTTTGCCTCATCAAAGAGGTCACGTACACGCGATGCACCTACACCTACGTACATCTCTACAAAGTCAGAACCTGAGATTGAGAGGAATGTGGCGTCGGCTTCACCGGCGACTGCGCGGGCAAGGAGGGTCTTACCTGTACCCGGAGGGCCCACAAGAAGTACTCCCTTGGGGATTCTGGCACCGAGGTCGTTGAATCTCTGGGGATTCTTCAGGAACTCGACGATTTCCTCGAGATCCTCTTTCTCCTCATCCAGGCCGGCCACATCGTCAAACGTGGTTTTCCTGCCGTCATCACCCGTCTTCAGGCGGGCTTTTCCGAAGGCCATGGTGCGGCGAGTGTCGTCCATAACCGTATTGCCCATCTTCTTGACGAGCCAGTAGAGCATGATACCCATCAGGCCGAGCATTCCTATCATCGGAACGAGCTGGGCAATCCAGTAGTTGGAGGATCCCGCCTCATAGTTCATCTTTATGGGGTCTTTCGGGTGCTCCTTATTGTACTCACGGACAGTTTCATGTGTGTCTGCGACGAAGAGCTCGTAACTGGGTACGGTATAGGTCTTCTTCTGCTTCTCACCCTTGAGCACGTATGTGAGTTTTCTCGTACCGAGATTTAAGCTGTACTCCGTGACTTTTCCCTCGTCGAAGTACTGGATTATCTGGTAATATTCAGCATCGGTCTTCTTTGAGTCAACCTTGAGTGCCGACCAGAGAAGACTGATCATCATGGCAATCATGACAAGTGTCAGCAGGCCGGAGAATAGTCTGTTCCGCCTTCCTGCATTACCGGGTTCATTGCCGCCCGGCAGATTGTTGAGTGGTTTGTTTTCCAAGCTTGATACCTCCTTTGCTCAGAATCTCCTATTTCGAGTAAACCTCCGGCTTTAAAACGCCGACATAAGGTAAATTTCTGTAAGTCTCATCGTAGTCGAGACCGTAACCTACGGCGAATGCGTCGGGGATTGCGGCTCCGACGTAGTCCGCCTTGACATCCGAGACTCTGCGCTCGGGTTTATCGAGGAAGGTGCAGATTTTGATTGAGTTCGGATTTCTCATTCTGAGAATCTTAATAAGCGATGCAAGTGTTCTGCCCGTGTCGAGTATGTCCTCCACAATAAGAAGGTCAACACCGCGAAGGTCCATGTCAAGGTCCTTGATGATCTTGACGACACCGGAACTCTCGGTGCCCGAACCGTAGCTTGACACTACCATAAAATCAATGGAACACGGCAGGTCTATCGCCCTCATAAGGTCAGCCATAAAGACTACGGAGCCTTTGAGGATGGACACAAGCACAAGGTTCTTGCCCTTGTAGTCCTCGGTGATCTGTCTGCCCAGATCGGCAACTATCGCCTTCACCTGCTCCTCGTTTAAGAGAATTTCGGAAACATCCGCATGCATATCATTTGTACGCATAAATCTCACCTTTCCCGACTTTTATGAATCCGCCGCCTGGGACCTGAACCTGGTCCGTACGGCCGACGTTCATCATGTCAATCGCTTTGTCTATATGTACCTTTTCCGGGTACTTGCCGCAGGCGTCATAAGTCAGACGTGCGACTGCGCGGGACAGCACAGGCTTCTCCGCGCCAAGCATTGTCGCGACGTCGTATCTGCCGCCGCGGTCCGCCGATGACAGAAGTTCATCGGCCAGTTTTTCAAGGAGGTCACTGTCCTCCTTAAGAGTGGAAATACACCGCACGATATTGCCTACGGCATTCTCGTTTATCGTGACGAGTTCGGGAATGACGTTGTGGCGTATGCGGTTTCTTGTATATTCATCCTCGAGATTCGTGGAATCAGTGACAAAGTCCTGATTCTTCGAAGCGAGGTACTCTTCAATCTCTTCGCGCGTGCAGTCAATCAGGGGTCGGATGACCATGGTGTTCACCATCGCATCGCTGTGGCACCCCGCTTTGTGTTCAACAAAGCGGACGGGCGGTATGCCCGTGAGGCCCTTAAGGCCTGTGCCGCGGCAGAGGTTGAGCAGCATTGTCTCGGCCGTGTCCTGCGCGTTGTGAGCCGTGGCAATCTTGCCGTGCTCACCGGCAAGGCCCGAGAAAAACTCATAACGCGCGTCGCGGCCGGCGACTTCTTCCGAGACTCCGCGCTCTTTCGCAAGCGAAGGTATGTCAATATGGAATGCGTAAATCTGCACCCCGAGTTTATCTGCCAGACGCTTGCAAAAGGCCTCGTCCCTGTCGGCCTCGGCCCCGCGGATCCCGTGATTCACGTGCGCCGCGATAAGTTTTAAGTTATATTCCGTTTTAAGGTCGCAGAGCGCGCAGAGAAGCGCCGTGGAATCGGCTCCGCCTGAGAGTCCGACGATAATCGTGTCGCCGTCCTCAAGCATGCCGTGGCGCTCCACGGTACTGCGCACTTTTTCCGAAAAATCAGAATGCTTCATCAAAGTCCCTTTCAATTGTGGTGAAGAGAGTGTAATCAGGGTTCCAGCCGAGAGTTACGTTCCTCGTCTCACCGTGACGGTTTTTCGCTACAATGAGCTCAACCGTATCAATCTTCTTGTCAAGGTCTACGGGTTCGTTCGGATCATTCTGGTAGTAATCCTCACGGTAGAGCATGATGACGACATCGGCATCCTGCTCAATTGAACCCGATTCACGCAGGTCCGCAAGCTGCGGCCTGTGGTTCGTCTTTCCGTGGCCTTCAGTACCACGGGAGAGCTGTGCTAAAACTATGACGGGGACGTTTAAGTCCTTGGTCATGAGTTTCAGGTTACGTGTTATTTCAGATACCTCCTGTACACGGTTGTCTATGCGTGTACCGGATTTCATAAGCTGAAGGTAGTCGACGACAACAAGGTCGACGTCCTTCATACGGCGGATTTTCGCCTTCATCTCATTTACGGTGATACCTGAGGTATCGTCCAGGTAGAGTTCTACATCGTTTAAGGCCTGTGTGGCGACGGCAAGGCGCTCCCAGTCACCCGTGTCGAGTTCACCCTTCCTGAAACGGTTGCCCTTTATGCGGGCCTCAGTAGCCATAAGACGCTGAGCGAGCTGCTCCTTCGTCATTTCCAGAGAGAAGAAGACAACCTTCTTCTTCGCCATTACGGCGGCGTTTCTGGCAATGTTTAAGGCGAGCGATGTCTTACCCATCGCGGGACGGGCACCTATGATGATAAGGTCGCCCTTGTAGAGACCGCCCGAGAGAACGTTGTCCAGGTCGGACCAGCCGGTCGTAAAGCCCTTGTACTGGTTCCTGACCTCCTCATCCGGGGAGTTTAAAGCCTCAAGGCGTGTATAGAGTTTGTCTGAAACGACTTCAGAAAGCTTTGAGACGTCGCTCGAGCCCCTGTTCTGGCGCACGTTGTAAATCTTGGTCTCAGCGCTCTCAAGCAGCGTATTCGCGTCCTCAGAGCCCGTGGAGGTCTCATCGAGAATCTCCTTTGCGGCATTCATGAGGGTGCGTACGCAGTATTTATCTTTTACTATCTTCGCATAGCTCGTCACATTCGCCGTGCTGACGACAGCCTGTGAGAGCTCGGCAAGATAGTTTCTGCCGGCGGCCTCGTCAAAGCCTGCCTCTCCCTTTAAGTCCTCAAGTACGAGGAGGGCGTCGACCTGCTTTCCCATGCCGTCGAGCTTTATCATTGAATTGAAAATGGTCTTGTGCTCGTTCCTGAAAAAGTATTCAGCGGAGAAGCCCGAAGCCATGATGTCCTTCAGGCAGTCGCTGTTGACGAGAACAGCTCCGAGCACAGCCTGTTCAGCCTGCATGCTGTAAGGCAGTGACATTTCGAAAGTATCCATAATTACTCCTCTGAAACCTGTACCTTGAATTCAGTCTTTACGCCCTCAAAGAGTTTAACAGTGGCGTTGTATGTGCCGAACTGCTTTATGTCATCGACACCTATCTTTCTCTTGTCGACTTCAATGCCGTATTCCTCTTTGATCTTTGCGGCAATCTCCTTCGCAGTTACCGAGCCGAAGAGTTTGCCCGATGAGCCGGCCTTCGCCGTAAGTTTTACGGTCTTGCCGGATATCTTATCGGCCGCCTGCTGCGCAGTTGCCTTCTCCGTATCATATTTAAACTGCTTTGAAGCGTCCGCATTCTTCTTTTCCGTGACGTTCTGGGCATTCGCCTCCACGGCAAGATTCTTCGGGAAGAGGAAGTTTCTTGCGTAACCGTCAGATGCGTTTACGAGATCGCCCTTCTTGCCGAGACCCTTTACGTCTTCCTTGAGTATAACCTTCATTATTCATTCTCCTCGATGTATTGTTCTATTGCGTTTTCGAGTTTTACGACAGCGTCACCCATGGTGATACCCGAAATCTGTGTTGCGGCCATTGTGAGGTGTCCGCCTCCTCCCAGGTATTCCATGATTACCTGGACGTTCATCTCTCCGAGAGAACGGGCCGAGATGTTTATCTGGTCATTCTCCTCAAAGAGAACGTAAGAGGACTTGACTCCCGCAACATTCAGGAGTTCGTTCGCCACCTGTGACGCGACAATTCTTATATTCTTGAAATGCTCCATCGCTACCGCAATGGCACAGCCTTTGTATGTTACGGCGGTTGAAACGATTGCATTCTTATGCTTGTAGCTTTCAAAGTTGAAGGCAAAGAGCTGCTTTACCGACACCGTGTCCGCGCCTATGCCCTTGAGGTAAGCTGCGGCCTCAAAGGTGCGCGAGCCTGTTGAGAGGACAAAGTTTCTCGTGTCGAGCATGATACCCGAGAGAAGCGCCTCCGCGGTAAGCGGTCTGAGTTCTACCTTCGCCGGAGTGTACTGAACGAGTTCGGTGACCATCTCACATGCGGACGAAGCATTGGGCTCGTCGTAGTAAAGCACGGCAGTGTTGATGTAGTCAGCCGTTCTTCTGTGGTGGTCGATAACAGCGACGGTTTCAAACTTTTCGAAGAGTTCGGGATACTCCAGGGATGAGGCCCTGTGGGTATCGACAACAACGAGGAGGCTCTTGGAGGTTATAAGTTCCGCAGCCTTCTCCCCTGTTATGAAGACATCGGGGAAGACGGATTCCGAGAGCTGCTCTATGAGCTGCTTCGCCATCGACTTCTCTTTGTCGCAGATTATGAAGTATGGTTTGCCGAGAGCCTTCGCTATTTCGCAGACGCCTACGGCAGAGCCGACGCTGTCGAGATCCGAGAAGCAGTGTCCCATCGCGAAGACGGCGTCTGCGTTCTCAATATGGTCAGCGAAGGCTGAGGCCATGAGGCGTGCCTTGATTTTCGTATTCTTCGTGTTGCCCTGGATGAGGCCGCCGAAGAACTGAAGGTCACCGTTGTGGTTGACTGTAGCCTGGTCGCCGCCGCGGCTCTGTGACATCTCAATAGCCTGCTTGGCAAACTCATCGCACTGGAGGTATGAGCCGCCGTAGCCGACACCTATCGAGAGAGTTATCTCTATGGGGCTCTCCCCGAATTTGTAGTCACGGATTTTCTTTAAGATATCGAACTTCTTTTCCATGATTTCCGTAAGGCCGCGTTCCTCCATGACCATTACGTACTTTCCGCTGCCCACTCTTCTGAAAAAGCTGGGGTACTTTGAAGCCCACTGTTCGAGAATATGTTCAAGCTCACCGCTTATGACTTCGCATTCGCTGTTTTTGTAAGTCTGGTAGACCTCGTCCAGGTTGTCTATCTTCATCTGAAGGACAACGGGACGTGTGTACTTATACTCCTCAGCGAGTTTCTTTATCTCGGTATTGTCGATAAAGAACAGGCAATAAGCTGACTTTCCTTCCTTGAGTTTATCCGCGTAGACCGTATATTTCCTGCCGGCATAGTTGATGCTGGTGCCGGCCTCGGCCGCGCAGAGCGACTCCGTAGTGATGTCGCCGATGAACTCGGAAACGTTTCTGCTTTTAACCGTTTCCGAGCCCAGCACGTCCTTTTCAAAGTGTTCGTTGAACCAGGATATGCTGCCGTCTTCCGTGCAGATTACAACAGGAAAAGGACGTACTGCGCGGCCGTCATCCTCGAAATACTTCGAGGTGTCACGCACCGTCCTCTTGAGCCTTGCGGTCCTGAAAGCGTAAATTATCAGACCGGCAAGACAGAGACAGAGCAGCACTGCTGCCTGAATCATGCCGGCGGTATAATTCAGTGTAAAAAGATATACAGTTGACGCTGCAGCCGCAAGGATACAGACTGCGGGGAAGACTGTTTTCTTCATCAGGCTAAACCTCCATGATGATCGGAAGAATCATGGGAGCGCGTCTCGTGCGCTCATATACGAGCTGTCCGACATCATCCCTGATGGCGGACTTGATGGATGCCCAGTCACGGATATCGTTGTCGATGCAGGTCACAGCGGCATCGTATGCCACCTGGCGCATCTCATCCATTATCTCCTCGGACTCACGTACATATACGAAACCTCTGGAGACTATGTCAGGTCCGGCAACGATTTCGCCGGATACGGAGTCAATAGTGAGTACGACGGTTATTATACCGTCCTGTGAGAGTTTTGTGCGGTCCCTTAAAACAACCTGTCCGACATCTCCCACACCGCTGCCGTCGACATATACCCTGCCGGCGGGCACCATGCCGTTTTCACGGAAGGTACCGTCGCAGACCTCAACGGTCTTGCCTATCTCGGCAATGATAATATCTCTCGAAGCCATACCTACCTGGTTGGCCAGCATGGCATGCTTTGTCAGATGCCTCTGCTCACCGTGCACCGGTATGAAATAACGCGGCTTTATGAGGGCGAGCATGAGCTTGAGTTCCTCCTGGTTTGCGTGGCCGGAGACGTGTACATCGTACATCTTCTCATAGACGACCTCCGCGCCGTGGCGCATGAGTTCGTTTACGACCTTGCTGACGGATTTCTCGTTGCCCGGTATGGGTGTCGCGGAGATGATAACGAAGTCGTTTGAAGAGATATTGACCTTCTTGTGGTCGGAGAAAGCCATTCTCGAGAGAGCAGACATGGGCTCACCCTGGCTGCCCGTGGTCACGAGAAGAATCTGCCATGGCTCGTAGTTGCCTATCTCGTCGAGCGGAATGATGATTCCGTCCGGGACATCGAGATAACCGAGCTCCTTACCGACAGAGAGCACGTTCTCAAGGCTTCTGCCCGAGAGTGCCACCTTTCTGTTGTTTGAAACAGCTTCATTGATAATCTGCTGTACCCTGTGTATGTTCGACGCGAAGGTCGCGACGATTATTCTGCGCTTTCCGGCGCGGCGGAAGAGCGTCTCGAAAGACTGGCCGACCGTGCGTTCAGAGGCCGAGTAGCCCGGCTTCTCGGCATTTGTCGAGTCGGCCAGGTAGCAGAGCACGCCTTCCTTGCTTATTTCGGCAAAGCGCGCAAGGTCAATCATCTGTCCGTCAATGGGTGTCGTGTCAATCTTGAAGTCACCTGTCTGCACAATGGTGCCCGCCTCGCAGCGAATGGCAAATGCGAGGGCGTCAGGTATTGAGTGGTTGACGTGAATGGCCTCAGCCTCAAACTGACCGAGTTTTATTCTGTCACCCGGTTTTATGACATGCAGGTCACATGCGTCGAGCATATTGTGCTCGCGCAGTTTTCCCTCTATGAGGCCTATTGTGAGCGCAGTGCCGTAGACGGGCGCGTTGACCACTTTAAGAAGATAAGCGAGACCTCCTATATGGTCCTCGTGTCCGTGGGTTATGAGTATACCCTTAATCTTGTCCGCATTTCGCTGCACATATGTGAAATCGGGTATTACAAGGTCGACACCGAGCATGTCCGACTCAGGGAACGCAAGTCCGCAGTCGACAATGAACATGTCGCCCTTGTATTCGTACAAAGTCATATTCTTTCCGATTTCATTCAGTCCGCCGAGGAATGAGATGTGAATCGGAATTTTGAATACCGAATCTTTGGTCTTCGAAGAGGCTTTTCCGTGTGCCGCAGTCTTTCGCACAGCCCTTTTAGCCGAAGACTTTTCTTTTGAATTCATCTGTACTTTTACTCCTTTCTTAATATATTTCCGAAATACATAGATAAATTATTTTATTACATATTTAGACAACAGTCAAGAAATGTGGTAAAATACCCGCAGGTGATTAACTGATGAGCGAACTTACAAAAGTTGAAATGTTCACTGACGGCGCCTGTTCAGGCAACCCGGGACCGGGCGGCTGGGGCACCATTCTGCGCGCCGGAAAGCATGAAAAAGAATTCTCCGGCGGAGAACCGGAGACCACAAACAACAAAATGGAACTGACCGCGGTCATTGAGGGCTTCAGGGCCTTGAAACGCCCGTGCGATGTAGTCCTCTGCACTGACTCAAAATATGTCGCGGATGCCCTTGATAAAGGCTGGGCGCAGTCCTGGAAGCAAAACGGCTGGCGCAAGGCGGACAAAAAGCCTGCGCAGAACATTGAGCTCTGGGACGAACTGCTCAGGCTCATTGAGCCGCACAAGCTCCGCGTAATATGGATTAAGGGCCACGCCGGCCACCCCGAAAATGAGCGCTGCGACAGACTCGCAGTGGCGGCGTGCTCTCACTTTATGCCCAGTTCCGAATCCGAAGAATAACCGAACTTGATAGACTTGTCACCGAACTTTTCTCTGATGGAGGCCATGGTATCTTCTATGGCCTCCTGTTTTTTTGTGTCGGTGTGACTCGACTCAGTGTCGAACAAAGAAACCTGTTCGACCGTCTCCTCGTCCTTCGGGACGAGGTCATTCACACCGATTGTGATGAGCCGGATGGGCTTTGAAAAATCCCAGTTTTCACGGATGAGTTCCATGGAAATATCCGTGATTTCCTTCTGGAGATAAGTCGGATGAGAGAGCTTTCTCTGACGCTGGATCTGCCTGAAGGAAGGGTCCCTCAAAGTGACCTGTATGACACTGCCTTTAAAGCCCTCAAAACGGAGCCTTGAGGCCACCCTGTCAGCCAGTACGGAGACACCTGATTTGATCTCCCCTTCACCGACCAGATCACGGCGAAAAGTCATGCCGTGGGACACTGATTTGGGTGCAACATAGTCATAAAAATCACGTACCTGCGACTCTTCCAGGCAGTGCACAACGGTGTAAAGGTCTTTACCTTGCTTCCCCAGAATACGGACCAGATAATCCTCCGAAAGCTGAGCCAGTTCACCCACTGTTTTGACCGCGTGAGCGGACAGAATTTCAGTGGTTTTTTTACCCACGAAAACGAGGTCTGAGACGGGCAGCGGATAGACAATTTTAGGGACATCTTCCCGGAAAATCACAGTGGTCGCATCCGGTTTTTTGTAGTCGGATCCGAGCTTCGCAAATGTCTTGCAGAATGACACTCCGACAGACACCGTAATGCCGAGTTCCGAACGAACTCGTGCCCTTATTTCATCCGCAATATCCCGAGGACTTTTACCCGGATGCAAGTGCATGCAGCCGGTAATATCCAGGAAGGATTCATCAATCGAAAACGGTTCCACAAGGTCCGTATACGACAGATATATTTTATTTATCCGCTCATAAAAGCTATGGTACAAATCGAAGGTCGCGGGGACGCATACGAGGTTCGGGCACTTTCGCTTCGCCTGCCAGATAGGCTCGGCCGTCTGCACGCCCGCCTTCTTGGCCAGGTCATTCTTCGCGAGAATTATTCCGTGGCGGCTCTCCGGGTCTCCCGCGACCGCCATAGGCACTTTCCAGAGCTCCGGCCGAACCGTACACTCACACGATGCAAAGAAATTATTGCCGTCGCAGTGCAGAATTATCCTGTCCATTCGTCCCCTCCTTTCTTACCGTTCATACAAATCAATTATACCGCACATTTGTTCAAATAGCAAGCAAAGAACAACCCCGGGTTACCCCGGGGTCGTTTCATTTTAGTACATCTCTTCCTCTTCTCTGCGTTTTCTGCCTGTCAGTACTGCTGCTCCGAATGAGCTGTACATAAGCATTATCGTGCTGAGAATCGGTGTAGGATCACTTGTGTCGACAACCTTCTCATCCTCTGTGTATGCGATTGAGAATACTGAGAATTTATCGTTTGTGAATGCTACGGTAGCCGTTACGCGTACGCCGTCGCCGTCAGGACTCTTCTCTGCCGGTGCTCTTCCGCCGTGGTCAGCGTATACATAGAATACACGGCCTTCTTTCTCGGCGTCGCCGAGAGGTACTACGAAGGTAATAGGCTCAGCAGTCTTGGTAATATCCTTGCTGGCAATCGTTGTGCCGTCTTCGGCTATCTGCGTCTTCGTAATGAGTATTTCGATGTGCTTGACAAGTGTGTTGCCGTCAGCCTTGATGGCTGCATCGTTGGCAGGATCACTTTCAATCTCTCTGATAATCATTACTATCTCGACAGAACCGCCTGCGTTGAATACATCCGCATCACTCTGGTCAATTGACTTGGAAAGGATTCTGATAATCTCGTCAATGTTGTCCGCGTACTTGTTGTCAGGATCAATGAGGTTTTCAACCTGGATGTCTACGTGGATGTAGCCGTCCTTGATCATAATCTCCTGAACCTCAGGTACAGTCAGTTCATCAGGATTCAGAATCTTCTGTGCCGTATAGAGCATTTCCTCATAGCCGCTGTACGGCTCGTCAGAGTCTTCGCTCTTCTGCTTGATCAGTTCGTCAATCTTCTCCTTGACGGAGTCAGATGCGTTGTTCCACTCATCCTGGCCGTCAACTACGCGCTGTGCGTTGTCTTCGTCAACAGGATTGTTGGCCTTGTCATAAGGATCAGTTGCATCGTTGTCAGATGCATGATCGTTTACAAAGTCTTCAGCGACCTTGTCGTCGAATGTGTCCTCAGTGCTGTCAACTATGTCGTTGATATCGTCAATGTTGTCAGCTTTGTCGATTGCATCGAGAGCATCATCACGTGCCTTCTCGATCTCATCAATGAGGTCTTTCTCCTCATCTGTGAGTTCAGAATCAGGCTTGCCGTCCTTGATGTCCTCTATCGCCTTATCGGCTGCATCATTGATTTCGTCCTTGGCGTCATCCTTGGCCTTTTCAAGAGCCTCGGCGTCCTCCTTGGCCTGCTTGGCGGCATCAAGCATCTCCTGATAGTCATCATAAGGATCGTCAGAGTTTTCACTCTTCTTATTGATTAACTCATCAATCTTATCCTTGATATCCTGAGGATAACCATTGTACTCATCCTCACCGGAAATAATCTGGTCTGCGTTATCCGCATCTGCCGGATCATTTACCTTATCATAAGGATTCGTATTGTCATTAGGTGATGCATGATCATTTACGAAGTCTTCAGCGATCTTATCTGTGAAGATATCCTTCGCGTCATTAACAATCTTATCTCTCTCATCATCAGTATCAACTGAAGGATTATCAAGAGCATTTATTGCATCGTCACGAGCATCGTTAATCTCATCAATGAGATTTTTCTCTTCGTCAGTAAGATCCTTATCTTCCTTACCGTCCTTGATCTTCTCTATGGCCTCATCGGCTGCATCGTTGATTTCGTCCTTCTTGACATCGTCATCGAAGTCATCCTTGGTGTCATCAACAATGTCCTGAATGTCTTCAAGAATATCAGGATAATCTCCTGTGAGCTTGTCGATGTCGTCCTTAGCCTTATCGCGCTCTTCTTCAATTTCCTTAATGAGGTCTTTCTCCTCATCAGTGAGCTGATCATCAGGCTTGCCGTCCTTAACCTTATCAATGGCATCCTTAGCCGCATCATCAATTGCCTTCTTGGCATCTTCCTTGGCATCAGCAATTGCCTCGGCATCTTCCTTGGCCTGCTTAGCAGCATCAAGCATCTCCTGATAGTCATCATAAGGATTGTCAGAGTCTTCGCTCTTCTTATTGATTAACTCATCAATCTTATCCTTGATATCCTGAGGATAACCATTGTACTCATCCTCACCGTCAATGATCTGCTGTGCGTTGTTCGCATCTGCCGGATCATTTACCTTATCATAAGGATTCGTATTGTCATTAGGCGATGCATGATCATTTACGAAGTCTTCAGCGATCTTATCTGTGAAGATATCCTTCGCGTCATCAACAATCTTGTCTCTCTCATCATCAGTATCAACTGAAGGATTATCAAGAGCATTTATTGCATCGTCACGAGCATCGTTAATCTCATCAATGAGATCTTTCTCTTCGTCAGTAAGATCCTTATCTTCCTTACCGTCCTTGATCTTCTCTATGGCCTCATCGGCTGCATCGTTGATTTTGTCCTTCTTGACATCGTCATCGAAGTCATCCTTGGTGTCATCAACAATGTCCTGAATGTCATCAAGAATGTCAGGATAATCGCCTGTGAGCTTGTCGATGTCGTCCTTAGCCTTATCACGCTCTTCTTCAATTTCCTTAATGAGGTCTTTCTCCTCATCAGTGAGCTGATCATCAGGCTTGCCGTCCTTGATATCCTCTATTGCCTTTTCAGCCGCATCATCAATTGCATCCTTAGCATCTTGCTTAGCATCTGCTATATCGTCTTCAATTGCCTTTTCAGCCGCCTCAAGCATTTCAGGATATCCGCTGTAAGGAGTATCGGAATCTTCGCTCTTCTTATTGATAAGATCATTAATCTTATCTTTTACGGAATCAGTTGCATTGTTCCACTCATCCTCACCTGCGACTACGCGGGTTGCGTTGTCGGCATCAACAGGATCATTTGTCTTGTCGTAAGGATTTGCAGGGTTATTATCAGACGCATGGTCGCGAACAAAGTCCTCAGCAACCTTGTCATCAAATACATCCTGTGCCTCGTCAACTCTGTCCTGAATGTCTTCAAGAATGTCAGGATAATCGCCTGTGAGGTTGTTGATATCTTCCTTAGCCTCATCGCGCTCTTTTTTGATGTCCTCAATGAGGTCTTTCTCCTCATCAGTGAGCTGGTTGTCAGGCTTGCCGTCCTTAACCTTATCAATGGCATCCTGAGCCGCAGCATCGATTGCATCCTTTGCATCCTGCTTAGCCTCGGTGACATCGTCAGAGATGGCATTCTTAGCATCCTGGAGCATCTCCGGATAACCGGTGTAAGGCTCGTCAGAGTCTTCACTCTTTTCCTTGATGAGGTCGTCAATCAGCTTCTGAACATCGGCATTGTATCCGTTATACTCATCCTCACCGGAAATGATCTGATTTGCGTTGTCCGCGTCTGCAGGATCATTGTGTTTATCGTAAGGATTTGTATAGTCGTTCGGTGAAGCGTGATCGTTAACGAAGTCCTCAGCCATCTTCTCATTGAAGATTTTCTGAGCGTCATCGACGATCTTATCTCTCTCATCATCAGTATCAACTGAAGGATTATCAAGAGCATTTATTGCATCGTCACGAGCATCGTTAATCTCATCAATGAGATCTTTCTCTTCGTCAGTAAGATCCTTGTCTTCCTTACCGTCCTTGATCTTCTCTATGGCCTCATCGGCAGCATCGTTGATTTCGTCCTTCTTGACATCGTCGTCGAAGTCATCCGTTGTGTCATCAACAATGTCCTGAATGTCATCAAGAATGTCAGGATAATCACCTGTGAGCTTGTCGATGTCGTCCTTAGCCTTATCGCGCTCTTCTTCAATTTCCTTAATGAGATCTTTCTCCTCATCAGTGAGCTGATCATCAGGCTTGCCGTCCTTGATATCCTCTATCGCCTTAGCAGCCGCATCATCGATTGCGTCCTTGGCATCATTCTTGGCGTTTGTCACGTCATCAGAAACAGCCTTCTTGGCGTCTGCGAGCATATCGTCATAAGACTCATAAAGTTCATCAGGAACCGGATCATTATCCTTGTTGATAAGGTCGTTGATCTTATCCTTGATCTCATCACTGTAGCCGTTGTACTCAGTCTCGCCGGCGATAATCTGATTTGCATTATCCGTAGTTACGGGATTACCGTCCTTATCGTAAGGAGCTGCAGGATCATTGGCAGAAGCATGATCGCGAACAAAGTCTTCAGCTATCTTGTCGGTAAAGACATCCTTGGCATCATTGACTATGTCTTCAATCTTGCCAACCGTGTCAGCAGTATCAACTGCGGCAAGAGCCTCATCACGCTTATCAATGATATCCTGAATAAGATCCTTCTCTGCATCAGTGAGCTGTTCGTCAGGCTTGTTGTCCTTGACAGCCGCTATAGCTGCGGCAGCCGCGTCATTGATATCAGTCTTGGCCTCATTCTTTTCATTGTTAACAACCGCTTCAGCAGCTGTTACCATTGCAGGATAATTTGCATAAGGCACATCGCCTGCTTCATCAGCAACAGCAATATACATGTTGTCAATCAGGTCAACTACTGCCGGATTGTTTGCAACATAGTCTGCATACTCATCCTTACCGGAAAGGACGCGGTCAACGTTCTTGTCGTCAACCGGATCGGTTGCCGTGTCGTAAGTATCAGCATAGTTGTTGTCAGAAGCATGCTCGTTTACGAAATCTTTCGCAACATCAGCATTGAACTGATTCTCAGCATTCGTAACGATAGGCGTTATCTCTGCAGGAGTGTCATTCTCCGTATTGTTGATAGCGGCAATTGCATTTGCAAGAGTAGTTTCAACATCAGCAATGAGCGCCTTATCGTCATCTGAAAGGTCCTTATCTTCCTTGTTGTCCCTGATATGCGCAATGGCATCGGCAGCCTCAAGGTTCAGTCTGGCAATCTCATCAGCCTTGAGTTCAGCAAGAAGCTCAGCTCTCTTTGTAGCGAGAATGTCAGTTTCATTCTGACCCTTGTACTGATCAACATCGCCATTATAAACATCGAGGTTGCTGCCCTCCGCCGCAAGAAGAGCATCGATAGCATTAATTGCTGCAGCGAGTTCTTCCTCAGTCGGTTTTGAGGGATCAGCCCACTTGTTGTCAAGCTCGTCAACGAATGTCGGGATTGACTTAATTATAATGGTATATGTTACCGCGTTGCCGGCCTTGTCTGTCGCCGTGATGACATATGTCTCATCATAGTCGTTGGAGACAAATACCGTGCCGTCGGTAATGCTTACATGCTGAGCGTCAACCGGATTGCCTTTTCCGTCAACAGCAGTGATTGTGTCAATGGTGTTGACTTCATCTGCAGTACCGGTAAATACAGTATCAGTAACAACAATTGTGCGTGTTCCGCTTGTGTTTACTGTGCTGCCCGGAGTAACAGCCGTATCACCGGATGTCATGGTCGGATTAACAAGGTCGAATACATGTCCGTTGGATGAGATGACAGTCACGTTGCCTGCCTTATCGGCTATCTTAGCATAGATAACGACCTTCTTCTCGTTCTCCTTCGGGATTGTAAGATCCTGTGTATAGTCTGACCAGTCGGTTATTGCATTTACTTCGTCCTTTGTCATCGCTGCATTGGCGATGTAGTACTGAACTGTCGCAACACCTGAGCCTGTGCCGTCAGCAGAAGTAATATTTACATTGAGGTCCTTATTGGTGTACCAGCCAAGGGAAATCACTTCAAGGAATGTGCTCCATGCATCTCTCTGCGTAGTAACAGTACCGGTCGGAACAGCCGTATCCTGCTTGAAGGATGCAGTTGTCTTTTCGGTTGTAACTGCGTCAGTGGCAATTTCCTTAAGGAAGTAAGTTACACCTGTGTCATAAGTACCATCAGCAACAGTAAAGTAAGGTGCCCACTCATCAGCCGTGGTTCTTCTGATCTCATATCCTGCCGGAGCAGTTACTCTTACACCGTCACCGTCAGTTTCAAGCTTGTACCAGCCGTTGCTGATTGTGCCTACAAGAGTAGCATCTGCACCCGGAGTATAGGCCTTGATCTCGAAACTAGCTGTCGGAGGATTGATTGTAAGCTCATAGTTGCCGTTTACTTCAACTCCGCTCTTGAGTCTGACATTTGCGGGTGAAGATGCGGAAGAAATCGAGTAGTTTCCTACTTCCGCAGATTCGGGATGAGCTCTTTCAAACATACCGTCGAACTCAACGGCATCATTGTTAATCGGAGCCTTACCATCAGCAAATGTGAAGTACTTATAGTCGCCGGTGTCTGTCTTCGCATTTGCCGGGAACTCATAAGCAGTACTCTCGGTTGTGCCATAGTAGTAGCTCTGAGAATTCGGGGAAATAACGAGTTTAAACTTGTCGACCGTAAGCTGTGCTGCGTTGCTGGTCTCTGTCTGACCGGAAACGCTCGTTACAACAACTCTGTAGCGGTCACCGTTGTCAGCAATAACAGAAGGTGTTGCAATGTCGAGTTTGTTTGTCTTTGCTGAAGTGGTTACTTTTTCACCGTAATTGGTCCAGTTGTCTTCATCATCAGCATCAAGACCGCTTTCGCACTTCTGCCACTGATAGGACTTGATACCGGCTACGGAATCAGCAGATACAGTGAATGTAGCCTTCTCAGCACCGTAAGTTACGGTAACATCGGCAGGATCATTTACTGTAAGTGCAGAACTGTCGGATCTTCTTACATGAACCGTTGTGGCATTCTCGTTGCCGGCGTTATCACTTACAACAATTGTAATGTCATACTCACCGTTCGGAATGTCAGCATTCGGGATAGTAAAGTTACCCTGAGCGTCAATATCAGACGCATCAACATCAACAGTTGCATGAATATCGTCACTGTATGAGTAAGAGACGGAGTTATCAGCAATGCCGGATGTCGCATCTGTAACTTTTACTGCGATTGTTACATCGTCATCAACCGTCCACTCTGTCGCGCTGAATGCGGGATTCGGAGTGGCTGTAATCGCGGGCTTGGTTGCATCCTTATTGACAGTTGCGCTTACCGTGGATTCTGAATCAACACCTGCGGCGCTTACTGCCTTGAAGGTATAAACAAGATCCTTGCAGTCGTCAGAGACTGTAATTGAAGCCTGCTTATTCTTGTCACTCGGGACTTCATCCCAGTTAGCGCCGCCGTCAGTTGACGCGTAGAATGTTGTCTTTCCGAGTGTGCCGGAATTATCAGTAACGGTTATTACTACGTCCTTCGTGGTCCAGTCGCCTGTGTAAGCAGCATCGTTTGAAACTGCCTCAAGTGAAAGAACCGGAACAGTCTTGTCAACGGTTGTTACCTCTATTTCCTTAAGCGCTACGGAGCCCGCTCCGTTGGTCGCGCGTACGGCATACTTGCCGTTTGCATTTACATTAATAGTATAAGGAAGGCTCTGTGAGGTTATATCGGTCCAGTCATACTCATTTGTTGCAGTATTGAATGTGCCGACCTCTACCTTCGTTATGCCTGACTCAGGGTCAGTTACGCTGTTTACCTTGATTGTCTTAGCCTGCTCTATCTTTTCAGCATCAACGAGTGCCGCATCAATTGCAGGATCAGTCAGATCAAATACATGTCCCTGTGAGGAAATGAGATAGATATTACCGGCGTTATCAGTAACTCTTGCGTAAACAACGAACTTATCCTTATCGGCCTTTGCTATTTCAGGTGCATTACCCGTTGTCCAGCTTACATTCTTAAGCTGTTCAGCTGTAAGCGGAGTATCAGAACCGGACTTGTCGATGTAGTACTCAACAGCACCTACTCCTGAGCCGCCTTCGTTATCCGAAGAATCGATAGTTGCAGTAACACTATCGTTCTTAAAGATACCGAATGTTATCTTCTCAAGTACATCAAGAAGTTTATTCCAGGTATTCTCGCCTATTGTAATCTTGCCTGAAGGATCAACCGTATCCTGCTTGAACGCAGCGGTTGTCTTCATGACGGAAATAGCATGATAGTCTGCGCTTTCGGTGTTAACGTTTCTGAGATAGTAGTTGACACCGTCATTGTACTTGCCGTCAGGTACTGTCAGATAATCTGACCATGTTCCGTCGGCAGTATTTGTTGTGGAAATCTTGTATCCGGTCGGAGCGGTGATTCTTACACCGTCGCCGTCAGCTCCGCGGCGGAACCAATTATCATCATTGTGTTCGCCTTCAAGAGTGGCAACAGCACCGGAATCATACTCATTAATTACGAAATGAGATGTCGTAGGCTCTACTCTCAGATAGTAGTTGCCGTTTACATTTACACCTGTGCTGTCATCAGCAAGTCTGAATTTATTCGTTCCCGTATCCGAAGCGATAATGTAAGTGCCCGGCATAATGCCTTCCGCACGTACAAACCGGCCTTCAAACGATACAGGATCATTGTTTATCGGCTTGCTCTCAGGCAGGTTGTTGTAGAATTCCCAGTACTTGGTTTCGGATGCCGGGAATACAAAATCGTCACTTTCATCAGTACCATAAAGGTATTCCTGATTCTTAGGTGTTACGGTAAGCTGTCTCGGGTTTACGGTAAGTGTTGCAGCTTTGCTTACTTTCTCCGTGTCAGTTCCGCTTGAAACTGTAACCCTATATGCATCTCCATTGTCAGCAACAACTGTAGGGCTTGCTACTTCAAGCGTGCTTGACTTCATGTCATCGGAATTTCTTATGGTTATTCTGTCCGTTCCATCTGTAACGGGAACCCATGTGTCACTTCCACTTTCACGCTTCTCCCAAGTGTACGAATTAACACCTAAAACACTTTCGGCTTTTACAGTAAATACTGCAGGTGCATCAACATACTCTACGCCATTTCCATTATCAATGGCTATGGTATCACCATATGTGATAGTTACATCACTCGGGTTAGATACAACAAGAGCATCATCGTCAGCTCTCATGACGTGGATTGTCTTTGTTCCGACATTTCCGGCCTTATCGCTTGCAGTAATAGTGATAGTATAATCACCAATCGGAATATTGGCGTCCGGTATTACGAAGCCACCGTTGTCAGCTATGCTTGTTTCAGGTACATTTACCGTAGCATGAGCATCATCGCTGTATGAGTAGCTTACAGAACCCTTATCGAGCTTGGATACCGTATCAATTATCTCATCAATGGTGATTGTAATCTCAGATAAATCTGTCCACTCACCTTCAGTGAAGCTCGGAGTTGCATGAATCTCCGGAGGAACATGGTCATAAACCATACCCGCGGATGAGATATAAGTTGCATTGCCGGCCTCATCCTTTATGAGAACATAGAGAATCTTGTTGCCCTGAGGATCGTCAATGATGAATGAATACTTATCGCCGTCTGTGGCATCGTTCCATACCGTCAGTGCTTTAAGCTGCTCCAGAGTCATAGGCTCAGACTTAACAATGTAGTAAACCTTGTCTATGCCGCTGTTTGCAGTACCGCTTGTATCTGCTGCGGTTATTGTTCCTGTCTTAGGATCCTTATAGAAGATGTTGAAAACATCTATCGTATCAAGGAATGTGGACCAGTTGTTAGACTCAAGTACAGCAGTACCCGTAGGAGCAACAGTATCTCTGTTGACAGTTACGGTGGTAGCTGCGTTTGCAGTCTTCTCTGCTTCACTTATTGCCTTGAACTTGTAGACACGTCCGGTGCAGTCCTGATTCACAGTAATGACAGCACTGTCGTTCTCTGTGCTGGCTATGGCTGTCCAGTTTGCTCCATCATCTGTGGAGTAGTAGAACGTAGTCTTACCGAGCGTATCAGACGTATCTGTAAGTGTTATAACAACGTCCTTATTGGTCCAGTCACCTGTGTAATCCTTGCTGTCAGCCTTTGCATTGACAACGATTACAGGCAGGTTTCTGTCAACTGTCGTAACGACAATCGGGTCTGTTGTTGTCTGTGTCGCGTCAGCGCCGTTTGTAGCGCGAACGACATACTTACCGTTTACTTCTATCGGATAAGAAGTTGTGTTGGCAGGTATTTCAGACCAGTCATAATTACCGGTTGCTTCGTTGTAGACGCCGACTTCAAGTTTTGTAATGCCTGATTCAGGATCAGCTACATCGCTTATTTTGATCGTCTTTGTTTGCTCGATCTTTTCAGGATTTTCAAGTGTAGCCGTTACTGTCGGAGGAGTAAGGTCAAATGTAAATCCGTTTGATGACAGGAAGTAAACATTACCTGCAACATCCTCTACCATGACGTAGAGAACAACTGTCTTTTTGTCAACAGCAGGGATTGTAACGGAATTCTCGCTTACTGCCTTCCAGTCTTCGGAATCAGCGGCAGGAAGCGTATCGACTGTCTTCTTGGAATCAGCAACATAGTACTTAACCGTGCTGACGCCCGAACCGCTGTCGCTTGAAGTTACAGCAGCAGAAATATTCTCGCCCTTGTAATTGTTGAGCGATACATCTGCAACCATTTCAGTCCAGTCGTGGCCGTCAATGGTGATTGTACCGGCGGGAGCAGCGGTATCCTGGCTGACAGCCACAGTTGTCATCTGCGATGTGATGGCACCGGTGGCATTGTTCTTGAGGAAGTAAGTTATACCGTCAGCATAGACTCCGTCTTCAACAGTGAAGTAAGCTGCCCAGCTGTCGTCCGCTGTTCTTCTGATTGAATATCCATCAGGTGCGGTGACTCTTACACCGTCGCCGTCAGTTTCGAGATAATACCAGTCATTGTTGGTCTCACCTACGAGAATTGCCTTCTCATCAACGACATAGTCTTTTATCTCGAAATCAGCTGTTTCAGAACTCCATGAGAGTGTATAGTTGCCGTTTACCTGAGTACCCGAAGCAAGTTTAACATCTCTCGGAGAATCATCTGAAGTTATTGAGTAATGACCTACAACAGCAACGTCAGGATTTGCGCGTACAAACTGACCGGTAAATACGACTGCATCGTTAAATACAGGTGCTTTTCCTTCGTCGAAAGCGAGATAGTCGAACTCATCCCCTGTCTTGCTGTTTGCAAGGAATACAGAGGCTTTGCTCTCTTCCGTACCGAAGTTATAAGCCTGGTCTTTCGGAGAGATTACAAGCTCTCTCTTATTTACCGTGAGCTGTGCAGAATCGGATGTCTTTACGACATCGGAATTGCTTGTTACGACAACTCTGTAGTAATCGCCGTTGTTATCAACAACGGTAGGTCTGTTGATTTCAAGGGTTGCCGTTGCGGCAGAAGCATTAACAGCTGCATCTATGGCTGTCCAGCCGTCGATGCCGTTCTCGCTCTTCTGCCACTCGTATGACTTGACTCCGGATACGGAGTCAGCCGTTGTGCTGAATGTTACCTTCTCGGCACCGTATGTTACGGTTACATCTTCAGGATCAGTGATTACAAGTGAGGAGTCACTTGCTCGCTTGACATTGATATCCTTACTTGATGTGTTACCTGCGTTATCGGTTGCCGTTACGGTAATAGTGTATTCACCGTTTGGAATATTTGAATTCGGAATTGTGAATGTACCGTCATTGCCTACAGTGGCATTTACAGTCTCATGGACATCACCGCTGTATGAGTATGTGACGGTCTTGATACCTGAAGCCGGATCAATAACATTTACATATATTGTTACCGTATCGTCAGATACCCATTCTCCGCTTTCGAACGGGTTGAATGTAACATCGATTACCGGTGCGGTCTTATCAAATACCATACCGTTTGAGGAAATGTACTTAACATTGCCCGCGTTATCGGTTACGCGTACATAAAGTATCTTGTTTCCGTCCGGGTCATCGATGATGAACGAGTTGTTTTCAGTAGTCACAGTGTGATCCCAGGCGCTCTCGTTAAGAGCCTTAAGATCCTCAATTGTGAGAGATACATCACTGACAAGGAATTTAGTCTCAGCGACGCCGCTCGCATTGTCAGTAGGTGTTATCGTACCGGTCTTGGCCTCTTTGTAGAAGATGTTGAATACATCTATCTTGTTGAGGAATGTAGACCAGCTGTTTTCTTCAAGTACAGCCGTACACTCAGGATCAACCGTATCTCTGTTGACAGTAACTGCCACTGTTTCTTCTGAAGGAACGCCTGACTCACTCTCAGCCTTGAATGTATAAACAAGGCCTTCGCAGTCGGTATCCTTTGTTACAGAAGCAGACTTATTCTCAGCAGAGTCTATCTTAGTCCAGCTTGTACCGCCGTTTGTTGAATAGTAGAAGGTTGTCTTACCGAGAGTTTCAGATGTGTCGCTTACGGTAATTACAACATCCTTATTTGTCCAGTCGCCTGAGTTATATGCCTCACCGCCCGCTGTTGCGGAAAGTGAAAGTACAGGTGCTGTTCTGTCTATCGTTGTAACAACTATTTCCGGAGTTGTGGTTGTTCTGCCCGCTCCGTCAGTTACGCGTACAACATATGTGCCGTTCTCTTCAATCGGATACTCGGCAGGATTTGAAGGTACGGTCCATGTATAGTCGCCGGAGGCTTCGTTATACTCGCCTACCTCAATCTTCGCCACACCGGAGACGGAATCAGCAACATTGCTTATTGCAATCTTCTTTGTCGCTTCAATCTTATCCGGATCAACGAGCTCAGCTGTTACTGTCGGATCCTCAAGGTCAAACGTGAATCCGTCAGAAGAGATGACGCGTGTATTACCTGCAGCGTCTTCAACCATTGCGTAAACTACAAACTTCTTGCCGTTTACAGCAGTAATGGTTACGGTGCCGTCTGCGGTATCCGTCCATACGAGATCATCAACAGCAGTTTCCGCATCTGCAACACAGTACTTGGCAACCTTTCCGTCAATGCCGGAATGATCATCGGAGAAAGTAATTGTTGCGATTACGTTATCAGTTGATGTCAGGTAGTTGTCGAAGTTTACGGGAGTGGTAAGAACAGACCAGGATTTATCACCTATTGTAATTGTTACAACAGGTGCCTTGTTGTCTATCTTGACCTCAATGCTTGTCGGGTCACCGACAATGCCCGAGGCGCTTATTGCGCGTACCTCAACCGTCTTGGTCTCGGCAGTGTTGGCCTCACCGGTTACGACAAGTCCGCCGGCGGGAACGTCAACCCAATTGCCGCCGTCCTTGTACTGGAATGTCGGCGTGCCGTAAGTCGGAACACTGTCAGTAAAGTTGAGCGTTACAGAGCCCTTATGCCACTGATCATCATAATCAGAAGCTACAACAGGCTTAGTAATGTCATAATCAGTAAGTTTTACTGTTACGGTTGTATCAGCGACGTTATTGACCTTTGTTACATCGGCAGATGCCGTTCTGCCGGCAATAGTTGCTGTTACCGTGTAATCACCGTTTGCAGGCATTACAAATGTAGCAACACCGGAGCCGTCAGTTGTCAGATCACCGACACCGCTGAGTGTTACTGTTGCGTCTGCAACAGCCTCTTTGTCAACGTCGATTACAGTGACAACAATGTTCCTGTTCTGTTCCCACTGAGCAGTATATGTGATATCGCCTGCAGGAACTGTTGTCTCAGTAGCATTTGCGGCAAGATCAGGAGCGATTGTTGTGTCGCTTGAAGCCCAGCCTATGAGAGTATAGCCCTCACGAACCGCATTCGGGACAGATATGGATGTTGCAAAGTCTTTCTGATAGGAAGCCAGTTCTTCATCCACTGTCTTCATGAATATTACATTGTATGCGAGAGGTGTCCAGTGAGCATAAAGGGTATGCGCAGCCGGATTTTCAGGGCTGTAAACAGTCGCTGAAGTAACCTTTGTTCCGCCTGTCGGGTCAGTCCACCAGTCTGCAAATGCAAAGCCTGTCTTCTGAGGCTGTACGGGAAGTACAGCACCATAAGCGGAACCATATGCAACCTTACCCTCTGTGGGATCAGTTACACCATTGTTATAAATGAATGTTACATCGTACTCATTTGCTGTCCACTTCGCAAAGAGCTCAGTGTCACCGGTTACGGTGTTCTCGCTGAAGTTCCATGCATTTGTGCACGCAGCTTCTGTGTACCAGCCACCGAAGGTGTAGCCAGTCGGGTTGGCAGGATCTTCAGGAGCAGAGATCTTCGTACCGTATGTAACATCTTTAATAGCAGCCGGAGCCGTACCGTGACCGTTCGCATTGAAGGTTACGGTGTAAGTCTCAGGGACATAGAAGATATCGACAACTATATCGCTGTACTCGTCAATGCCTTCAATCGTGTACGGAAGACTATGGAAATCACCATGGTCTTCAGCACCGGCATTGTAATACTGGATATTTGCAATCTTATAGCCGACCTTGCTGAAGAGATTGCCTTCAACAAGTTCATATGAAGAACCGCAATCAGCAAAGTTGACATACGTATTGCTGTTGAGGTACTCACCTGTATCGTCGGCAATGTATCTCAGTGTCAGTACGTTACCGGGAACTTTATCTTTATAATATATATTTACATTGATTTCTCTGTTGTCGGTCTCTTCAAAGGTAGAAATACCGTATGTGATTCCCTTTTCAGTAAGGAATGACTCGTTAACAGTGAAATCGTACGCAGCCTCTTCAGGGTTGCAAAGTTCCTTGCCGGAAACAACCGGAGACTCAAAGACATAACGTGCGCCGTAAGCAATCTTATCCTTAATCAACGGATCAGATATTACTACGTCATCACTTGTGCCCTGCTTGCCATCTGCACCTACATCAAGATAATTAATCTTTAATGTATACGTATACGGCATAAATGTACCATATACCCACAGATCGTATGCCGGCATTGTGGTGATTGCGGAACCGTCATCGGTTCCGAAGTCCCACTTGAACTGATAACCGGGCTTCTGATCCCTAAGTTCAGGGCTGATTACAGGAATATATCCGGTAATATCGTCGCCGGGATTAACTTCCATCTGAGGAAGAGTGCCCGTATTAGGTTCATACTTACCATTGGTAAGTTCAGGAATAATCTGAGCGTTCTCATCGTATGCAATGAAGTAAATATGATACGGCTGTACATATGCTTTTGCCGTAATCTTGACTTCGCCCTTTATGGAATCGGCATAAACGGTAAGTTCGCCATATTCCTCGTCATAGTTGTAATCCTTGCCGGAAACAAGCGTTTTTCCGCCGGAAGTAACAGATGTAAGTTCCGGATTGATATAACCTGCTTCCGCTTTTACATTAGCCGTAAGGTTATGACCATAATCGACTTCGGTGGGACCAAAGTATTCCATATGATCAAGGTCAGTAGTAACTTCGCTGTAAACCGTTACGTTTGCATGAAGCGATGTATATCTTTCCTTATCGATATCATCAACTATTCCCTTGGAAGTATTATTCTTCGGTGAGATACCAAATGTGTAGGTAAAGGTCTTATTCTCAGTCGCTTCAAATCCGCCATCAGGGAAATCGTTTTCATAAATACGATTAACATAATCGTCTTTCAGGCCGGCATCGTCCCAGTCATTTCTGGTAACGTTGAAGAGCTGATTGAACTGAACCGTTGTACCATACAATACTCTGAGATTATCAGTTACAACCGAAGCCTCTATCGGACTTGCAAGTTTGTGGTTGACAAAGTCATATTTAGCATTCGGAACAACATTGCCGGTATCAGTAGCACCGGGACGATCCTGAGGCATTATCTCAAGGTCATTTATTGTTTCATGAGTAGTGCCCGCAAACCTCTTGAAACCATCTTCGTAGTTACTGTCGGTCTGCTTTAGTGTTATCTTCTTAAGGGCTTCAATGTCGTTACCACCGAAGAAACCGTCAATGGGCTTAAATGTCCATGTCCAAGTGAGGTTATTAAGGCTTGCTGTAATTGACTCAGTTACACCATCAGAATTAGGCGTAGCCATACCCGGAATGTTAATGCATGCCTCATACTCCTCATCCGTGGGAGCAATCATGGTGATATCAGTAAAATACTGTGTAAACTCATAGTCCACCACAGCGAGACCTCTGAGTTTGTTCTTGAGTGACTCTCTGACATCATCCATCGGAGAGATAGCCTGGTCAAGGAGAGTTATTCTGACAGACGGCTCGGTAAGGGATATACCGGTTGTCTGTGTGTACATAGCCTTGGCGTGTTCGGAAAGTCCGGAAGAATCCGAGACATCCTGTGAAAGCAAAGCACTGTAGCTCTTGCTCGACTGACCTCCGGCACCACCTGTAGCACTCCATCCGGCCAAACCGCTTGTGTTGGTTTTACCGTCTTTACCATGCATATCTTCAGCTGAAGGGGTAGTCATAGCTGCACTGTAAGTAGTGGCCGTACCGGCATTAGAACCGGGGTCACCGTTATCTTCATGTATTCTCAAGACACCGGTGTTCGGTGCAGTTGCAGCAGCACCGCCGCCGCCACCGCCGGCACCGGCAACAACAACACCAAATGTCGTGTTGTCAGTCTTGGTTGCCAATATGCTTGAAGGCTTACCTCCGGCACCACCTGTACCTGCAGCACCGTCACTTGAAGGCTTGACACCATCTGTTCCGGCAGGAGTACCGTTTTCACCTATTGTGGCTGTAAGTTTGGTACCTCTCTCGAGATAAATCCAGCCGTAAACATAACCACCGGAGCCGCCGGCACCGCCGGTAGCAGAACCCTTTCCGTTTCGTACGTTTGCGTCACCGCCCTTGGCACCATTACCGCCACGAGCCTGGATTAGATACCAACCATCTGCCGGTACAGTGTAAACTTTGTCTTCAGCAGAACTGCTTTTCGTAATTGTCCTGCTGCTTTCACCCACGGACTTAGCCTGTGTGAAGGTAAGATCGTCGTTATCATAGTTTGACGAAACTTTAAGAGTCAGCGTGTAGGTATCTGTTGCAGCATCGTAGGAAATATCCTTCTCTGTGTTGTAAACGATACCGTTAATTGTTACCTTCTCTGCTGTGTCAGCATAACCTATTGCCGTTACCTCAGTTGTGGTAACGGGTTTACCGACTTTAGCAGGAGAATACTTAGGTTCAACAGTTACACCTACAGTGTATGCCTTAGCGCCACCGGGAGTAATGGGCTTATCAGGTTTACCTGAAGGTTTAACGAATTCGTCGTCAGGATCATCAGGATCATGGACATAATAATTGGAAATGTTACCGATAAAGTCATAGACTCTGGTAGTGAGAGAAGCTGTTGTGTCATTGTTGACACTGCCTCTTACCATTTCGTAGTTATCGGTATAGAGATCAGCTGTATTGATTATGCCTGCTGATTCACCCTCAGCAGGAATCTCAACAGTTTCACCTTGAGCGGTCATGTTCAGGGGAACATTTACATAGGAAACGTCATCGTTTATTGTCTTTGTCTGAATATTATCAGGCCATGGAACCGCTCCGGTTGTGTCAATTAGAGCAAATTCCGGATTCGGCTGATGAGAATCAGTATAGAGAAGCGGAACATTGTTACCGCCCTTGAATCCTTCTATAGGGGTAAACGTAAGCGTAATTGTGCTTGTACCGCCGTCGCTGAGAGCAAAGTTTGCAACATAGGCTTCTCCACCCATACTATCGGGGTTGAATCCCGGAGTACCTGATGTGCTTTCAACATCTACAGTAAAATACGGGGAAACATTTACTGAAAAATAGAGCGAATCAAGCCAGTTGCTCGCTGAAGAGCCCTGGTCTTCTTCACCCATATAGTTAATGTCAACAAATCCGCCACCGGTTGTAGCATCGTTCGGATTTGTTCTGTTCTTTATATCATTTGAAACGGAGGAGTAATCAACTGGCTGATTGTTAACTGTGCTTGCGATGTAGGAGGAACCACCGCCGCCACCGCCGATATCTTCGGGAATAAGGGCAGATTTCTGGATACCGCCTGAACCGCCGCAGTAGCCTGCGCCACCGCCGCCGCCACGGAAGTTACCTTTTGCGCCGTAACCGCCGGGTACACCGTCAGCATATGTGCCCTCCCAGTTATTGGGCTTTCCGCCTTCCCACCAGCCGAGAGCAGTGGTATTGTCAGGTCCGGGGACATCAGAACCACCCTTACCGACATGGCCCTGATCTTTTTTAGTTGTAGATACACCATCCTGACCGGCGAATACAACACCACCGGCTACAGATATGGGTGTACCATTTGCGTTACCGCCGTTACCACCGTCGGGTGTCGGGTCAGAACCCGAGAAGAAGTTTCTGACGCCGCCGCCGAGACCACGTCCGGCACCACCGCCGCCGGCGCCGCCGGCAACCATGATGAAGTTATGGGTTCTGTCATATTCCCAATCTTCTTTTGAAACGTCACTCAGATTAAAGTTTCCGTTTTCGTCAAGATAGGTATCTTTGAAATATGAGGCACCGTGATTGCTTGAGTTAGCCGAGAACAGGTAAACGGCAGAATAACCGCCACCGCCGCCGACCTTTTTGTTGCCCTGTTCACCATGAGGGCCACCGCCGTTTGCAGCAGTGTCACTGTTCGGCGCTATAGACTGAAGTCCGGCACCGCCGAGGTCGTAGTAAAGTATATCGCCTTTATTGAGGTAGACGTATCCGTATACGTGTCCTCCGGTACCGCCTTTACCGCCGTCACCGAAATCGTTGTCACCTTTTGCGCCATTACCGCCCCAGAGTTCAACAAGGTACTGGCCGGTAAAGTCGGCAACGAAGTAACCGTCAGTCGCAACTGTACTGACAGAGTTCTGCGCATTCTGCTTTACCTCAGACGCAATATTGAATGTCATTTTGTACGATCCGTTTCCGGTCTCGACGAGGCTGACATCATAATCAAAGATACCGATGTCGTACTCAATCGTACCGGAATCCTTAGCGGATTCCGCAGCCTTTGCCTTGAGTTTGAAGCTGGGCAGACCAACTACCACACAAGACAAGGTGAAAACCAACGCTAAGAAGAAAGACAGCACTCTGTCTTTGGTCTCAAAAGACCGTGTTGGAATTCTTACCATTCTTTCTTACCCTCCGATGTTTCCATCAATTTGTTTTCCGTTTCTTAACAATTTATCTCATGTGCTTTATAGATATTAATTAATAAAAAAATAATTAGATTAATACCATTAATAAATACACATGGTAACATTTTAACGAATTGTGAACAAAAATGCAATAAAATATTAAAATATGTTTTGGGACATTTCTGAAGATTTGTCTCACAAATAATAAAGAAGCAGGCCATAAAGTTATTTTACTTTACGGCCTGCTGCTTGTTGTTTGGTTTTGTTGGGTTTGGTTTTTCTTTTCTTTTTTGTGTGTTTTTTATGCTGTTTCTATGCTGTCGGCTTTCTCAAGGCCGAGAAGTTTGACGGCATCTTCGCGCATCTTGTACTTGAGGATTTTGCCGGCTGCGTTCATGGGGAAGCCGTCTACGAAAAGGACGTATCTGGGGACCTTGTGCTTGGCCATGTTGGCGGCAATATAGTCCTTGAGTTCCTGCTCGGTCATGGTCTCCCCTTTCTTGAGGACGACTTCTGCGCAGATTTCTTCTCCGAGGCCTTCATCGGGTACGCCGATGACCTGAACATCCTCTACTTTGTCGTGGGTGTAGATGAACTCCTCTATTTCTTTCGGATAGATGTTTTCACCGCCGCGNNTCGGGCACGCCGATGACCTGGACGTCCTTGACTTTTTCGTGGGTATAGATGAATTCCTCGATTTCACGCGGATAGATGTTTTCCCCGCCGCGGATGATCATGTCTTTCAGGCGGCCCGTGATTTTGTAGAAGCCTTCAGGGGTGCGCTGCGCGAGGTCTCCGGTATGGAGCCAGCCGTCGGCGTCAATTGCGCTCGCGGTGGCTTTGGGCATTTTGTAGTAGCCCTTCATNNTGTAGCCGCGGGCGACGAATTCGCCGTCGACACCGTCGGGCAGGTCCTCACCTGTCTCGGGGTCTACAATCTTGCATTCGATTTCGGGAAGCTCTCTGCCGACGGTCGTGCAGCGCACTTCAATACTGTCGGATGTGGAGCTCATTGTACAGCCGGGAGAGGCTTCGGTCTGACCGTATACTATGGTGATTTCGGTCATATGCATCTTCTCGACAACCTCTTCCATGACGGGTATCGGACAGGGGCTTCCTGCCATGATTCCGGTGCGCATGTATGAGAAGTCGGTCTTCTCGAAGTCAGGGTGCTGCAGCATGGCGATAAACATCGTAGGTACGCCGTGGAAGCAGGTTATATGTTCCTGGTTAATACAGGCCAGACTCGGCTTTGCGGAGAAGTACGGGATGGGACAGAGCGTGCCGCCGTGAGTCATTGTGGCGGTCATGGCGAGTACCATTCCGAAGCAGTGGAACATGGGTACCTGAATCATCATTCTGTCGGCTGTGGAGAGGTCCATTCTGTCGCCTATGCACTTGCCGTTGTTGACGATATTGTAGTGGGTGAGCATGACGCCTTTCGGGAATCCGGTGGTGCCGCTCGTGTACTGCATGTTCGCTACATCGTTCTTGTCAACTGTTGCCGAAATTCTGAGCATTTCGGTCTGAGGTATTTTGCTTGAGAGCTCTGTCGCCTCTTCAAATGTAAGACAGCCGGGC
Organism: Ruminococcaceae bacterium UBA1227; assembly: GCA_002309175.1. Taxonomy (GTDB): domain Bacteria; phylum Bacillota; class Clostridia; order Oscillospirales; family Acutalibacteraceae; genus UBA1227. Next base: position 62,469 of record DBWX01000009.1, read on the forward strand.
ATCTCAAAGCCCACTGTTATGACGTTTCTGAGGAACGGAAGTTCTTTGGAATGAAGTTTATCTCCCTTTTTGGTGTTAAGGAGTTCAGGGCATATGTCAAGCACTGTGTCCTTGTAGCTGTTATCCTTGTTGTTCTCGATCATGATGAGGGTGTGAGTGTCTGACTGCTTGAGCAGGTACAGGAGTTCTGCCCTCTTGTATGCCGTGTTGACGGTGACGAGAACAGCACCGATTTTGGTGGCTGCCCAGAAGGAAATATACCATTCGGGGACGTTTGTGGCCCAGACTGCAACCTGCATTCCCTTCTTTACTCCGAGGGCCAGAAGTGCCCTTGCAAAACGGTCGACATCGTCACGGAATTCCGCGTAGGTACGTGTATAGTCAAGGGTCGTGTACTTGAAGGCAAGCTGGTCGGGGAACTCCTCAACCATGGTGTCGAGAACCTGAGGGAAAGTCTTGTCGATGAGAGCCTCTTTTTTCCAGATAAACTTGCCCGTGTGGGCATTGTTATAGTAGTAGTGAGACTGGGTTTTTGTCTTGGTTTCAGTCGCGGTCATGAAGTGGTAGAAGTGGGTCAGGATTATCTCGAGATCGTCTACACCTTCAAGGTATACCGGGTTCCATTCAAGACAGATGAAACCGTCGTAGTTTAAGGATTTCAGGGCATTCACCATGTCCTCGATGGGAAGATTTCCTTCACCGACGAGGGCATATTTTGCGCTCTCTGTTGCGTCAACAATGTGTACGAGTTTTATGTATGCGCCGAGGTTTTCGATGGTCTTTTCCGGCTCTTCTTTTCCGTCAAAAAACGTGTCGTGCATGTTCCAGTCGGCGGCTATTGTGTCACAGGCAAAAGCCTTTAAAACCTCTGAAAGTTTTGCCGTATCTGCGAAAAGATCTCGCGTAACAAGGAGGATTACGGCCTTTTCCTGCTCGGCAATCGGAATTGCTTCGCTGAGGAAGTCTATTACCGTCTGTACTGCGTCTTCCTCGTCGCTTTTTGCGTATACGCGGATGAAGCTGCAGTTTATGAGTTTGGCCTTTTTGCAGAGCTCCGGAAGCGCATTGAGCATTTCTTGTTTCTTAGCTTTGTCAGCGATGTTGAACTCGCTGTTTACGGCGCAGATTTCCACTCCCTCGTTGAAGAGGAAGCTTCTGACTTTGTTTGACTCGCCGTCTGCGAGAGCTACATCGTGCAGTTCTATGCCTGAATACTTCAGGTCATTTGCCAGTCTGACAAAGCCGTCGAAGTCGTATTCCGGCCAGTTTTTAGTGGAAAAAGCGAGTTTCAATTTTATGCCTCCTCATACACAATCTTGTTGATTGCAGCGACATATGCACGGATTGACGCGCCGATGATATCTGTCGAAATACCGTTGCCCGAGTAGAGTTTTCCGCCCTCGGCACGGAGTTTTACGAGTGCCTGGCCCATGGACTCACGGCCCTCCGTTACTGTCTGAATCTGGAAATCGTCGAGTTCATATGAGTGGCCGAGGATCTGATCGATGGCTGTGAAAGCGGCGTCTATCGGACCGTCGCCTACACCTATGCCGGAGAGGATTTCCTTGCCTTTTCTGAGCTTTATGTTGGCTGTTGCCTGGATTATGTTACCGCTGTTTATTACATAGTTTTCTATTTCATATGTTGACGGTACGGTGAGGGCAGATGTAGCGATGATGACCTCGAGTTCCTTAGTTGAAATCGCATTTTTCTTCGCAATTACGCGCTTTGCGGCCTCGAAGACCTTCTTCTTGTCCTCGTTTGAAAGTGTGTATCCTATGGCTTTTGCGGCCTTCGCAACGGAATCAACCGTGTCTTTTTCAGTGAGTGTGAACTCAGGGGTATCGGTGGCGATCACCTTCTCACGGACACTCTGGTTCTGAGTGCTCGGAGCCCATACCATCTGGGAGACACCGCGCTGAAGTTCGGTCGTCTTGATGCTGGTTTTGAGGCCGAGTTCGCTGCCGCGCTTGTCGATGACATTTACGGAGTTTTCTATGTGTTTGTTGTCGGTCTTGATTTCGTTGGCGCCTGCCTCGACGGCTGCGAAGCAGCTGGCGTTTGACATGTGGAGCTCATTGTCGACAAGCACTGCGAACTCGATTTTTGTAAGTTCGGGAATGTCGGCGACGAGTTTTCTGATGAAGGCTCCGAATTCGCTCGGCATTGTAGTGCCGGCCGTGTCGCATACGGTTATCTTGTTTGCGCCCGCCTCCATGGCGCCGTTTATGGCTTTGACGAGAAAATCATACTCCGCTCTCGTGGCGTCGAGAGCTTCAAATTCAACGTAGTTACAATATTTCTTGCACTCCGTTACAAGTTCGGTGATGAGATCGAGAACCTTTGAGGGTTTCTTGTGGCAGACATATTCCATCTGCACGGTGCTTGTGGGCACACTGACTTTCAGCGTGGGTTTCTTGGCTTTTTTAAGGGCCTCCCACACTGTCTTTATGTTCTCTTTTTTCATGCCGACGGGAACATTGAGCCTGCAGTCCTTAAGAGTCATTGCAAGAGTCTTAATGAGCAGTGAGTCCGTCTGAGGATTTGTCATCTCAGGCAGGTCAATGCCGGCATAGTTGAGTTTGTCCATTATCTTGGCCATCTCAACCTTCTCTTTGAATGTCAGGTTCTCGTTCTCTCTGACTGTTACGTCAGTAAAGCTGATTTTTCTCATCATTTTCACTCCTTGAAAAAACAAAAATCCCGAAAACACGATTGTGTTTTCGGGACGATAATCTGTGTTACCGCGGTACCACCCAAATTCCGAGTTTTACTCGGCTCTCTTCAGGCTCTGACAAGCCCTAAGTCTGTAACGGGACTTCCCGGAATTCCTTATACAACTTAAGCCTTTAGGGAATTCTGCTCCGGCAGGAGACTGTTTTCGGGGCGAACACCGGCTTGCAGCAACCGCCGGCTCTCTTTGAACGCTGGTCCGAAAGCATAGTGCCTTCAACGCATTTAATATTGAATTATGTAGGTATTATAGTAGTTGAGCGTTTAAATGTCAAACAGTTTCTAAAATTTTAAGGACAAAGTTCATGGTCCTCTCTGCGGAGTGCAGGTCGAGACGCTCCTTAGGCGTATGGATGTCGAAGAGATCCGGACCTATTGAAATTGCGTCGAGACCCGGTATTCTCTCGGAGAAGATACCGCACTCAAGTCCCGCATGGATTATCTCTATGACGGGATCCTTGTTGTAGAGGCTCTTAAAGACCCTGACAACGTCATCCCTGAAGGCGGAATCTTTGACAAATTCCCAGGCCGGATAGTGGCCGTCAGAGGTCATTTCACCGTGATATTCCTTTGCAATGCCGTCAAGACGCTCTAAGAGGCTCTCCTTGGCCTTTTTGACGCTTGAGCGGACGGAGAAACGTGCGGTGAAGTTCTCGCTGTCCAGGGCCACCTGGCCGAGGTTTAGCGAGGTCTCTACGAGACCGGGAATATCCACGTTCATCGCCATAATACCGTTGGGCACGGCATTTAAGAATTCAATTACCCTCTCTGTATCTGAATTGCCGAGCATCATCGTGAGTCCGCCGCTCTTCGGCAGACTTGCGGGTTCAACGGCAATTACCATGTCCGGATCGGTGTCTATACGGTTCTCCTCGACATATACTGCGGCAAGGGTTGCCACATCCGTCGAGACAGCCACTTCGCCCTCGTATGAGGCGAAGACCACGGCCTGTGTCTCGGACGGTATTACGTTATCGGCCTTGCCGCCCGAAATACTGAGAAGCCTTACGTTGAAATCGTTCTCCAGAAGATAGAGCAGGAAGTCACCCATAATGATGTTGGAGTTTAAGCGTCCCTTGTCGATTTCAACACCGGAATGACCGCCTATGAGACCCGTTACCGTAATGCGGAAGCAGTCGTTGTCGCTGTCCGTGCTGTTCGGTATATACTGAGGCCTTATCGGCAGTTTTATTTCGGCGCGTGCGCCGCCGGCGCAGCCGACTGTCAGCACGCCTTCGTTCTCGGAATCGATGTTGAGAAGGCGGCAGCTTTCCAGTCTGCTTGTGTCCAGCGCGTGCGCGCCGAACATGCCCGTCTCCTCATCGGTCGTGAACACGACCTCGAGGTCCGGGTGGGACAGGTCGTCGGCGTCGAGAATCGCAAGGCACATGGCCACGGCGATTCCGTCATCGCCTCCGAGGGTAGTGCCCTCTGCGGTAAGCCAGTTTTCGTCTCTGACGAGCTTTATGGCCTCTTTTTCAAAATCGAAGTTCATACCGGGGTCACACTCGCAAACCATGTCAAGGTGGCCCTGGAGCATTATGGGGGCAGAATCCCTGTTGCCCTTCTTCTTGATAATGATATTGTTGCTGTCGTCCTGATATACTTCGAGACCCCGCTCTTTTGCAAAAGCGAGGCAGAAGTCGGATATTGCCTTGGTGTTGCCGCTGCCATGAGGTATGGCAGCGAGCTGTTCAAACCAATTCAGGACTTTTTCAATCATAGTTTTCCCTCAATGGAGTAATATCCATGCGAGAGCGAGCGCTCCGCCTAAAGTCAGAATAATCGGCATAAACGTCAAAAGGGCAGAAATGATTATCGCGGGGAGGTCACCTTTTTCAAGGTCATAGTGAGGCTCTTCCTCTCTCTCCTCATCGTTTTCCTCAGAGGATTCCTCCTCTTTCATGCTCTCGAGGTAGCGCTTATTACGCTCCTCCATTATTTCAAATCCCTCTTGTGTCTTTTTAAGCATCGGACTTACTCTCTTTCTTTTCACCTAAAATATGGTGACATGCGACAAAGTGGTTCGGAGCAATTTCCTGAAGCTCCGGAGTAATCTGTTTGCAGATATCCGTGCAGTACTTGCAGCGGGTGTGGAACTTGCAGCCCTTGGGCGGGTTGACCGGTGAAGGTATGTCGCCTTCAAGGATTACGAGTTCACGGTTGTCGTCATAGTTTGTAGTGGGAATCGCCGACAGAAGGGCCTCCGTGTAGGGATGGGCCGGATGGTCGAAGAGTTCCTGTGAGTCAGAGAGCTCAACCAGGTTGCCGAGGTACATTACACCGATTCTGTCGGAGATGTATTTGACAACGGACAGGTCATGCGTGATGAAGAGGTATGTGAGGTTCTTCTGCTCACGCAGGTCCTGAAGAAGGTTGATAATCTGGGACTGAATTGAAACGTCAAGTGCCGATACGGCCTCGTCACAGACGACGAATCTGGGATCCGTTGAGAGCGCACGGGCAATACCGATTCTCTGGCGCTGTCCGCCCGAGAACTGGTGCGGATAGCGGTGTATGAAGTACGGCGCGAGACCGCACATCTCCATTATTTCAAGGACGTGATCCTGCATACGCGGACTGCGCTTTGAGAACAGACCGTGCGCGACCATGCCCTCGCCTATTATCTGACCTACGGTGAAACGCGGGTTGAGTGATGAATAGGGGTCCTGGAAGATGAGCTGGAAATCCGAACGGAGATGTCTTATCTCGTTCGTTGTAAGACGCGCAAGGTCAATACCGTCGTTGCGGTAAACCTCGTACTTCTGGAATTCCTCATCGTCCTTATACTTGGAACGTATATCAACAATCCTCAGATGGGACTCCTCGATTTTGGCGCGGATGTCCTCCATCTCCTTGTCTATTGCCTCTACAGCGGCTTTTGCGGAAGCAACCTTGTTCTCGTTGCCGCCGTTGTGTTCCTGTACGTATTCGGCATCGGCGAGTTTTGAATCGAGTTTTACCTTCTTCTCCTCGGCCTTTCTCATCTTAAGTGAGAGACCGTAGATAACGTTGAATTCCGCCTGGATTGCGGAGGTATCATCAACCGTAATGAAACCGCCGAAAATGTTGGCGATGTTTCTTAAAGCGGCATCGGATTCGAGCTTCGCGATGCGGTAATCCTCAAGTTTCTCGGCGTAGTTGTCATCGCCTTCCTTGAGGCCTTCAAGAGCCTTTTCGGCCTCTTTTGCCTTCTCGTGGAGACGTTTTGACTTCTCCTTCATTGCGGGGAGATGGTTTATTGTGTACTTTACGTACTTCGGCGCGAACTCGTCGAGTGAGCGTCCGAAGTAGAGTGTCTGGCCGTCCGTCTGCTTATAAAGTTCGAGCATCGTTCTGCCGAACGTCGACTTGCCGCAGCCGGACTCACCGACAAGACCCAAGGTCTCGCCCTCGTAGATAGAGATATCTATGCCGTCGTTAGCCTTGACGTACATACCCTTCTTGCTCAAGGGGAAGTACTGCTTGAGGTTGGTTATTTTAAATAATACTTTCTTTTCTTCAGCCATTCTGACGTTCCTCCTTATTCGGATAGAAACATCTGATGTCCTGGACATCGGATATCTTCGTCATGGGCGGCTCTTCCTCTTTGCACTTGTCGGTTGCGTACTTGCAGCGAGGCGCAAACTTGCAGCCCTTCGGGAGGTCGAGCGGGTGCGGAACCGCACCGGGGATTACGTCCAGGCGATCGTTTGCAGGTGTGTCAAGACGCGGAATCGAGCACAGAAGTCCCTCTGTATAAGGATGAGAGAACTTGGTCTCGGGATTAAAGAGCGTCCTGGCGGGAACCCGCTCGACAACCTGTCCGCAGTACATGACTGCGACATAATCGGCCATCTGGTTTATAACGCCCAGGTCATGAGTGATGAAGAGGATACTCGTACCCTGATCCTTCTTAAGCTCATTCATAAGGCGAAGAATCTGTGCCTGGATGGTAACGTCGAGAGCCGTTGTGGGCTCATCGGCGATAAGGAGCTTCGGTTTGCAGGCAAGCGCCATGGCTATCATTACACGCTGGCGCATACCGCCCGAGAGCTGATGCGGATACTGTTTCGCGACTATCTCCGGGTTGGGGATTTTTACATCGCGAAGTATCTCGACTGACTTCTCCGCAGCCTCTTTCTTGTCCATGTTCTGATGGATGATGAAAACTTCGGAGATCTGCTTTTCTATCGTAAATACGGGGTTTAAAGAGGTCATCGGCTCCTGGAAGATAACCGAGATATCGTTGCCGCGGATCTGGTACATCTCCTCTTTTGAGAGGTTCGTAATGTCGCGTCCGTCGAAGGTTATCTTGCCGCTGTCGATGTAGCCGTTTCCGTCCAGAAGGTGGAGTATGCTCATGGCAGATACGCTCTTGCCCGAGCCGGACTCACCGACTATACCGAGGGTCTCTCCCTCATTTACGGAGTATGAAGCGTTGTTAACGGCCTTTACTATGCCGCGCTTTGTCGTGAAATAGGTGTGGAGGTCTGTTACTTCCAATAATACTTTCTTATCTTCCATACTCACACCCCCTTATCTTCTGTTCGACTTCGGGTCGAGCGCGTCACGGAGACCGTCACCGATGAGGTTGATGCAGATACACGCAATACCGAAGATAGAACCTACGAATACCCAGTTCCACCAGTAGTTCTGGATGGTGATACTGTTGTTTGCGCCTGTGAGCATGTTACCCCATGTGGGTGTCGGAAGCGGAACGCCGAATCCGAGGTATGAAAGTGTGGACTCGGTAAGCATTGCTGTACCGAATGCGAGTGTAATGGAGACAAGGCATACAGACATGACGTTCGGGATGATATGGCTGAAGATAATCTTTCTCTCTTTTACGCCGAGAGCCTTCGCAGCCACAACATACTCCATCTCACGCTGTGAGAACATCTGCGCGCGGACAAGACGGCAGAGTCCCGGCCATGAGAGTACACCGAGGATTATCATGATTATGTACATGCGCTGTTCTATTGAAACCTTCGTACCCATAACGGCCGAAAGAATCATGGCGAAAGGTATAAACGGCATTGAGGATACGACCTCCGCAATACGCATGACTACCATATCGACCACTCCGCCGAAGTAACCGGCGATACCGCCGAGGATTACGCCGATGATTATTTCGATAACAACGGAGAGCGCACCGATTGTCATGGTCATCTTACCGCCGTTTACAAGACGCGAATATACGTTACGTCCGAGGTTGTCCGTACCGAGAGGGAAGCCCTTAAGGCCCCATGTGAAGATGTTTCCGTCCTTATCTACGGCATAGTTCTGGAAAGAACCGGCATAGAGGGCTTCAACATTGGCTTTTTCAGCCTTTTCAGGCACTGTGGTCTGGCCGTACTTGTCATCGCCCCAGCAGACGATTGAACCGTCTTCGAGGAGAGCGGTGTAGTGGTAACGTCCGCCTACGATTTTGACTACCTTGGAATCAAACTTCGGAACCTTGTTCTCTTTCTTTGTCGGGGCGCCCCAGACGACAATGCTGCCGTCCTCCTTAAGCGCCGCGACAGTGTTTGTCGTGGAGGCGAGCGATACAACACCGCTCTCCGCCTTTTCGGGGATTCTCTGTACGGTCGTGCTCGCGTGCTCGCCGCCCTTTACAACCTTACCGGAATCAAGAAGAAGCACGAAAGAATTATTTGTGAGCGCGAAATCGACGACATGACCGTCATACTGTTCCTTATCATATGAGAAATCAACAAAGTTCTGGTTACCCCAGATAAAGAATCTGTTTTCGTTTGTCAGAACGCCCGAGAACTGGTTTGAAGCCTCTGCTTTCACAATCTTGAATGTGTGTGAGAGGTTATTCTGCTGCAGTTCCTTCGGAAGTGTGCACTGGTTGAGACGGTCGCTGCCCCAGGCATATACCGTTCCCCTTCTGTCATAGGCTATCGCGTGGTCAGCGCCCGCTGCCACACCTATAACCTGTGCATTGTTTACGTCTGTGGGAAGTTCCGCAAGGTTGATGATCTTTGTTACCTTGCTCTTGCCCCAGACATAGGTGTTACCCTCTTTGTCGACACCGATAGAGTAGTTGTTGCCGACAGAGATATCCTGTACACCGTTTTGTTCAAGTGCCTTCGGATACTTCAGCATGTTGTATCCGGGAGCTATGTTTACGAGTGTGCTGTCCTGCTCACCGAGGTCAAGATAGACGAAATTGGGAGCGATGAATACGAAGAGCGCAATTATGATGAACACTACGAGAGCCACAACCGACATCGGCTTTGAGAAATAGTTCTTTACGACGAGACGGAACGGGCTCTGCATCTGCTCTTCGGCATATATGTCAAGTTCCTTATTCGGGAATAATAATCTTCTTATCCAGCGAGTAAGGAAGAATTCTTTTTTCTTATTTTCCATAAGTTCCTCCTTACTTATCAATACGTACACGAGGATCAACCAGCGTGTAGCTTATGTCAGTCAGCAGTACGCCTACGAGGCTGACGAATGTGTAGAACATCTGCATGGCCAGTACGAGCTCGTAGTCGGTCGTATTAAGACCTATCCAGTAGAGTTTACCTGTACCGTTTAATGCAAATGTCTGCTCGATTACAAGCGAACCGCCCGTGAATACGGCAATGAACCAGCCCATTATCGAAGTTGATACGGGCAGGAGTGCGTTTCGCCATGCGTGGCTGTAAATTACAACCTTTTCGCGAAGTCCCTTCGCGCGGGCCGTACGGATATAGTCCTGTGTAAGAGTGTCCATCATCGCGGCACGAACCGTACGAGTCATGCCTGCAAGTCCCGTGAACACGAGGACGATTATGGGCAAAGCCATATAGTACATACGGTCGGCGAACTCATGCAGGCCGACATAATTTGAGCCCGGAGTCTTTGCGCCTCCCGTAGGAAACAGCGGCAGTAAAACCGCAAACAGATAGATGAAGAGAATACCGACAAGATAGGTCGGAAGGCTGTAACCTACGACCGTCGCCGCCTGAATGGCGCTGTCGGACTTTGAATGCGCGTGAACCGCACAGTAGATACCGAGCGGTATGGTAATTAAAAGAGTGAGGATGGTCGAAACAAGGTTAAGTATCGTTGTATTAAGCATCGGCGCACCGATTATGTCAATTACGTCTCTCTTGTAACCCAGAGAATAGCCGAAATTACCCTGGAGCATGCCGTCAAACTCTCCGTTGATATCCTTTATGAAGCCCATCCACCGGGCATAGCGGACAATCAGCGGGTCATCAAGACCGAGCTGCGCTCTCAGTTGTAAATACTGTGCCTGCCATTCATCGGGTTTTAAAACTTTTCTAAGCGGTTCAAGCTGTACAAGTGCCGGATCCGACGGGATCAGGTTGTACACGAAAAACATCATAAGAGATACCACGAAGAAAACGATGATAAGGTAAATGACACGCTTGATTAAATACTTTTTCATGTTTTCCTATATTCCCCCTCTTTTTACAGATAAAAGGGCCTCCCCCGAAGAGGAGGCCCCTTTTAACCTGTGCTTAATTATTTAGCAGGAGTTGCGTAGAGGATAGCACGGGCATAACCCCAGAACGGACCCTCCTGATAGTTAGCAATGCTGTTCGGATATACAGACATGTAGATGTTCGCATAAAGAGGAACCTGAGGAAGGAGCTCATTATAGCGAAGTACGAACTGCTGCCATGTATCGAGATACTTGTCATAGTCACCGGACTCAACGCCGTATACCATGTCCATTGAAAGCTTATCAAGCTTCTCATCATAGAGGTGGTTTACGTTGTAGCCCATGTCGATGTAATCCTGGTTGGTGGTGAACTCGAATGAGAAGTCATAAGCACCTGATGACCAGCCTGTAGCAAGGTTGAACATGTTGTACTTAGGAACTGCATAGTCGCCGTCACCAAGAGCGGAGATATCCTGACGATAGAGGTAGTTAAGGAGCTGATCGAAGGTCATAACGTTCTGTTTGATCTCGATGCCGGCTTCCTTAGTAGCCTTACCGTTTGCAAGCATTGTGGAGAGAAGGTCGGAAACTGAGTTGCCTTCTGAAGAAGCCCAGTTAACGATAGCGGGCATGTATGTCTCGCCGTTTACTGTCTTGCAGAAGTCTTCATAATACTTAGCTTCGTCAGCTGTTACTCTCTTATAACGAACTTTGCCTGAACCATCTTCATAGTCAGAACCGTCTTCGTTGTAGATGAAGCCTGCTTCCTTGAGGAGCTTAACAGCGCCTTCAGGATTGTAGTCATATGTGTTGAGGTTCTTGGCAAGGAAGTCCTTGGAATCCTCATACATTGAGAAAGCTGTGCAGTACGGGCCGTGAACAACTGAACCCCAGCCCTGGCAGAATGTGTTAGCAAACTCATTGCGGTCAAGGAGCATAGCTACTGCCTGACGGAACTCTGTGTACTGTGTAGGACCGATATCGCAAGCGAAACCGAAGTAACCGTAACCGGCACGGTCATACTTGCAGTAAGAGCTGTCAAGTTTCTTGGAGTCGATGAGGTCGAGAAGAGCATTGACCTGATCACCGTCAGCGATACCTGAGTAAATCTGGATGCCGCCTGTGGAGATTGTGTCGATAACTGTCTCGTCTTCAGCCTTAACGATAACGAGCTTCTTGATTGTGGGTTTCTGGCCCTGGAAGTCGCCGCAATACTTATCGTTGAGCTCAAGTGTGATTTCGTTGGCTGTCTTGTCGAACTTAACAAGGTTGTACGGACCTGCTGTTACACGGTCAGATGTAGCGAACTGAGCAGCTGTAACTGCCTTTTCGATAGCATCCTTCGTGAACTCTGTGCCGTTGGCGTTCTTCATGTAAGCGCCTTCGCCGTCATCTGCTACTGACCAGCCTTCACCGAACCAGTAGTTAAGGTTAACTGCCTGGAATCCGGCATAGCTCATGTCGTAGTAGTAAGGAAGGTAAGCATTACCGTCAGAACCTTCAGCGAGAACTGTTACTGAGAACTCATAGTCGCCGAGAAGACGTGCACCTGCAAGTGCCGGAGCTTCGCCCTTTGAATAAGCGTCGCCGCCCGGGATCATAGCAAAGGTCTGCTTTGTAACGCCCATCTCAAGTCCTGCGGGGCTTGTGATGAAGAGGAGCCAAGCAAGGAAGTTTTCAGCCTTGATCGGATCGCCGTTGTTGAACTGAAGACCTTCTTTGATCTTGAAGGTGTAGGTGGCGTTGCCGTCGTCATCTTCTGTACGGTCGAATTTCTCAACAACAGAGTCGTTGATTACGTAGTCACCGTTTTCATTTGACTGAACGGTTACGCAGTCATCTGTAAGGAAGATGACATTCTGGTCTGTAGCATTGATAGAGCTTGCGAAAGCACCGTAAGCCCAGTCGCCGTTGGCCTGTGTAGAGTCACCGATGACAACTGTTACGTCGCCTGTCTTCTTGCCGCCGTTGTTGCCGCCCTTTGTGCAGGCTGCAAATGAAAGAACGAAAGCAAGTGCAAGTACTAATGCAACAATTTTCTTGAGTTTCATTTGTACTCTCCTTTTCCTATTTGCCTCAATGTATGAGACATATTTCCGAATTGCATTGCATGCAGAACAATACATGTCCTACATGCCCTTAATTATAATATTAATAAAGGAGGGTGTCAAAGTGATTTAGCGCTTTAACACCCCAAAGTTAATATATTAAATTTATACAATTTGCACAAAAAACGTACTTATGCGAGTTTTGTGAGGTCAAAGTCATCGAGCCACTTGCCGGCCTCTTCGCAGATGGACTTGAAGGCCTCCTCATCGAAGGGGCTCTCCATGCCCGCGTCAACTACGAGATCCTTGAAAATCTTCGTACCTGCGAAGCTTACATACTTCATGTATGACTTCCAGGCGGCATCGAAATCCTTCTGCATGTATGCCCAGTACTCAAGAGCTACTGTCTGTGCGAAGCAGTAGTCAATGTAGTAGAACGGCAGTGAGTAGATGTGATGCTGTCTCTGCCAGGCTGCGCCGTCACCGAAGAAAGGTATCTCATCAAGCTTGATCCACGGCATATAGACGGCTGTGAGCTTTCTCCACTCCTCATCACGCTGTTTCGGCGTGAGGTCGGGATTTTCAAAAGCAATGTGCTGGAAGTGGTCAACCATGGTACCGTAAGGGATGAATTTCAGAGCAGCGGCAAGGTGCTGATACTTGAACTTATCCGTCTGCGGTCCGAAGAAGCCCTCCGCCCACTTCCATGAGAAGAATTCCATAGACATGGAGTGAACCTCACAGGCCTCCATCGTAGGACTTCTGTACTCACTCGGGAATACATCACGCGCCATATAACCCGCGAAAGCATGTCCGCCCTCGTGTGTAAGAACCTCTACGTCATCAGCAGTGCCGTTGAAGTTTGAGAAGATGAAGGGTGCTTTGTAGTCCGGGAGGTCGGTGCAATAGCCGCCGACGGCCTTGCCGTCCTTGGAGAGGACGTCAAGGAGTTCATTGTCATACATAAAGTCAATGAACTCGGCTGTCTCCGGCGAAAGCTCGTGATAGAGCTTTCTGCCGTGAGCCAGTATGTCGTCGGCCGTGCCCTGCGGGCGCACCGGACCGTCGCGGAACATAAGGGCCGCGTCAGCGTAGTTGAGCGGATAGTCCTTGCCTATACGCTCCGCCTGATCGCGGAAAACCTTGTCCGCGAGCGGAACAATATACTTGACTACGGACTCGCGGAACTTCGCGACATCCTCCTTGGTGTAGGAGTTACGCGTCATTCTGTAATATCCGAGAGGAATATAACCGCCGTAACCGAGTTCCTTGCCCATCTTGTCGCGAAGATGAATGAGTTTATCATAGAGCTCGTCCAGTTCGGTCTTATGCTCCATATAGAAGTTACCTTCTGCAGTCCATGCGGCAAGTCTCTTTGCGTCATCCGCATCCTGTTTAAACGGAGAGAGTTCGGAGATTGTCATCTTCCTGCCCTCAAACTCTATCTGGGCGGAAGCGAGAAGTTTCTCATACTCCGTAACGAGCTTGTTCTCAGCCTGAAGATCTGCGACTATCTCGGGCTTGAATGTCTTGAGTTCCATCTCCGCGTTTATGAAGAGTAATTTTCCGTATTTCTCCTCGAACTGAGGACGGAACGGGCTCGCGATAAGGGCAAGTGTGAACGGCTGGGAATACTCCGTGAAAACGGGAATGTTCTCATCGAACCAGTCCTGCTCCTTCTCATAGAACTCGTCCTTTGTATTGATTGTGTGACGGATATAACAGAGGGACATCATCGTCTCGAGGGTGTCCTGATACTTGTCCATGGCGGCAAATATCGCATCCGCCTCCTCAAAAGTCGCGGCGTTTTTAAAGTCTTCCGTAAACTTTGTCAGATCCGCCTTGACCTGTTCAATATCCGGTCTCTTGTAGACCATTTCACTGAGTTTCATATATAAAATCCTTTCAAATTAGTTTTCCGTATTGTAGAGCGGGGCGATGTATTTCTTGTTGCCGCCGATGAATACTATTGCAGCCAGAAGGCTCAAAGCCATGAATCCGGTAATGATATATCTCACATCCGGCACAAGTTCGGACAGAGCGCCCGAGATTGTCGTGCCGAGAAAGAATCCGCCCGTGAGAAGTATCTCAAAAGCACCGTTGAAACGGCCTTTGCGCTCATCAGGCACATAGGACTGCGTCGCCGAGACTCTTATGGTGTAGCTTGTGACACCCATAATACCTTCCACGACACACATCGCCATCATGACCGGAATGGGCGTGTAGAGATAGACTGCCGCCATTATGTTCAGGCAGATATAAACCGTAAACGCGATTTTATACCTGTGCTTTGCCGGTATCCTGAACTTGTAGTGCAGAACGCCGCCCACTGCACGGGCGACTACACCGGAGCCGTAGACCAGCGAGAACAGATACTCACCGTTTTCAAAACTGTTCTTGAAAAACGGCAGGCCCATGGTCTCCTCCGCGCCTCCCGCCAGGGAAGAGAAGAAGAAATAAATCGCCACAAAAAGCAGGCCTTTTTCCGTCCTCAGGTAAGCAAAACCGTCCTTTATGTCGCGGAGCATGAGTTTCGCGCCTTTGAGCTCCTCCCCGCTCTCGAGCAGGTCAGCCTTCTGCTTCTCAACATAGTCTTCCTTTTGAGTTATGCGGGTCTCCATCACCGCGGCAATGAAGAATGTAACCGCGTCAACGGCCAGCAGCGGGGCAATACCTATCTGCTTGTAAAAGAAGGTCGCGACGGGCACCATGAAGAAGGACATGGTCTCAAAGACAGAGGCTATTGAGTAGGCCTTCTGATAGTTGCCCTCGGAGATAAGCAGCGGATAAAAACTCTCATATGCGACGAAGTAGACGCTCTCTATGGTTCCGAGAAATACACACGTCACGGCAAGTACCGGGAAACTGAACCAGCCATTGCCCAGCAGTATCGCGAAAAGCAGATAAAGTCCGGCGGACAGGAAGTCGAGTGAATAGATTGTCTTAAGCCTTGAAAACCTGTCGAGTATGGCACCGGAGAATATCGGCATGATAAGCTGAGGCAGCATGAAACATGCGATGTAGATTGAGTAGGCAAGTGTGCTTCCGGTATATTCAAGCACGAGGAGGCTCATCGCGAAGCCGGACATTGTATTGCCGAGCATCGAGACGAGAGAGCCAAGTGTTATTATTGTAAAATCCTTTGTCCAGAGCTTATTGCCCTGAACATCAGGGGTACCCATTGTTTTTCACCTCGGTTTAACAGTTTATCATATTTCCTTCTTTATTTAAAGTTACATATGTGTTAAAATAATCCAGTAAATTCCTTTGAGGAGGAACTCCAATGGATGAAATAATGGCAAAAATCAAAAAGGCCGGAAAGATAGCAGTAATCGCTCTCATCATCGTCGCCATTCTGGCTGTCGGTGTCCTTGCATTGCTCATCTATGCTTTCTTCGGCGTACTCATGCCGTATTACAATGTGCCTAACGAGAATAAATATGTCGCGGAATACGACCCCGCCACGGCAGTGGTGAGCCAGGCCACGTATGACGCGCTCACAAATTCCAAGAAAGCCAAGAAGTTCGAGCTCGGCGTCAACGAAGCCGGCCAGGTTGTTTTCAAACATCCCTACAAGGCCTTCGGCCGCGCAGCGAAAGAGTACAAACAGGTCTGGAAATACGGTGACAAGAAACTCAAGATGAAGCACCTCTCCAGAACCTTCTATATGGAATATATGAACGACGATGTCATAGCAAAGATAATCGAAGCCAATCCCGACCTCTCGGGTGACGCGAAAATCTATGACGAGATTCTCGAGATTTACTCGCACAGTTACAACAAACACAGATAAGAAAAAAGCCCCGGGCAGAAAGCCCGGGGCTTTAATTTATACATCCAGCGAGGTCAGGGTCTCCGGTGTCTCGCGTTTTACGGCGACATAGGTGTCGCCGTCATTTATCATTACAACCGGCGGCTTGCACAGACGGTTGTAGTTTGATGCCATCGAGTAGTGGTATGCGCCGGTCGTCAGGCAGGCAAGAATATTGCCTCGCTTTGTCGACGACGGCAGCGCCACGCCTTCGGCGATGAGGTCGCCGCTCTCGCAGCAGCGGCCTGCGACCGTGCATTCCATATCGGTCGCGGCATTCATATTGTCAGCGGCGACGACGGTGTAAGGCGCGCCGTAGAGTGCGTGGCGGATATTGTCCGCCATGCTGCCGTCAACTGACACATAGTTCTTGTAGCCGGGGATTCTCTTGACCGTGCCGACGGTGTAGAGAGTCATGCCGGCATCAGCAACTATGCTGCGGCCGGGTTCAAAGCAGACCGTCGGCAGGGTTATACCGAGGCGACCTGCGGTCTCCTTCATATGAGCGCCCACGGAGAGTATGTTGGCGCGAATGTCTATTTCCGGATCGGCGTCGGTGTAACGGACGCCGTAGCCTCCGCCGAGGTCCAGTATTGAAGCCTCGAATCCGAGTCTGTTCTTCATTTCGGCAATGAAACCGAGCATGACATCTGATGCGCGGATGTAAACATCGGAATCAAACACCTGTGAGCCCACATGGCAGTGGAAACCGACAAGCTCAATTCCCGCAAGGCCCAGGGCATCGCGGGTTATTTCCTCCGCCTGGCCGGTCTCAATGGCGGAACCGAATTTCGAATCCACCATACCGGTATTTATTGCGGCATAGGTATGCGGGTCAATGCCCGGAGTGATTCTGAGCAGGACCTGCTGTTTTATGCCTCTCCTCTGCGCCTCGGCATCTATGGCCGTAAGCTCCTCAATATTGTCAACAACAAAGTATCCGACACCGACGTCCATCGCATATGCGATGTCGCTGTCGGTCTTGTTGTTTGAGTGGAAGTATGCATTGTGAAGGTCAAAGCCGGCCTTTACCGCTGTGAATATCTCGCCTGACGAGACGACATCGGTGCACATGCCCTCTTCCTGCATTATCTCGTAGATACGCTTGAAGGAGGCCGCCTTTGAGGCATAAAGCACCTTGCCGTTGCCGTCAAAGGCGTCAGCGACAGCGGTCAGGTAAGTCCTGCAGCGCTCACGGATCCGCGCCTCGTCCATAAGGTAGAGAGGCGTGCCGTACTGCGCGGCAAGTTCCACGGTATCAAGTCCCGCGAAAGCGAGATGTCCGTTTGGCAAAACGGAGAGGTTTTCACAGATCATAAAATCACCTTAGAGCATGTGTGCGCGAAGCTCCTCACCTGAGAGCGGTGAGAGGTCCGCGGGAGCGATATCGAATACGGTAATACAGCCTGACTCGCCGCGGGCGTGCTTTTTGCAGACCGCACGGGCAAAGGCAGCGAGGGCGCTGCCGGTGAACTCGGGGTTGGAATCGAGTTTCAGACTGTACTCTATTACGTGTGTATGTTCTTTGTTCAAGCCGGTCTTGCCCGTGCGGATTACGGATCCGCCGTGCGGCAGCTCGGCATGGTTCGCCTTCATCTCCTCCGCCGTGATGAACGTTACCGTTGTATCGTAATCGGCGAAGTAGTTCGGCATTGTCTTGATTTCATTTTCTATGCGGGCGAGGTCTGCCCCCTCCTCCGCTACAACGTAGCACTCGCGAAGGTGCTTTTCCCTGGTCGTCAGGGTCGGGTTTGTGCCTGCGCGGACCGCATCGAGGGCGGACTGCACCGGTACGGTGTACTGACGTGCGTCTGAGACGCCCTCTATGCGCCTTATGGCGTCTGAATGGCCCTGGCTTACGCCGCGGCCCCAGAACGTGTAATCGGCGCCCTCAGGCAAAATGGCGCTTGCATAGAGTCTGTTGAGTGAGAACATGCCGGGATCCCAGCCTGCGGAGATGAGAGCTAGGTGTCCTGTCTCCTTCGCGGCGGTATTTACCGCAGCGAAATGCTCGGGAATTTTCGCGTGTGTGTCAAAACTGTCAACGACATTGAAGTTTCTCGCAAGAACAGGTGTCATCTCGGGAAGGTCCGTAGCGGAGCCGCCGCAGATGACAAGCACATCTATCTGATCTTTAAATGCGAGTATATTCTCCGCCATATAGACAGGCACGCCCGTGGCTGTCTTAACCGTTGCGGGATCACGGCGTGTGAACACACCGATAAGTTCAATATCATCGTTCTGCTGTACGGCACTTTCAATACCGCGACCTAAGTTGCCGTAACCGTAAATTGCTATTTTCATGGGGATCACCTAAAACTTAATCATATCGTTCATTGTATAAAGACCGGGGCCCTTCGTAAGAAGGAACTCGGCGGCACAGATTGCGCCTTCAGCGAAGAGCGCCCTGCTGTGTGCCTCGTGCTTTAAAGTAATCGTCTGGTTCTGTGTGCCGACGAGCACCTCGTGAATACCGACGATATTGCCCATACGGACTGACTGAATGCCTATCTCCTTCTCGCCGCGCTTGCCGTTGCCGCTTCTGCCGCAGCGGATTTCAGCGTCAGGTCTGACTGTCTTTATTGTCTCGGCAATGGCGAGGGCCGTGCCCGAAGGCGCGTCGAGCTTTCTGTCGTGATGGGTCTCAACTATTTCTATCTCCGCCTCAGGCATAATCTCAGCCGTCTTGCGGGCAAGTTCGCATAAAAGTGCAACGCCTACGGAGTAGTTTGCCGCATAGAATACGGGAACTGATCTTGCGGCATTTGCAATCATGCCCTTCTCCTCCTCGGTCTGGCCCGTTGTGGCCACAACGAGAGGAAGCTTGTTCAAAACCGCGAATTCGCAGAGCGCCGCGGTCATTGAGTGATGCGAAAAGTCGACGATTACGTCAACGTCCTTTTCCGCATCGGAAAAAGTCGCGGCGCAGGGCACGTCGGCGCCCGTCGAAAACGGATCAACACCCGCGACCACTTCCGCGTCGCGGTATCCGGTTTTCGCGAGGGCGACGACCTCCGCGCCCATATGGCCGCAAAGGCCTGAAAGTAAAATCTTCATATTACCACCTCAGATAAGGTTCTGTTCCTTCATGAGCGCGAGGAGCTTCTCCTCGTTCTCCTTTGCCATCGGTGTAAGCGGCAGACGGAGATAGTTTCCGCCGAATCCCATTGCCGCACATGCGGCTTTGACGGGTATCGGATTGACCTCACAGAAGAGAGCGTCAATGAGAGGAAGAAGGTCGAGCTGAAGCTTTCTGGACTTCGCTACATCGCCTCTGAAGAATGCATTGCACATCTCAACCGTCTCTGCAGGCATAATGTTTGAAAGGACGGAGATTACGCCCTTGCCGCCGAGTGAGAGAATGGGTACTATCTGGTCGTCGTTGCCGGAATAGATATCTATCTTATCACCCACAGCGTGAGCGAGTTCAGCGACCTGAGAAATGCTGCCGCAGGCCTCCTTTACCGCTACGATATTGGGATGATCGGCAAGTCTTGCAACCGTTGCCGGCAGAAGATTACAGCCCGTCCTTGACGGAACGTTGTAAAGTATGCACGGCTTGGTGGATTTATCGGCGATAAGCTTGAAGGACTGATAAAGTCCCTCCTGTGTCGCCTTATTGTAATAAGGTGTTACAAGAAGCATTGCGTCCGCGCCTATCTCGCAGGCATATTCTGTCAGCGAAATGGCATAGGCCGTATCGTTTGAGCCCGTTCCCGCTATAACCGGAACGCGTCCCGCAACGCGGTCAACGGTGAACTTCATTGCAGCCTTGTGTTCTGCGTCATCAAGTGTCGAACCCTCGCCTGTCGTGCCGACTGAAACGATGGCGTTTACGCCCTGTTCAATCTGCCAGTCGATGATTCTTCCGAAAGCCTCATAGTCGATCGAGCCGTCTTCAAGCATCGGAGTTATGAGAGCGGTTGCTACGCCCTCAAAGATGGTGTTTTTCATGGTATGTGCCTCCCGTGAAAATAATAAAAAAGACAGCACAATGCGGCTGTCCTGAATAAAATACAAATTAAGTATTATCCGGATAGCTCTCCGCATTGCTGCGACAACACCGCGGGTATTTCCCACGCTGCCAGCTAAGCACGCGCCACTGTGCTCACTTCGGCACCATCGCCTTTCCCGTGCGGCTTCGCCAGCCGTTTTGCCACGGTACTTTTCTTTGGTGCGCCTCTATCTACGTGCGATATATTAACACATTAAAGTGCCGATGTCAACAAGGACATCGGCACTTCATAAATTTAAGCCTTATTCACATTCGCAGATGGCTCTTCTGGTCGCGAGAATTGATGACGGTGTAACCGAGAACTCATCAAGT
Source organism: Ruminococcaceae bacterium UBA1227 (assembly GCA_002309175.1). Taxonomy (GTDB): domain Bacteria; phylum Bacillota; class Clostridia; order Oscillospirales; family Acutalibacteraceae; genus UBA1227. The sequence continues at coordinate 82,775 of DBWX01000009.1, forward strand.
CCCCACTCCACGAGCTTCGGAATAAGGTTCTCATCGGCCGCGGCCTCGCCGCACATGCCGACCATTATTCCGGCTGCTTTTGCATTTTTGATTGTCATCTCGATGGCACGCAGCACTGCCGGCTGGAAGGTGTCATACAGGTGGCTGACATTTGCATTGCCCCTGTCGACGGCCATTGTGTAACCGGTCAGGTCGTTTGTACCGATTGAGAAGAACTCAACCTCTTTTGCGAGAAGGTCTGAGATGATTGCCGCCGAAGGTGTCTCTATCATGACACCGAGAGGCGCTCTCTTGTACGGAGTACCCTCCGCCTCAAGCTCTGCAACACATTCTTCTATAAGATCCTTCACACCTTTTACCTCGTCAAGCGAGGTGACAAGAGGAATCATGATCTTTACATCACCGTAGTATGCGGCACGAAGCAAAGCACGGAGCTGTTTCTTGTAGAGGTCCTTGTTCTTCAGGCAGTATCTGACAGCCCTGAAACCGAGGAAGGGATTATCCTCGCGGTCAATCTTCAGATAATCAATCGCCTTGTCTCCGCCTATGTCGAGCGTGCGGATGATAACCTCTTTGCCGTCCATCGCCTTCGCGACGGTCGAGTAGGCCTCGAACTGCTCCTCTTCGGTCGGCTCGCGGTCACGGTCCATGAACAAAAACTCCGTCCTGAAGAGACCTATGCCCTCGCCGCCGTTTTGGATTACGTTCTGCGCGTCCTCGGCCTTGCCGATATTGCCGTAAACCTTCTTTACGACACCGCTCTTTGTGACGGAAGGCTTGCCGAAGTAGACCTTGAGGCCCTCTTTGTCCTCAAGATAGGCCTTCTGCTTTTCAGCAAACTCCGCGACCTCTTCTTTTGTGGGCGATGTATAAACCTTGCCCTTGAAGCCGTCAACTATAAGTGAGTCACCGTCAGATATGGCAGATGTTGCGTTTAAAACCGAGAGCGCGGCGGGAATGCCCATGGCACGCGCGAGTATCGCGCTGTGGCTTGTGACGCCGCCCACCTCAGTGACGATTGCAGCAACATTTTCCTTGTTTATCTGGCTCGTCATTGACGGTGTGAAATCCTTGGCGATGAGGATGGAATCCTTCGGCACCGCCGAGATGTCGATGTTGTTTAAACCGAGGAGCAGCCGCAGAAGACTGTCCTTGATATCCTTTATGTCAGAGGCTCTCTGACGCATCATCTCATCGTCGACACCGGCAAACATCTCATAGAACATCGTGCAGACGGTGTCTGCCGATGCCTCGGCCGTCATGCCGGCGTCGATGTTATCACTCATCTGCGACTGCATGAACGGGTCCTCGAGCATCGTGAGATGGCCTTCGAGGATGGCCGCCTCTTTTTCACCGGCGCTGGACTTCAGTTTCTCGACCATCTCTTTGGTCTCGGTTGTGAAGTCCTCCATCGCCTTCTGAAGGCGGGCCTTCTCCTCTTCGGCCGAACTATACTTGACTGCCGAATAATCAAGGCTCAAATCTTCTATGATTACGGCCTTACCTATGCCGTAGCCCTGTGAAGCACCTATGCCCTGTAACATAGTGTTCCTCCTTTGATTATTCCTCGCCGAAGCCGTTTTCAATCATCTCGGCCGCTTCAGCAAGCATGGCCTCTTCGTCGTCACCGGAGCACTCAACGGTAATCTCAGCGCCGCACTTCATGCAGGCTGCCATAATGTTCATTATGCTCTTACCGTTGTTGTCTTTTCCGTTGAACTTGATGTTGATGTCTGATGAATACTTGGACATGGCCTTTACGAAATCCTGTGCGGGGCGCATGTGAAAGCCCATCTTGTTTTTAAGTACGAAATCTTGTGAAACCATAAGTTTAATCTCCTAACAGGCCGTTAAGCCTTCTTTTCAGCCTTTGCCTGATTCTTCTTTAAGACTGCAAGCATGAGAGCACCTGCTACCGAGCCCGCAACGAGCGAGATAAGGTAGCCGAGCGGATGCTCAACAACAGCAAAGGTGAAGATACCGCCGTGCGGTGCGGGGCATGCGCAGTTGAAGAGAGCGCAGACAGCACCGGCAACACCTGAGCCGATCATGCACGAAGGAATTACGCGAAGCGGGTCAGAAGCTGCGTAAGGAATGGCGCCTTCAGTGATGAAGCAGAGACCCATGAGATAGTTTACGGGACCGCTCTTGAGTTCCTGTGCATTCCACTTTGCCTTGTTGAATGTTGTTGAGAGTGCGATAGCAATCGGAGGTACCATGCCGCCGATCATAACGGCTGGCC